>JAIKXV010000107.1 GCA_024683935.1 Lachnospiraceae bacterium | reverse complement strand
GGTAAGATGTATGCCGGTGGCGGCGAATTCACCGAGAATATTGATAAGATGGGTGGAGAAGGAACTGCTGAATTTACTCACCGGGCGATACAGATCTACTGTGGACACTATGTGCATTATTATGAGAGTGATCGCATCAGTGAAGAAATCAAGAAGTTTATTGAATAAAATCGGAAGATAAGATAAATAAGGGGGCATTAATAAGAATTGTATAGTTTTAGTACCAAGGGGATATGCAGCAAACGGATCAAAATTGAAGCAAACGGACGCAGAATTACGCTATTGGTAATGAAGCCCAAGACTGAGCCGGTGAATGCACCGGGAGTTATGTGGATTCACGGTGGGGGATATATGACAGGAATGAAAGAGATGGCATATATCGGCAGGGCGGCGGATCTGGTAAGAAATCACGGCGCTGTAGTGATAGCACCGGGTTACCATTTGTCGCTGCTTCATCCATATCCTACTGCATTGTATGAGTGTTATGCCACACTCTTGTACATGAAGGACCATACAAAAGAACTCGGAATAAACCCTGATCAGATAATGGTTGGAGGAGAGAGCGCAGGAGGTGGCTTAACTGCAGCAATCTCAATGCTTGCAAGAGATAAGGGCGAAGTAAAGATAGCCTTTCAGATGCCGCTATATCCAATGATTGACAACTTTGACACAGACAGTTCCAAAGACAATCATGCCAAGGTATGGAACACTAGAAGAAATCACCAGGCATGGGCAGTATACCTGAGGAAAGATGCCAGGAAGGAAGTTTCACCTTATGCCGCACCGGCCAGGCAGACGGATTATTCCAATCTTCCGCCGGCTTATACGTTTGTCTGTACAGCAGAGCCCTTCTATTGTGAAACATTGAAGTATGTCGATGATCTTAAGGCTGCCGGAGTGGAGGCTGAAGTTGACGTTTACAAGGGGATGTATCATGCTTTTGATATGAGTGAACCAAAGAATCCTGTAAGCAAAGAAGCAATAAAGAAGTTTAATGAGAGATTTGCTTACGCTAAGGAGCACTATTTCGCGAAACAGGAGTTAGATACAGATCATGCGAATTTCGGAAAGTTGTGCAGCTTGTCTGTATGATAAACAAAAGAATAAGACAGACGATGAGGAGTATCTGTCAGAGATCCGTAACCTTCTCGATAATCGGAAAGAAACTGACACCAGTCCGTATATGGTCTATCTGTTTAACAAAGTGCATGTAAGGCGCTTCGGGGCAGCAGCAGATTATAAGGATATCAAGAAGAAGTACAACGACCTGATGCTGGAGATGGAAGACTTTCTCCGAAGGGAAATCGAGAGGTCTGAGGATCCGTTGGCAAAAGCGCTGATCATGGCGAGAGTCGGAAACTATATTGACTTTGGGGCAATGAATCATGTGGATCAGGACGAGTTTTTATCTCTATTTCGTGATACGGAAATGAGAGAAGATGACAGGCAGACCTATGATTCTTTTCTTGAAACCTGTAAAAAAGGAAAGTCTTTCCTTTTGGTCTGCGATAACTGCGGCGAGATTGTTCTGGATAAGCTGCTCTTGGAACAGATAGCAAAGCGTTTCCCGCATCTGACCTTGAAAACACTGGTCCGTGGCGGGGAGGTACTTAACGATGCAACGGCTGATGACGCAGCTTATGTGGGCCTAGATAACATAGCAGAGATCATATCCAACGGGGATGCCATAGCAGGAACCGTGTATGATCTGATGCCTGAGACGGCCAGGAAGGCCTTGGATGATGCAGATGTGATCCTGGCTAAAGGGCAGGGAAATTACGAGACTATGTCTGATCAGGGACGGCATATTTTCTATGAGTTTCTGTGCAAGTGTGATCTGTTTACGAGCAGATTCAAGGTCCCCAGACTGACCGGGATATTTACGGAAGAGAAGTGATGTAAACATTTTATAGACAGCCGGACACCGGACAAGGTGGTGAAGCAGTCTGCCCAAAGGATATCAGGGAACAGGCTGTCTGCATCGATGGAGATATCGGCACGGTAATAGATAAATTTAGGGTAGGAAAGCGGTAGGTTTTTTCCGAAGTCCCGGATCTGAAAATAGAGAACCGGACAGAATGATCAGTATTCTTTTTCAGCTGATCCTTTCAATCCAATCAAGAATTGTATCAACAGCTATGTTATGATTTCCTATTTGGCAGTGCTGCTCTCCGCCTTCTTTTATGGTAAAGCAACGCGATGTCATAGATTTAGCATTTTTAATCTTTTCCCTCTATTGTACGAACACCGGACAAATACTGGATAACCAGTTCTTCATCACAAGCTTCTTCTCCATATGTCAACACTCTGTTGATCTGGAAATTGAATTGCTTGATCCTGTTCACCTTTTGATATCTGTTCATGATCTGCCTCCTTTGAGGTAACACTTGTAACCTCTTCG
>JAIKXV010000114.1 GCA_024683935.1 Lachnospiraceae bacterium | reverse complement strand
CCCTTAACGAACGCGAGTCAGAGACGAAGCGTGAGTTTAGTAGTCCAGTGTAGTATGAGCACTTAGCGATGTCAGATCTGTTCGATGTTCGGTTTGCAAGGTTCAAGGAAGTTATCGCACTATAGTGCGATAACCACGGGCACTGTTTCGCATGGCGAGCCAGAACGTGCCCGAAAAACGTCCGCAGGACGTTTTTCCTCGATAGCTCAATGGTAGAGCACGCGGCTGTTAACCGCGGGGTTGTTGGTTCGAGCCCAACTCGGGGAGTATGGCGACATAGCCAAGTGGTAAGGCATGGGTCTGCAACACCCTGATCACCAGTTCAAATCTGGTTGTCGCCTTTTCCGGATGATCTTATGATCATCCGTTTTTTTGTTTTCGGGAATTATTCATGTAATGGTATAATGTCTGAAAAGGAGCGTTACATTCTGAAATGAGATCAGGGATACGAAAATCCATTATTTCCATCATTATAATAATTCTGCTTATTATAGAAGCATGTCCTGTTTATGCCTCTTCCCGGAATTCTTACAAAGACGATAAGCCCAGGACATTTACTATCTTCAGGGATACCGGGATGATCGTTGAGAAGACAACCCAAAGCAGCATTCCTCAGCGTGGCTGGACCGCAGCAGTTCCCGAAGCGTATTTCCTGCCTGCTGAAAAACCGGGCGCGATCGTCAGCATAAAATACGGTTCTAAGGACTATGCGGGAGACGGAAGAAGCATTACAAAAACAGCCAAGATTTATCTTCCTTACGGATACAATAACGCAGATATAAAAACAAGGTATAACATCTTCTATATGATGCACGGCCTGGAATGTACCGCAGACCAGCTTTTCTTTGAAGGCGGCGGCAAGGTGAAGAACATGCTGGATAATATGATAGCTGACGGGGTTATTCCTCCTGTAATCGTAGTTGCGGCCACCTTTGATGCTGATAATTCACCCCAGGATTTTGCCCGCTCAGACAGTGAAGTCAGGCAGTTCCATCAGGATTTCGCTAATGATCTGATGCCTGCGGTAGAGGGTAAATTCCATACGTATGCCGCTTCTTCCTCAAAGAAGGATCTGATGGCGTCAAGGGAGCACCGGGCTTTCGGTGGCTTTTCGCTCGGAGCCGTTACCACCTGGTTCCAGTACTGCTACAACTCAGACTATATAAAGTATTTTGCTCCCATGAGCGCTTCATGCTGGTACTTCGGAGGATATGGAGAAACTCAGGCGAAAGAGACCTGCGACTTTTTTGAAAAGCTGATAGCGGAGCAGCACCTTAATGAGAAGGGATACTACATCTATGCCTGTACGGGAACCCATGATTCCCTCTTTGGACAGATGAATACCCAGATGAGCGAGATGCTTTCAAGAAGCGATGTCTTTACGCCGGATCATGTTTCATATTACCTGAAGAGCGGAGGGATCCACGATTTCAACGCTTCTGTGGAGTATTTATATAATGCGCTTCCGGTGTTTTACAACAGACAATAGCACTCCGGCTATATTGACCGCAGCTTTCCGTTTACGATTGAAAAAGAATGGAGTATAATCAGAGACAGTTTCGGATCTGATACGATCGAGGATGGAGGTAACAAAAGGTGGATTTAGGCGAGAAACTGGTAGAAGAGCTTGGCGTCAACGTGCTTTTCTCCATAGGACCGGCGGTAATAACCGAATCGATCTTTAATACCTGGATATTGCTGATCATAGTTCTTGTGGCCTGTATTCTGCTGACCAGAGGCTTTACGGTGGAGAACCCGGGGAAGCGGCAGCTGGCAGTTGAAGCCTTTGTGACCTGGATCAGAAATATGACCCACAGCATGCTGGGAGATGAAGCCGTGGGATATTCCTGGTTTACCATCACCATGATCTTTTTTATAGGCATTGCCAATCTGTCGGCGCTGATAGAAACTTCTGTTACCGACACTTACACATTTATGAAGCCCCCGACGAAAGATCTTAATGTGACCATAGCGCTGGCGCTCATGAGCATAGTCATGGTTGAGATCGCGGGAATCAAGAGAAAAGGTGTCGGCGGCTGGCTCAAATCCTTTACAAAACCCATTGCGGTAATCACACCCATCAATATTCTTGAAATAGTCATCAAGCCGCTTTCGCTGTGCATGCGACTTTTCGGAAATATCTTCGGCGGCTTTATCATCATGGAACTGTTAAAGATACTGGTACCTTTTGCGGTTCCCATCCCCTTCAGTTGTTATTTTGAAATATTCGACGCGCTTTTGCAGGCGTATGTTTTCGTATTTCTGACATCCATTTATCTGAGTGAGGCAGTTGAATAGGTACTGTAAAAAATAAGGAGGAAGTAAAATGAGTTTGACAGCATTAGGCGCAGGAATCGCGGCATTAGGATGTATCGGAGCCGGCGTGGGTATAGGAATAGCCACAGCAAAGGCTACAGATGCGGTTGCAAGACAGCCTGAGGCGGAGGGAAAGATAAGGACGACTCTGATCCTGGGAGCGGCCCTTGCAGAGGCAACAGCTATTTATGCGCTTGTTACCGCGATCCTTATCATATTTGTTCTCGGAAAATGATTATATCGATAGGAGGTTGATTCATGGGTATCGTTTCCATACACCCGGTTTCAATAGCTATTACCATAGCGAATGTTCTTATCCTCTTTCTTATCCTGAAGAAGTTTCTTTTCGCTCCCGTGGATAAGATTTTGGAGGAGCGAGCAAAAAAGATCGTTCAGAATAAGGAGAATGCTGAAAAGAGCGCTGCCGAAGCGGATGAACTGAAGAGAAAGTATGATGAAAAGCTTTCCGAGCTCGAGCAGACAGAAAAGACCCGGCTTTCAGAGGCCAACCGCAAGGCGGCTGAAGAATACGACCGGATCATCAGCGATGCCAATAAAAGGGCTGATCAGATCATTGAGGATGCCGGCAGAAAGGCGGATATGGCAGCTGCAGTCCGTGATGCCGAGCAGGAAAGAAAGATCGCGGATATCGTGGCGGCTGCGGCAAAGAAGATTGCTGCCGCAAATAATAGTGCCGAAACAGACAAGAGTCTCATTGAGGAATTTTTGAGCAAGGCGGGTGAAGAAGATGGCAGGTAATGCCTCTGAAAAAGTGAAAAAGGTAAAAGCCGAGCTCAAATATGTTACTCTGCCGGATGATTCCCAGATAGAGAGGATCAAAGAGTTTATCAAGGGCAGGTTCGGGGCTCCGGATGTCAAATTAAAGCTTGTCGAGGACAGCTCGATCGGCGGCGGTTTTATCCTTACGGCCGGCGGTTTGGTATATGACTGGAGTAATTCCGGAAGAGCCGGGCAGTTTGAAAAGCTCATTGAAGATGTTCTCCGTATAACCCAGTATGATGAAAAAGATCTGCTGGACATACTGAAGACAGAGATAAATGATTTCGAGCTTCATGCGGAATCCAATGAAGTAGGAACGGTAGAATTTGTCGGCGACGGCATTGCTTCCCTGAAGGGAGTCGATCATGCTGAATACGGCGAGGTAGTTGTCTTTGATGACGGCACGAGAGGCATGGTCCAGAATATAGAAACCGACCGGATAGGCTGCATACTTTTCGGAAGAGAGCAGGCCATCAAGGAAGGAATGAGGGCTGTCCGTACCCAGAGACGTGCAAGCATCCCTGTCGGAGACGCCTTCCTCGGGAGAGTTATAAATGCTTTGGGAGATCCCATAGACGGAGCAGGAAGAATAAAGGCCGTCAGCCACAGGCCCATCGAATTCCCGGCACCGGGTATCGTTGACAGGAAATCCGTAGGAGTACCGATGGAGACCGGTATTCTTGCCATAGATTCCATGTTCCCCATCGGAAGGGGACAGAGAGAGCTCATAATCGGCGACAGACAGACCGGTAAGACTTCCATAGCGATTGACACCATCATCAATCAAAAAGGAAAAAATGTTAAGTGTGTCTATGTTGCCATTGGACAGAAGGCATCGACGGTTGCCAAGATAGTTTCCACATTGCGCAAGGTGGGAGCTATGGATTATACGCTGGTTGTTTCCGCAACAGCAAGTGATCCCGCTCCGCTGCAGTATATTGCGCCCTATTCTGCCACAGCCATTGCAGAGCAGTTCATGTATAAGGGCGATGATGTTTTGATCATATATGATGACCTGTCGAAGCATGCAGTTGCCTACAGGGCAATTTCCCTGCTGCTCGGGCGTCCTCCCGGGCGGGAGGCATATCCCGGAGATGTTTTCTATCTCCATTCCAGGCTTTTGGAAAGATCCAGCAGGCTGGCACCGGAACTTGGCGGCGGTTCACTGACTGCGCTTCCCATAATAGAGACCCAGGCGGGAGATGTATCGGACTATATTCCGACAAACGTTATTTCCATTACCGACGGACAGATATTCCTCGAAAGCGATCTATTTTTCGAAGGACAGAGACCGGCGGTAAACGTTGGTCTGTCTGTGTCCAGAGTAGGTGGAGCGGCACAGAGCAAGGCAATGAAGAAATCCGTGGGATCGCTTCGTATAGATCTCGCGCAGTACAGGGAAATGGCGGTCTTCACCCAGTTCTCATCAGATCTGGATCCCGCGACCAAGTCCATGCTGACGCACGGCGAGGTTTTGATGGAGCTTCTGAAGCAGCCGCTGGAGCATCCGCTTTCACTGGCGGAACAGGTAATATCCCTCGTCGCTGCCAATAATAAGCTGATGGACAGCATAGAGAAGAAAAAGGTTAAGGCCTTTCAGCAGGGCATGCTCGAATATATGGGAAAGATCCATGGCGACATCATGAAAACCATAGAGCAGAGGCAGATCCTTGATGAGGATCTGACAGAGAAGATCATCTCATACGTCACCGAATACAAAGAAGGTGAATGGGGAGCAAAAAAACCGGACTAATGTCTCATGGCAAACAGTAAAGAGATCAAGGACAGAATAAACAGCATAAAAGAAACCCAGAAGATCACCAATGCCATGTATCTCATTTCTTCCACAAAGCTTAGGAAGGCCAAGAAGGAGCTGGAGAATACAGAGCCCTACTTCTACGGGATGCAGGCGATGACAGAGCGTCTCAGCCGGCATGTTTCAGGGGTAAACAGTATCTACTTCCGCACCTTTGAGGATGATCCGGAGAATGAGAGGACAGTGGCGTTTCTCGTGATCACGGCTGATAAAGGTTTGGCGGGAGCGTATAACCACAACGTCCTGAAGCTCACTGAAGAGGAGATGGCAAAATACAAGAATACCAAGCTTTTCGTGGTAGGAGAGCTGGGAAGAAAGTATTTTGAGAATAAGCACATCCCCATAGATGAAGAATTCCTGTACACTGCCCAGAACCCCTCTCTTCACAGATCGAGGGTAATAACGCTAAGGCTTCTTGAATTATATGAAACAGGCCAGATACAGGAGCTCTATATAGTTTATACGATAATGGTAAGCAGCGCGGAGATGCAGCCCATGCTGCACAGGCTTCTTCCATTAAAAGAAGCAACTGCGATGAGCATTCCGGCAGATGTTTATCAGGAGGAATTCCAGCTGATACCTTCTCCGGAGGACGTTATCAAAGCTGTGGTTCCGAACTGTATCAACGGATATATTTTCAGTGCGCTGGTAGAGGCTTTCTGCTGCGAACAGCACGCCAGAATGAGCGCGATGCAGTCCGCCAATGACAGTGCGAATGCGATACTGCATGCGCTGAATATCCAGTACAACAGAGTACGGCAGGCTGCCATCACCCAGGAGATAACGGAAGTGTGCAGCGGCGCCAAGGCCCAGAGGCTAAGGAAACAGAAAAAGGCTTAAGACTTATGGATACGACGATCAACAAAGGAAAAATCATACAGGTTCTGGGTCCGGTTGTGGATGTGGAATTCCCTGACAAATATAATCTTCCTTACATTAAGGATGCGCTGACGGTTGATAACAGTGGAGTCAAGGGTGTAATGGAGGTTTCGCAGCATATAGGCGGCGGAGTGGTGCGCTGCATCATGCTCACAGCCAGTGAAGGCCTGCATAAGGACATGGAGGTTATAGATAACGGCGGTCCCATAAAGGTTCCCGTAGGAAAGCAGACGCTGGGCAGGCTTTTCAATGTTTTCGGGGATACCATCGACCATGGCGAAGAAATAAAGGACGGCGAGAAATGGCTGATACACCGTGAACCTCCGAAATTTGAGGATCAGTCTCCCGTTCAGGAAATACTGGAAACCGGCATCAAGGTCATAGACCTGCTGGCTCCTTACTCCAAGGGTGGAAAGGTCGGACTCTTTGGCGGTGCCGGCGTAGGAAAGACGGTGCTTATCCAGGAGCTGATCACGAATATTGCCACCGAACACGGCGGATATTCCATTTTTACCGGAGTGGGCGAGCGTTCACGTGAGGGTAATGATCTGTGGTCGGAAATGAGAGAGTCCGGAGTTCTTGAAAAGACTGCGCTGGTATTCGGACAGATGAATGAGCCGCCGGGGGCCAGAATGAGAGTCGCAGAGACCGGTCTTACCATGGCGGAATACTTCAGGGATGTAGAGCACAGAGACGTGCTGCTCTTTATCGATAATATTTTCAGATTTGTGCAGGCTGGTTCGGAGGTTTCGGCACTTCTTGGACGTATGCCTTCTGCGGTTGGTTATCAGCCGACGCTTGCAAATGACATGGGCGAGTTGCAGGAGCGGATCGCTTCCACAAGGGAAGGATCAGTTACCAGTATACAGGCGGTATATGTCCCTGCGGACGACCTGACAGACCCTGCACCCGCGACGACCTTCGCACATTTGGATGCAACTACCGTTCTTTCCAGAAAGATAGTTGAGCAGGGTATTTACCCCGCGGTGGATCCTCTTGAATCCAGCTCCAGAATACTGGAACCGGAGATAGTCGGAGAAGAACATTACGAAACCGCACTGAAGGTCCAGCAGACATTGCAGAAATATAAGGAACTCCAGGATATCATTGCAATCCTTGGAATGGAAGAGCTTTCGGAAGAGGATAAGCAGACGGTTTTCCGGGCAAGAAAGATACAGAAGTTCCTGTCCCAGCCTTTCCACGTGGCAGAGAATTTCACCGGTATCCCCGGTAAATATGTGGAAGTAAAAGATACGATAAAGGGGTTCCAGGCTATAATCAGCGGAGACGCCGACCATTACCCCGAAGAAGCATTTTTCAATGTCGGCACCATAGAAGACGTGGCAGAAAAGGCGAAAAAGCTTTGATGAGCAGCTCATTTTTTTTCAGGATAATAGCCAGCCATGGCGTTATTTTTGAAGGAAAGATAAAAACGGTGATATTTAATACCATCGACGGTCAGCTGGAGATACAGGCCCATCATGAAGAGATGGTCATCGCGGTGGACCTCGGATCCCTGCGTTTTCAGACGCCGGATTTTGAATGGCACCGTTACATTGTAGGAATAGGAACCGCCCAGGTTGCGAATAACAGATGCACCATACTTGTTGATACCTGTGAGCGTCCCGAAGACATTGACAGGAACCGGGCAAAGGCAGCGCTGGAACGTGCGAAAGAACAGCTCCGGCAGAAGCATTCCATAGAGGAATACAAGATGTCAAAGGCATCTATGGCAAGAGCCCTTACCCGCTTAAAAGAAACATACAAAGAGTAATTTTCGGAAGGAGCAGATAAACAGAGAATGGAACGGGAGAAGATAATAGTCCTTGATTTCGGTGGACAGTATAAACAGCTGATAGCCAGAAGGGTCAGGGAACAGAACGTATATTGTGAGATCCATCCGTCCGGGATCGGACTGGAAAAGCTTAAGGAAATGGCACCTAAGGGTATCATTCTTACCGGAGGTCCCAATAGCGTGTATGCCCCGGAGTCACCTAAATTTGACCCCGGGATATTTAATTTGGGGATACCGGTGCTGGGAATCTGTTACGGCGCCCAGCTGATGGCTTACCTTCTTGACGGTAAGGTAAAAACCGCACCTGTCAGCGAGTATGGTCATACGGAAGTAGTGATCGATGACCGTTCATCCATCCTGTTTCAGGATTGTCCCGGAAGGGAAACTGTCTGGATGAGCCACACTGATTATATAGCGGAAGCTCCGGCCGGTTTCAAGGTGACCGCGCATTCCGAAAACTGCCCCGTGGCTGCTATGGAGAATGCGGAAAGAAAGCTTTACGCCGTACAGCTGCATCCGGAGGTGGAGCATACCGAAAACGGTGCGAAGATGATCAGGCGTTTTGTCTTAGATGTATGCGGATGTAGCGGGAGCTGGCAGATGGCTTCCTTTGCAGAAGCGATGATAAAGGAATTAAAAGCAAAGATCGGTTCTGACAGGGTTCTCCTGGGTCTGTCCGGCGGAGTGGATTCCACAGTAACCGCGGTGCTGTTATCAAAAGCAATAGGAAAGCAGCTTTACTGTGTCTTTGTGGATCACGGCCTGATGAGAAAAAATGAAGGGGATGAAGTAGAGGCCGTCTTTGGCCCCGATGGCCGCTTTGCGGATCTGAATTTCATCCGGGTAAACGCCGGGCCCGAATATTTTGAAATGCTGAAGGGCATTGATGATCCTGAGCAGAAAAGAAAGCTGATCGGCAACAAGTTCGTGGAGATCTTCGGAAGCGAAGCCAGAAGGCTCGCAGGTACCGGTGGTTTCAAGTATATGGCGCAGGGCACGATTTATCCCGACGTGGTTGAAAGCGGCATGGGAAAAGACGGTGCGGTTATCAAGTCTCATCACAATGTTGGAGGTCTGCCCCATGACCTTGTGGTTGAGCTGGGCTTTGATGAGAATCCGGTGGAGCCTCTTCGTGATCTTTTCAAGGATGAAGTGAGAAAGGTGGGACTAGAGCTTGGAATACCGCGTGAGCTTGTGTACCGCCAGCCCTTCCCCGGACCGGGTCTCGGCATTCGTGTAGTAGGCGAAGTGACTCCTGAAAAGGTGGCCATTGTCCAGGAAGCAGATGCCATATACCGCGAAGAGCTTTCGCGCGCAGGCATTGACACCGGCAAGGGACAGTTCTTCGCAGCACTTTCAAATATGCGTTCTGTTGGGGTCATGGGTGACTTCCGTACTTATGACTACGCGGTGGTTCTCCGTGGAGTCATCACATCCGATTTCATGACAGCAGAGGCAGCAGAGATTCCCTGGAAAGTTCTCCAGATCTGCATGAACCGCATCATAAATGAAGTCAAGGGCGTGAACCGGGTTCTCTATGATCTCACCTCAAAACCCCCCGGAACGATTGAGATGGAGTGAGCTAGGTGTCCCCCGGCACCCATATTTATCCTCCCATGGGTAAAATCGTTTAGTCTGGGATCATTCAATAAAACACATAGTAGCGGATCTTGAGATTGTTTCTCAGGATTCGCTTTTTTTAATTGGAATCGTTGTGAATAGTGGCTTTGTCGGCCGCGCGGTGCAAAAGAAAAGCATCCTGAAATAGAGTCAAAGAATAGTGTCAGAAGGTGGATCCGAGGATAAAGGATTTTGCCTTTTGGAGAATAAATTAGGGTGCCTTTGAACACATTTGTGTTATCTCGTCCATCTGATACAGATAATGTTAATAGATTGCAGGTAATCCGCGTGATTGCCTGCAGTTTTTTATATTCAGAAAAAATGTACACAAATATTTATGTCGATTTTAATTGCATCATCGAGATTGCAACTACATCATTTCGGGACAAATGATGTAGTTGGTGTTGACGATGAGTATATTGAATGATAGCATTTAATTGCATCATATACTCGATTTTGAGTAAGTTGATATATAAATGAGGATACTAAAATGAGAACATTTGATTATAGTAATAAATGGGAAAAACTTTTAACTCCTGATATAGTAGCTCTTCTTACACAGATTCATGAATATAAAGGAGAGCAGACTTTGTTTGTTGAAGCTAAAGCAGATGCATTGACAAGGCT
>JAIKXV010000106.1 GCA_024683935.1 Lachnospiraceae bacterium | reverse complement strand
TGGCTCTATGGTTGTGATGAGCATTGAAGCATATTCAAAGCTCACCGAACCGGAAGAATATATCATGGATGTCGCTGATGAAGCTGCCGCATCTACAGATCAGCGAATGTCCCATGAAGACGTATTCAATTCTCTCCGGAGGAAGATACATGCTAAATAAAACGTATGAACTTAGATATCTTCCTCTCTTCTATAGGAGTGATCATAATCATGAATGAAAAGATCTTGAAAAACACAGTATTATCATGTTGGATCATATTTGCGATATTGATCCTTGTACACGGATTTGAAGCGATCCTGCTTCGAACGGACGAGACAATACTTGGAGAAAACTGTATAAATAAGCTGTTTGGCATACTTGTTATATTTATCGTCCTGCGTCTTATCGACTGGAAGCGGGAGGATATCGGGTTAGCAAAAAAAGGATTCGTAAAAGGAATTATTGCCGGCTTTATCCTGGCCATCTGCTCATTTTTGATCTCATACATAGTTGAGATCATCATTTTAAGGAGTCAGGGCCTGAGTACGCGTCTCGGGGTTTTCACCACCGGTTTTTCTCTTACCGGAGAGACCGCAGTCCATACAGGCATCGGCTTTATCCTGATGTGTATTTTCTTTAACATTATAAATGTGATCATGGAGGAAGGAACACTCCGCGGGCTGTTCTATAATATAGTGAAGACAGACCATTCCATGAGATTCGCCTGCTTTTTCCAGGCATTTCTGTTTGGAGTATGGCATATCGTAACTCCCCTTCATAATCTTATCGACGGTGACATTAATATCGCAGCTTTCGTCGGCCTAGGAGTAGGATATATCATTCTCGCAGGGATGATGGGCATAAAGTGGGGGCTCCTGTACCGCATGACCGGTAATCTGTATGCCGGCATGGCGGACCACTTTTTTAACAACTGTATTGCAACGAATCTTCTTCATGTGATAACCGATACCGGAACAGATGAGATGATGATAGTCCGGGTGATGATCGCACAGCTCCTGTCCTTTGCCGTTGTATTAACATTGTGGCTGAGAAGAAAGGGAGCTGAAGAATAAGCCGGGGTATTTGTAATTCTGCAAAGATACAACCGTTCAAGAATATTAAAGCTGATCAAATGACAGGTTGCACGGATTATGTTGTATATTATCTCCCAATATGGTAAGTTATAGCTAACGATGAAAAAGGAGGCTTTTCCCATGGCATTGCAGGAATCCGGAGAAATGTACCTTGAAACCATATATGTGCTGTCAAAGAAAACAAGTGCTGTCAGGGGTATTGATATCGCAGACCATTTGGGATATTCAAAGCCCTCCGTAAGCCGTGCAGTGGGCCTTTTGAAAGATGAAGGGCTGGTGGAAAAAGACGCCGAAGGCTATTACAAGCTGACTCCGGCCGGTGAGAAAATGGCTAAAAACATTTACGAGCGCCATACGGTCCTTACGAAACTGCTTATGGATCTGGGTGTGGATGAAAAAACCGCCACAGAAGATGCCTGCCGGGTAGAGCACTACATAAGCGACACTACCTTTAAGGCCATAAAGAAACATATGAAAACTAACGGGGGTCTTACCAGTTAACCTCCAGCGCGTCCTTGGGGGATTCTATCCTTTCATCGGAAACTACCGTTGCATTCTTTACGCGGATCACCCGGTCCGCGATCTCAGCGCATGAGCTGTTATGGGTTACCATTACGACTGTGCGCCCCTCTTTATGACTTATATCCTGTAAAAGCTTAAGGACTTCCCGTCCGGTGTTGGTATCAAGCGCTCCTGTAGGCTCATCACAGAGTAAGAGCCTGGGGTTTTTCGCAATGGCACGGGCAATGGATATCCTCTGCTGCTCTCCTCCGGAAAGCTGGGAGGGAAAATGATCCATCCGCTCCGACAGTCCCACTGCAGCGATGGCATCCTCGGGAGCCATCACTTCGATATCTCCCTTATTCCAGATGGACCTCTTCCCGGAATGGGCTCTAACGTCCTTCATAAGGGCCACATTTTCGTATGCGGTAAGAGTCGGAATAAGATTATAGAACTGGAATACCACGCCCACATTCCAGGCACGGTAATCCGTAAGATCCTTGTCCTTAAAGCGGGCAATGTCATGACCGTCAAAAAAGAATTCCCCCTCTGTCGGTGAGTCCATTCCCCCAAGTATATTAAGGAGGGTGCTCTTTCCCGCTCCGGAAGGGCCTAAGATCACCACGAGTTCACCCTCCTCAAGATTCAGGTTTATATCGTGGATCGCATAGAATTCCCGGTCTCCCACCGTATAGGTCCGGCTTATGTTTTTAAGTTCAATCAGAGACATTCTTCGCCTTCTTTCCGATATCTGCATCGGTCACGGAATCCGTTATCACTATGTCCCCGGCCTGTAATCCTTCCGTCACTTCCGCCGAAACGGAATCCTTTATCCCCGTTTTTATCCGGGCTTTTTCAACTTTTCCGTCTTTTATCACGTAGCAGTAATCCCCATCGTCATCGCTGTAAAGAGCTTCTATGGGAATAACGGCAGCTTTCCCCTTTTCTTCCGTACAGATCGTCACATCCCCTTCCAGACCGATGATCGCAGCCTCATCAGCATCGGAAAGCGCAATCTCCACTTCGACCCTGTTCTTATCCGAGGCGTCCTCTGTGGCAAGCTTTCCGGTCTTTGAAACCGTTCCTTCATAGCTTCTTCCGGCTATGTCGATGACCGCTTTCTGCCCTTCCTTAATGTCAAGGATGTCATATTTGCTCACGTT
>JAIKXV010000098.1 GCA_024683935.1 Lachnospiraceae bacterium | reverse complement strand
CCTTCGTCATCAAGGATACAGCAGTCGTGCTTGTCCTTGGCAACATCGATACCAACATAGATCATAAATGTGATCCTCCTTAAATAGTATTTGATGCTGCTGTTATAAGATCCACAGGGCTCTTTGCACGCTGTAACCTCGTTCTACATAAACCGTCGTGCGGTATCTAA
Source organism: Lachnospiraceae bacterium (assembly GCA_024683935.1). The sequence goes on along the minus strand of JAIKXV010000098.1, from coordinate 12,826 downwards.
CTGATTAACAATTAGACAAAGGGACTGTGGTTGGAGCCTTTCGTGAACCATCAAGTGGTAGGAGACAAAAACCAATCCACAGCATCTTTAACAGCATACCCAAACCTGTAGATAAGGTAAAGAATGGGTATGACTATATAATACGAGGAGACATACACACATCATGAAAATACTTTGCATCGGAGAAATGCTTATTGACTTCACCCCTGTTAAGGGAATGAAAAACACATATACTGCAAATCCCGGAGGAGCCCCGGCAAATGTGGCCATAAGCACGGCAAGGAACGGCGTAAATGCCGGATTCCTCGGTAAACTTGGCAATGACGATTTCGGAAAGCTGCTCCTCAACACCCTGAAGGACGACAAGGTGGAAATACTTGCCGGAGAGTTGACAGATGAGGCAACTACCACTCTCGCCTTTGTTACCCTGGATGAAACCGGGGACAGATCCTTTACGTTTGCAAGAAAGCCCGGAGCGGATCTTCTCTTAAATGAAAAAGACGTGGAAAAGGTTGATTTCAGTGAGTGGGATATAGTGCATGCAGGATCCGTAAGCCAGTCCGGACTGCCGGAACGGGATGCTGTGCTCCTGGCACTGAAAAAGGCTAAGGAAGCGGGAAAACTTATCAGCTTTGACGTAAATTACAGGGATAAGATCTGGGGAGCCGATGAATGCCGGGCAGAGGTGGAAAAGATATTCCCCTATGTTGATCTGTTAAAGATTTCAGAGGAAGAACTTGATTTTGTGGGCGGTGAAGACAATATCCCGGCCTTCATGGAAAAGAACGATATAGCTGTTACAGTCCTGACCCGCGGAGGGGATGGCTCCAGGATCTATTTTGGCAAAGAAACGGGAGATATCAAGCCCATTAAGGTTCATGTCACAGACACCACCGGAGCAGGAGATGCATACTGGGGAGGGTTTTTATCCAGTGTTTTAAGTCAGGGTATCAGAAACACCGGTGATATAACTATGGAAAAGCTTATGACCGCGGGAAAATACGGAACAGTTTCCAGCGCTCTCTGCATTCAGAAGCCCGGCGGTATTCCGGCTCTTCCCTACAAAAATGAAATAGAAGCGTCTTTGTGATCACAGATTTGATCCGGATTTAAAACATTACCGGACTTAATCGATACTATAAGAATATGAAGTCATTATCCGTCGTAAAAAAGTTCATGGCGTCCCTTATGGTCGTGACCTGCCTTGCAGCAACCCCGGTTGCCGCATCATCCCGGCAGTTCACGATCTTTAAGGTGCCATATTATGACGGCTTCAAGTCCTATGAGAGAGGGATACTGGAAAACGGAAAATGTATCTTTCACACGAATACCAGGCAGTATGAGCTTCAGAAGATGGCCAGATCCACAACAACCGGCTTCAGAATGGTAAACAGACGCTATCTGGTGGCGGTGGGATCCCGGTTTACCGATGATATTGGGCAGTATGTCACTCTTGTGCTGAAAAACGGCAAAGAGATCCCCTGCATCGTGGGAGATCTGAAGGCGGACAAGGATACGGATGAGTCCAATACCTTTACGCAGAACGGCTGCTGTTCCGAATTCATAGTAGATATCAGAAGACTGAAAGAAAATCTGAAGGATGGCGGTGATATTTCCGATTACAAGGAAACCTGGGATTCTCCCGTGACCGCCATAATAGTTCATGAACAGAATGTTTTTTCTGAGCAGAAAATAAGCTCGGAATCTTAAATCAACAAAAAACCACATCAAACCCCTTGACATTCCACATCAACTAACATATAATCCAACATAAAGTACTATCTTTATGGACTTATACCTGAATAACGGCCTGAATGTTCGGGACTGCTTCAGATAAGCAGCTTCCCGGTGTCTGTACGGGCGTGGACAACCCGTGTCAGATATCTTGCTTTGTGCTGTGGATATGTGAAAACAGTTTAACTGTGTTCGCAGATCCGGTTTTTCGCGTAGCATCTGTTTCGCGGCAAAATGCGGAATGCAAAATGCAGAATTCGAAATTAAAATTCGAAATGCGGAATGCGGACAGATATGCAGACAGAAAGGATCAATAGGAAGGATATGAGTACATTCAATACCACGCGGACTGCAAAATCACCGCGTATCGACGGTCTTATAAAAGAGCTTTACGCAAAGATGCCCGAGGTTGAGGCGGCAAGGGCTGTCCTTATTACCGAGAGCTATAAGGAGACCGAGAATGAGCCTGTGGTGATGCGCAGGGCTCACGCTTTTGAACACATCCTGGACAATATTCCCATAGTTATCAGAAATAACGAGCTGATAGTAGGTTCCACGACCATTGCGCCGAGAGGATGCCAGACCTATCCCGAGTTTTCTTATTCGTGGCTGGAGCCTGAATTTGAGACGCTGGATAAGAGAGAGGCGGATCCTTTTTATATCTCCGATGAAACCAAGGAGACCCTGAAAAAGGTGCATCCCTACTGGAAGGGAAAGACCTCCAGTGAGCTCGCGGAATATTATATGACTCCCGAGACCAGAATGGCCATAAAACACAATGTTTTCACCACCGGCAACTATTTTTATAACGGTGTCGGACATATCACGGTGAAATACTGGGAGATCATCGAAAAGGGCTTTGAGGGAAAGATAAAGGAGATAGAAGAAGAGCTTTCGAAGTGCAGGATCACCGACGGTGATTACGAGAGAAAGCATTATCTCCTGACTGCCATGGTGATAAGCTGCAGGGCTGTAATCCGCTATGCGGAGAGGTATGCTGCCCTGGCTGAGGAAATGGCGGCTAAAGAGCCGGATAATAAAAGGCGTGAGGAGCTTAAAGCCATCGCGGAAAACTGCAGGAATGTACCGAGAAAAGGGGCAAAGTCCTTCTATGAAGCCTGCCAGACCTTCTGGTTCCTTCAGCAGCTTATACAGCTTGAGTCCAGCGGGCACTCGATCTCTCCGGGACGCTTTGACCAGTATATGTATCCCTATTACAAAAGGGATATTGAAAGCGGCAGGATAACCAGGGATCAGGCGCAGGAATATCTGGACTGCGTGTGGGTTAAGTTCAATGATCTGAATAAATGCCGTGATGCGGCGTCAGCCAAGGGATTCGCAGGATATTCACTGTTCCAGAATCTAACTGTGGGCGGCATGACCGTGGACGGCAAGGATTCCACAAATGACCTGACGCTTATGTGTATCTGGGCTGAGGACAATGTGCACCTTCCCGCACCCTCACTGTCGCTCAGGGTATGGAATCTCACACCCCAGGAAGTCATGAGGGAGGCGGCTGCCCTCACCCGGACAGGAATGGGAATGCCTGCATATTATAACGACGAAGTGATAATCCCTTCCATGATGGCCCGCGGCATAAGCGAAGAAGACGCCAGGGATTATGACATAATCGGCTGCGTGGAGCCCCAGAAGGGCGGAAAAACCATGGGCTGGCATGATGCGGCTTTCTTTAATATGTGCAGACCGCTTGAATTCGTATTTTCAAACGGATACGAGGACGGGGAGAGGGTCAGCATTCAGACCGGAGAATTAAATGAACTCACCACATTCGAGGACTTCTGGAATGCTTATAAGAAACAGATGGATTATCAGATAGAACTGCTTGTAAATTCCGATAATTCCATTGACCAGGCCCATGCCGAGCGTGTTCCCCTTCCATGGCTTTCCTGCATGGTGGATGACTGCATAACGAGAGGCCTTACCACCGAGCAGGGCGGTGCGGTATATAACTTCACCGGTCCCCAGTGCTTCGGCATAGCCAATGCTGCGGACTCCCTCTATGCCATAAGGGAGCTGGTTTATAAGAGGCACTACATCACCCTTGAGGAATACAGAAGAGCCATGGTGCTGAATTTCGGCAAGGGGCTTGATGCTGTATCCGTTGCGGGTCTTGCATCTGCGGTGGCAAGGGAGATGTCAAAGAACGGAAGAGTGCTTTCGGATGATGATATCGCGGTAATAATCGCCAGCGTGCAGAAATCCGTTACGGATGAAGACAGGAAGAAGTTCCAGGAGCTCTTAAATGAGATAGATGCACTTCCTAAATACGGAAATGACATTGAAGAAGTAGACTTCTTTGCCAGGGAGACAGCCTATCTCTATACAAAGCCCCTTAATACATACAAGAACCCCAGAGGGGGCGTATATCAGGCAGGTATCTATCCGGTTTCCGCCAATGTTCCTCTCGGAGAACAGACGGGAGCCACTCCCGACGGGCGTCTTGCCCATACGCCGGTGGCTGACGGCATAGGACCCATGGCGGGACGTGATACAAACGGACCTACGGCGACGGCCAATTCCGTAGCCCGCATCGATCACGGCATAGCTTCGAACGGAACCCTTCTCAATCAGAAGTTCCATCCTTCGGCTCTGCAGGGCGAAAAGGGGCTCGCGGACTTCGGAAACCTGATCCGCACCTACTTTGACAATAAGGGAATGCATATGCAGTTTAACGTGATAGACCGGGAGACCCTTATAGATGCCCAGAAGAATCCGGACAAATACAGGGCTCTGGTTGTCCGTGTGGCAGGCTATTCCGCACTTTTCACCACCCTTTCAAAGAATCTGCAGGACGATATCATCAGGCGTACGGAGCAGACCGCCATACTGGAGTAAATGAGCAATGAGCTATCTTGATACCAAGGGAAGAATATTTGATATACAGAGATATTCCGTGCATGACGGCCGGGGGATAAGGACCATAGTGTTCTTAAAAGGCTGTGTCCTCCGCTGTCGCTGGTGCTGCAATCCCGAATCCCAGGAATACGCCGTACAGGAGATGAAAACTCCCGACGGAAAGATAAAGGTCATGGGAAAGGATGTCACGGTCAGGGAAGTAATGGAGACCGTGGATAAGGATATGAGGTACTACTACCGGAGCGGCGGCGGACTTACGCTCTCCGGGGGTGAAAGCCTCCTGCAGCCGGAATTTGCCCGGGATCTCTTCCGTGCATCAAAGGATAAGGGCTATTCCACGGCGCTGGAGAGCATGGCAGGAGTGAGCTACGACAAGATCGAAATGGTACTCCCCTATCTCGACCAGTACCTTATGGATATAAAGCACACGGATCCTGCCAAGCATAAGGAATTTACCGGAAAAGAAAACATGCTGATGCTGGAAAACGCCAGAAAGACAGCGGAATCGGGACAGACGGAGCTGATCATCAGAACTCCCGTGATCCCCGGTTTCAATGATACGCCTCAGGAAATACGGGGTATCGCGCAATTTGCCTCCTCGCTTCCCGGAGTGAAGCTGATGCACATACTTCCGTATCACAGGCTTGGGTATGACAAATATATTGGACTTGGCCGCCAGTACACGATGGGGGATGCGGAACCTCCAATCCCACAAAAAATGGAAGAATTAAAGAAGGTTGTGGAATCTTGTGGATTGGAATGCGTTATAGGAGGTTAAGTGTTGACAAATGTGGTTTTGTGTTCTATAATCGGGCATAAAGCAACAAAATATTCAGGTAAAAGTCCAATAAAACCAAAATAACAACACACAAAATAACATTTTTTGCATATAAGGAGGCTAATCTTATGCAGAATGAGTTTGAGATCAAGAAACAGATCCTTGACATAGGAAAGAGGATCTATAACAGAGGTATGGTGGCAGCAAATGACGGAAATATATCCGTTAAGCTTAATGACCACGAGTTTTTATGCACCCCTACAGGCGTATCCAAGGGCTTTATGACCCCCGAGATGATCTGTAAGGTTAATGAGAAGGGTGAAGTAATCCAGGCTACAGCGCCTTATCGTCCTTCATCAGAGATAAAGATGCACATGAGGGTTTATGAGAAGAGGCCTGATGTGGGAGCTGTTGTTCACGCACATCCCACCTTTGCAACCAGCTTTGCTATTGCAGGCATTCCTCTTACACAGCCTATCATGCCCGAGGCGGTTATCTCTCTCGGCTGCGTGCCTATCGCAAAGTACGGCACTCCTTCCACCAATGAGATACCCGATGCGGTTGAGGAATATCTTCCTTACTTTGATGCAGTTCTTTTAGAGAGCCACGGTGCCCTTTCATATTCAGTAGATCTGACCCAGGCATATTACAAGATGGAGTCTCTTGAGTTCTACGCAGAGCTTCTCTACAAGTCAAGGATGCTCGGCGGTCCCAAGGAATTCGATCAGAAAACCGTTGAAAAGCTCTATGAGATAAGAAGGAAGATGGGTCTTCCCGGAAAGCATCCCGCAAATCTCTGCCAGAATAAGGGCGGCAGCAACTGCCATAACTGCGGAAACGGATGCGGAAGCGTTTCAACCGGCGGAAGCAGCGAAGCAAGCGCAGATCCCGCACTTATCGCAGAGATCACCAGAAAGGTTATGGAACAGCTTGGCAGATAAGGCTGTAGAAAGGAAGCATGATGGCAGTAGATGAGAGACTGGTTCGGGACATCGTGCAGGAAGTTGTGGCAAAGATGAAGATATCCTCGGACGCCGTTGGAGGACATGGCGTTTTTAAGGATATGAATCAGTGCATAGCCGCAGCAAAGGAAGCACAGAAAAAGGTCCGTGTGATGTCCATGGATCAGAGAGAAAAGATAATCTCCATCATCAGGAGAAAGATAAGGGAAAACGCAGAAACCCTTGCCCGCATGGGAGTTTCGGAAACCGGAATGGGAAATGTGGGAGATAAGATATTAAAGCACCACCTGGTAGCGGACAAATGTCCCGGAACCGAGGACATAACGACCACCGCATGGAGCGGAGACAGGGGACTTACCCTTACGGAAATGGGGCCTTTCGGGGTCATCGGATCCATAACTCCCTGCACCAATCCTTCGGAAACCGTGCTATGCAATGTAATGGGAATGCTGGCAGCGGGAAATACGGTTGTATTTAACCCCCATCCGAAGGCGGTAAAGACATCGCTCTTTGCCATGAACCTCTGTAATGAGGCGTCTCTTGAGGGAGGCGGACCGGACAACATAGCCTGTGCCTGCGAAAAGCCCACCATGGAGACCAGCGATATCATGATGAAGCATCCGGATATCTCACTCCTCGTTGCAACAGGCGGCCCCGGAGTGGTAACGGCGGTTCTCCAGTCAGGCAAAAGAGGAATAGGAGCCGGAGCCGGCAATCCTCCCGCACTGGTGGATGAGACAGCAGATATCAGACACGCGGCAGAGGCCATAGTAAATGGCTGTACCTTTGACAACAACCTTCCCTGCATAGCGGAAAAAGAAGTTGTCTGCGTAGAGTCGGTGGCTGAAGAGCTGATGCACTACATGATAAATGAGCAGGGCTGCTATCCCGCAAGCGAGGCGGAGCAGCAGGCTCTGATAAAGAGAGTGATAGACGAAAAAGGTTCTCCCATGAGGGACTGCGTCGGAAAGAGCGCAAAGGTGCTCTTAAAGTACATCGGCGTGGATGTACCGGACAATATCCGCTGCATCACCTTCTTCGGAGAAAAGGAAAATCCTCTTATCAGCACAGAGCTGATGATGCCGATCCTCGGTGTCGTGAAGGCAAAGGATTTCAATGACGCTCTGGAAAAAGCCGTATGGCTTGAGCACGGCAACAGGCATTCAGCTCATATCCATTCGAAGAATGTAGACCGTATCACAGAGTATGCAAGAGCCATCGATACGGCAATCGTCGTAAAGAACGGACCGAGTTATACATCCTTAGGGTTCGGAGGCGAAGGCTTCAACACCTTTACGATAGCCAGCCGTACAGGCGAGGGGCTGACAAGTGCTTCAACCTTTGCGAAGAGGAGAAGATGCACCATGGTTGACAGCCTCTGCATCAGATAAGAGAAAGGAGCGTGAGATACATTGAATTCAAATGATATAGAAGCTATCGTCCGTCAGGTATTGAACAGCATGGACGGAAAAGGCGGCAGTACAGCTCCTTCATACGGAAGCTTCGGCGGCAATACCGGAAGCTATGATATTCCGGCAACTGCCCACTGTGCTTTTCTTACAGACTTAAAGCACTTTGAAATAAAGGAATTTCCGATGCCCGAGGTCAGGGACGATGACATCCTCGTAAAGGTTGAAGGAACCGGTATCTGCGGAACAGACGCTGCTGAGTACAAATTCGATCCCTTTAAGTATATCCCTATCAATCTGGGACACGAGGGAACCGGAACGGTGGTTAAGGTCGGAAAGAATGTAAAGACTGACTCGGCCGGAAAGCCCCTGGGTGTGGGAGATAAGGTTGTGACCTGTATGATCTTCCATGATGACCCGTCCATTACCATGTTTGACTTAAATAAGCAGAACGTGGGAGAAGCGGATGTATACGGACTTATTCCCGATGATGACAGACATCTGACCGGATGGTTTTCCGATTACATCCTGATCCGCGGAGGATCCACCGTATTTAACGTATCCGATATGGATCTGGATTCCAGAATACTGATAGAGCCCAGTGCGGTTCTCATCCATGCGGTTGAGAGGGCAAAGAGCACAGGAATACTGAAGTTCAATTCCAAAGTGGTTGTCCAGGGATGCGGTCCCATAGGTCTCATCTGTGTAGCGGTTCTCCGCACCATGGGAATAACCAATATCGTGACCGTTGACGGAAATGACCAGAGACTGGAATTCTCACATGAGATGGGAGCTACCGGACATGTGAACTTCATGAATCATAAAGGCGTTGAAAGCCTTGCTGAAGCAGTTAAGAAGGAACTCGGCGGAGAGCTTGCGGATTTCGCATTCCAGTGTACGGGATCTCCCGCAGGACACAGCAATATCTACAAGTTTATAAGGAACGGCGGCGGCTTATGCGAGCTCGGATTCTTTATAAACGGAGGAGACGCCACAATAAATCCTCACTTTGATATCTGCTCAAAGGAGATCACGACAGTGGGATCCTGGGTATACACCTTAAGGGATTATGCAACTACCTTTGAATTCCTGAAGGCAGCCAAGAGGGACGGTATCCCCATGAGCAAGCTGATAACACACAAGTTTGATCTGAAGGATATCAATGAGGCTTTTGAAACAAATATTGCCCAGAAAGGGCTGAAGATTGCGGTACTTAGCTAAAGGAGTAGAACATGCAGGAAGAAGCAGTAGGGATTCTGGAAGTATTCGGTCTCGTAACTGCATTTATGGCGGCTGATGCCGGATGTAAGGCAGGAAAGGTATGGCTGGAACCCTTTGATAAAAATAAACCGGCCAATGCCGACGCACTTCCGGTCCCGCTCCTTGTTACAGTGAAGTTCAGAGGCAGCGTTTCGGATGTGGAGGCTGCCATGGCAGCAGGAGTGGAAGTTGCCGAATCAATGACGGGAATAGTGCAGAAGCACATAATCCCGAGACCGACATCCGATACAGAAAAAATGTTAAAGATCAATTGTTTTGATAAGAATTAAGGAGGTAAAGTTATGTCACAGGAAGCACTGGGAATGGTGGAGACAAGAGGACTCACCGCAGCCATTGAGGCAGCTGATGCAATGACAAAGGCAGCGGAGGTAAAGCTCGTAGGAACAGAGAAGATCGGTTCCGGTCTTGTAACCGTTATGGTTCGCGGAGATGTAGGAGCTGTAAAGGCATCTGTTGAAGCCGGAGCTGCAAACGCATCAAGGCTCGGAGAGCTGGTTGCACAGCACGTAATACCCCGCCCTCATAACGATGTTGAAAAGATTCTGCCGAAGGTTTGATAAAGCGGCAGAATATAAGTCCTGAAAGGAACGGTATCGACTGAGATGGGGAAAGCATACGGATTAATTGAAATAACGGGAGTCGTAGCTGCCATGGATGCACTGGATAAGATGTGCAAGGCTGCGGATGTAACCTTAAGCACCTGGGAAAGAAAGCTGGGTGGAAGGCTGGTTACCATTATCGTAGAAGGCGATGTGGCAGCCTGCAAAGCAGCGGTTGCAGCGGCGATGGATGAACCCGTAAGAAACGTGGCGAGCCACGGAGTCATCCCAAATCCCCATGAAGAGATCGTAAGGCTTGTAACATTAAGCGCATCCCGCTGGAAGAAGACCGGGGATGCGGAGCAGGATGACAGATACCTGCAGGAAGTTTAAGAAACAGTACTATTTATAGAATCTCTAAAACAGAAAGGAGAAAGCATTATGTCACAGGAAGCATTGGGAATGGTTGAAACAAGAGGACTGGTAGCAGCTATAGAGGCAGCTGATGCTATGTGTAAGGCTGCAAACGTAACTCTTGTAGGAACAGAGAAGATCGGTTCCGGTCTCGTAACCGTTATGGTTCGCGGAGACGTAGGAGCAGTTAAGTCTTCTGTTGAAGCAGGTGCAAACAATGCGTCAAGACTGGGTGAGCTGGTTGCTCAGCACGTTATTCCCCGTCCTCATAATGACGTTGAGCTTATACTGCCGAAGCTTAAGTAAGATGATCATCAGGAGCGTCAGCGGAGGATCCACGGGATCCTTCGCTGCGCTCAAAATGACAAACGTGAATGTCTGAATGTAAGAGAAGGATCTTATAACTTTAGAAGGTATAAAACATGAATACCAATGAAATCGAACAGATAACCAGAATAATACTGACAACATTAATGGAGAAAGAAAGCGCGGCAAGCCCGCAGGGATTTATGGTTCCCGTAGGGGTTTCCGCGAGACATATACATCTTACCCAGGAGGCTGTGGAACAGCTTTTCGGGGAGGGCTACCATCTTACAAAGAAAAAAGAACTGATGGGAGGCCAGTTCGCTGCCAATGAGCAGTGCACGATAGTGGGACTGAAACTCCGGGCCATAGAGAATGTCCGGATACTTGGACCGGTAAGGAGCTTTAACCAGGTGGAGGTGTCAAAGACGGACGCCATGAAGCTCGGTATAAATGCACCCTTAAGGAATTCCGGCGATATAAAGGGCAGCGCACCCGTGGCTCTGGTGGGCCCGAAGGGCGCGATCTACCTTCATGAAGGCTGCATAGTGGCAGCAAGGCATATCCATATGTCACCTGCGGATGCTGCGGCAGCGGGAGTAAAGGATAAGGATGTGGTATCGGTAAAGGCCGATAACGAAAGGGGAACCTCCTTTGAAAACGTGCTTATCCGTGTGGATCCTGAGTTTACCCTGGAAATGCATATAGATACCGATGAAGCAAATGCATCCGGCATAAAGCAGGGCGACACTATCCGGATCATCTGATTACCGGAGCAGAAAGGAGTACATTCTTAAAATGATCGTAGGAAAAGTTCTTGGAAATGTTATCTCCACAAGAAAAAGTGAAAAACTCGTAGGTAACAGATTTTTGATAGTAGAGCCTGTTCAGAGCATGAGCGGCGGGAAAAACCAGATGGTAGCGATAGATATCATCGGAGCCGGCGTTGGTGAATATGTGCTGGTTTCCCTGGGAAGCGCAGCGCGTATAGGAACAGATAACGAGAACTGTCCCGTAGATGCTGCAATAGTCGGCATTCTGGATGAGGGAGAAGCGGAAAGAAATAATGGATTTAGATAAGCTTAAAAATCTGCTGCGGGAAAAGGGTGTGGCAGGAGCCGGAGGAGCGGGTTTCCCGACCTATGCAAAGCTTGATATGCGGGCGGAAACCATAATCCTTAATTCGGCGGAATGCGAACCCCTCCTTACCCTTCACAGACAGTGCCTTAAACTTCATGCAGAAGAGATCCTGGAAGCTCTTGAAACCGTAAGGAACACCGTTCAGGCGGAAAGCGCCGTGATCGGCATCAAGGCGGAATATAAGGATACGGTTAATGAGCTGAACAATCATCTCGGAAAATATCCGGCGATCAGGCTTCATCTGCTTTCTTCGGTTTATCCCATGGGAGATGAGGTTGTGCTGATCTATGAGGCTACGGGAAAAGTGGTACGTCCTGGCGGTCTTCCGATAGAGCAGGGCATAGCGGTATTCAATGTAGAGACCATGTATAACATAAGCCATGCAATAAAGAACGGCACACCGGTTACTGAGAAGTATGTAACAGTTGTGGGAGAGGTTGATTCCCCTGTGACAGTAAGGGTTCCGATCGGAACCTCCGTAGCCGAAACGGTAAGCATGGCCGGGGCATTGAGGACGGCAGATCCCGTCTATTTCGTGGGCGGCCCCATGATGGGAAGGATAATGACAGGAGACAGCCCGGTCACCAAGACCACCAATGCCATCATTGTTCTCCCTTCTGACCATAAACTGGTACTAAAGAAAAAAACAGATCCTTCCATCGGTCTCAGAAGAGCAGCATCCATCTGCTGTCAGTGCCAGATGTGTACGGATCTCTGTCCCAGGCATTCTCTGGGACATCCCATAAAGCCCCATCTCTTTATGAGAGCTGCGGCCAACAGGGATTTTTCAGATCTTAATCCCTTCCTTGACACCTTCTTCTGTTCATCCTGCGGTCTCTGTGAGCTTTATTCCTGTCCGCAGGGCTTAAGTCCCAGAAGTCTTATCGCAGAGTATAAGAACGGTCTCAGACAGAAAGGCGTTAAGGCGCCGGCAGATCCGAAAGTTACGGGAGTTTCCGAAGGACGTGATCTTCGTAAGGCTCCGGAAGAGAGGCTGGCTGCCAGGCTGGGCGTAACACAGTATGAGAGCGATGCGCCTCTTGACGATAATGTCAGGGAAGTAAAAAGAGTAAGAGTGCTTTTATCCCAGCACATAGGAGCTCCTGCCGAAGCTGTTGTAAGGATAGGAGACAGGATAAATAAAGGCGATGTTGTGGGAGCTTTTAAGGACAGCGCCCTCAGCATATCGGTACACGCATCCATCAGCGGAAAGGTGGAGAATGTGACCGAAAAGTATGTAGATATTGTCGGAGGATTTAACGGCACTGAGTTCTCCCGCGATAAGGGCTATATACTTTCCGGGGCAGACCGTTTCCGCTTCCAGAAGCTCCACATTGGAGGTCTTTACCATTTCATCCGCCGCTGTCACACCCTTGGACACCGTTCTGA
>JAIKXV010000077.1 GCA_024683935.1 Lachnospiraceae bacterium | reverse complement strand
CAACAATGATTATTTGGAAACAGCGGACCCTACTCCGGAACATCAGGAATGTAATGAAAGCGAAAGGGCAAAGGAGGCCAACACAACCAAAGAGAACACTGAGAACAAGGGCTCTTTTATAATGGATGCTACCTGCTCGCCTTCAAACATAAGATATCCCCAGGACTATTCTCTTCTGAACGAAGCCAGGGAGAAACTTGAACAGATAATCGACAGTTTTCATAATAACCACCATCCCTGGAAGAAACCAAGGACATACAGGGAGGTTGCAAGAAAGGAATACCTTGCTCTTGCCAAGTGTAAGAAACGCAGCAGGAAGCAGGTCAGATCCACAATAAGAAAGATGCTTGGATATGTGAAACGTGATCTTTTATACATTGAAAAATACATGGCTGAAGGATATGCTATGAGCCCTAAATTCATAAACAATTATCTTGTCATACTTGAGCTGTATGAACAGCAGAAGTATATGTTCGATAACAAAGTAAACAGGGTAGATAACAGGATAGTCAGCATAAGCCAGCCATATATCAGACCAATAGTCAGGGGAAAGGTTAAAGCACCGACGGAGTTCGGAGCGAAGTATGACGTAAGCATAGACAGCAAGGGGCATGCAAGACTTGAAAAGATCTCCTTTGACCAATATAACGAGGGCAGGGAACTTCAAGATGCAGTAGAGCGCTACAAAAAGAGGACAGGTCATTATCCGGCAAGGGTGCTGGTAGATCAAATATACAGGACAAGGGAAAACAGGGAATACTGTAAGAGCCATGGCATAGAGATATCGGGACCTAAGCTTAGCAGGCCATCAAAAGAAAGCAGGAAATCGACGAAAGAAGAATACCAGGACAACACAGACAGGATTGAAGTGGAGAGATTCTTCAGCAGGGATAAACACAGCTTCGGAGCAGGTCTCATAATGACCAAACTTGACAATACAACCTTGACATCCATAGCGCTGTCAGTACTTGCTGCTAATGTCTTCAAGGCAGATGTTGGCAATTTTTTTGTGCTCTATTTCAAGGATACGGAAGAAGACGTTACACGGCATTATTATATGGAATTTGAGCCGGCAGCATGAGATAAATCTCCTATGGGGATTGATCCATTATTTAGCAGCCACTATTTAGATATACGGCGCTGAGCTCCGGATCGAAATATCCCTGTATCGGCCTTTTCTCCAGAAGCTGCCTAAGCCTCACATCACTCCCTGCAAAGAGATCAAGTGTCTCTTTATACTCTGACCCGGATAAACTGCTTAAGGGCTTTACGTCTCTCGCCCTGGAATCCGCAAATCTGCTATCATTATCCTTCGAAGCTTTTATCAGAAATTCAGGGTCTATCCCGGCCTCAAGCACAAAATGCCAGTCAGTTAAAATATTGAAAAAAGCCTGACTCCACCGGTCTTCAGATGGGAAATCGCAGGTGATATATTCAATACCAAGATCCGCCCACTTCCCTATGAGATTTCCGAGAAGATGGGTCGCTATCCCCTCCTCACGGAATTCCGTCGCGGTGTAAAGCCATTCGATACGGAGCACCTGTCCCTCCGAAAGACGGTCACTATCCTTCCCTGATATCCGGTGATAATAAAGGCTTATACTTCCTGATACTGTCATCTGTCACTCTGGAGGTAAGAGACTGATCACTACATGCCTTAAGGTCATGGATTCCACCACACCCGCTGTACCGTCCTCGAATTCTATCCTTGATCCCACATCAAAGGGCTTGTAAATACTTATCTGCAATCCCGCAAACATATCCTTTATGGCATCCTGTGCAGCAAATCCCACAATAGCCGCAACTACAGCAGTACTGCCAAGAATGGAATTAGCTATCTGCTGCCCGCCAAGCGGAAGTACCACAAAATAAACGACCAGCGCTATAGTTATGAGCTTTTCGATAAACTGCAGGGTCAGGCTCCGTCCGTTCTTTTTTTCAAAATGCTTTATAACCCTATTCTTTATCTTCAAAAGAAGAAGGAATAATGCCACATAAAGCGCCAGCAGTACTACAATAGCTATCAGCGCCATGACAAAGATGCCTCCCACCTTCTCCGGTGTGAGTCTGTCAATAAACCTTGACGTTTCTTTAATTGCAAGGTCTGTCACCGCTTCAAAGGGATTATCCATTGATCAGAGCTCCTTTTTTCTGCTTTTATGTCCAATCTGCCATAATCCCCTCCGGCCCGTTATAAGAGTAAGGAGGGGATTTATGACTAGCCTTCCATTTATCCGATGGAAGCTTCTATTTCTTCTACCACCTTGAGAAGCTTTTCAGATACTTCCTTGAATCCTTCATTTGGAACTTCCTTCTTTTCACCTTCCTTTACGCTTACGGTGATCCCGTTTGCCTTGATCACCGCGGAATCCTTGTAGTCATCAATCAAAACCCATCCGTCTTTCCCGAGGATCGCAAACTTTTTAATGCTTCCGTCTTCACCCGAAACCCCGGCCATCACATAGTAATCCCCGGCAGGAAGATTAGCTTCCGCTCAGAACTTTTCTCCGATAAAAGTGTTTATGATGCCTTCCCCTGTTTCAGCCTGGGCATATACAGCCTGTTCTGCTTCCGTAAACTTGGTATCCTGCCCGGCGGCCTCTGTGCCGGCGGTATCAGTGCTTTCCGAAGGGGCAGCTTCTGTCGGAGAAGCTGTCGCAGCAGGAGCGGCGTTGTCTGCAGCCTCCTGACTGCCGGTTTTTGAGGAACAACCCGTACAAATCAGTTGCATTACGAGGATACCCGCCAAAATGCTGCTTATCATTCTTCGTTTCATCTGTATACCTCCTTTCAAAAGGCACTTCCTAAGTCTGTCACTCCCATACATCGAGCTTTCTGTCCTTATAATAGAACTCTCTGTCCTTATCGCCGATCTCCCGTACAACCCGGCAGGGTACGCCAAATGCCACCACGTTATCAGGCAAATCATTGGTTACTACGCTGCCGGCACCTACCACGGTATTGTCTCCTATGGTGACTCCCGGCATAATACTTACGTGTGTCCCTATCCATACATTACGTCCTATATGGATCGGAAGATTATATGCATAGAGATTTTCCCTGAGAATAGGCAGGATAGGATGACCTGCCGTTGCGAACACGACACTTGGCGAGATCATTGAATAATCCCCGATATAAATATGTTCATCATCTACGAAGGTAACATTGCTGTTTATATAGATACCCTTTCCGAGATGCACATGCTTACAGCCCCAGTTGGCGTTTATCGGTGTTTCCACAATGCAGCCGTCGCCAACCTCGGCAAATATCTCCCTCATCAGCTCCTGCCGCTTTTTTGTTTCCGTGGCCAGCGTCCTGTTGTACTCGATCATCTTATCCTGATAGCTGTGCTGATCTCCGAGCAGGGCAGGATCATCATAGTGATAAGGCAAACCCTTGTTTTTTCGTTCTACATTATCCATCGAAACACCTCCTGACTCTGCTAATTTAACATGAAAGTCCGCTATACGGAAACAGAAGGCGCTATATGAGCCTGGCGCTTTCATGCCATCAACCCAAGGCCGAGGATGACGGTCCGGGGCCGGCACGAAAAATCGAGAAAATAGAGGCAAAAACGCCTGCCTAAACCGGAAATCCGGTTTACATGGCATGTTTTGCAATACGAGACGATCAACCACATTATAAGGACTTTATTCGGAAATATATTCGGAAGGAAATCAACAATAAATTGACATCCTTCCGAATATTATTTATACTGTAGGAAATGATAGATACAAAGGGGGATGTTCATATGAAATCCTGCAAGCAAATGGCTGTGGTATGGGGAGTATCAGAGCGAAGAGTAACGGAATTCTGCAAAGAAGGTATGATTCCCGGAGCTGTTAAGATAGGGAAGAAATGGCAGATACCGGATGATGCAAAGCGTCCTGCAGATAAACGTATAGTTACAGGACGATATATCAAGACGGGAGCAGAGAAGGAGAAAAAACCCCTTCCGGTAGGAATATCGGATTATATCCGTGCACAGTCGGAATACTATTATGTGGACAAGACACTTCTGATCAAAGAGTTTCTTGATCGTAAAGCTTTTGTCTCATTATTTACAAGACCAAGACGTTTCGGAAAGACTCTGAATATGGATATGCTTCGTGTTTTTTTTGAAATATCTGATGAAGATACAAGCAGGTATTTTACGGACAAAGCGATCTGGAAGTGCGGGGATGAGTACAGAAAACATCAGGGAAAGTACCCCGTAATATTTCTGACATTTAAGGATGTAAAATATGATTCCTGGGAAGCGACGTTTGCAAAAATCTCCGGGCTGTTGCAGGAGGAGTTTGGAAGGCATTCTGTACTTAAAAACAGCGATAAACTCGAAAAGTATGAGAAAGACTATTTTGAGAAAGTATTAAGCGGATACGCGAATGAAGTAGAGCTTTCGGCTTCTCTTCAAAAACTTTCCAAAATGCTAGCAGCTCATTACAAAAAGGCCCCGATCATCATCATTGATGAGTACGATACTCCGATCCAGGAAGGGTATTCGAAAGAGTTCTATGATGAGATAATCGGATTCATGAGGAACTTTTTTTCCGGAGCATTCAAGGATAACAATAATCTGTCATATGGATTCCTTACCGGAATCTTGCGGATAGCGCAGGAGAGCATTTTCAGTGGTCTGAACAATCTTACGGTTAATTCGGTAATGGACGAGGAGTACGACGGTTTCTTTGGTTTCACTGGATCCGAAGTGGGTGAAATGCTTGCTTATTACGGAGCATCCGATAAGGAGGAGGAACTTCGGAACTGGTATGATGGATATTTCTTCGGGAACAAGGAAATTTATAACCCGTGGTCAGTGATCAATTATCTGTCGAGGGGATGCCTGCCGCAGGCATACTGGGTGAACACCGGAAAGAACGAAGTACTGGAAGATGCACTGAAGGTTGCAACGGACGATATCACCGGGAAACTGTATTACCTTCTTCAGGGCGAACGTGTTATTGCCAGGATCGATCAGAATGTGGTGTACAGATCGCTTGCGGAAGAACCCGCAAATATCTACAGTCTGCTTCTGGTCGCCGGATATCTGAAGACAGCAAAGAAGGAACTTCAGGGTGATGGAGCGTGGCTGTGTGAGGTTTCAATACCGAACCGAGAGATAGCTGCAGTATATAAGAGCGAGATCCTCTCGCATCTGATGCAGATCGGCGCAATGGGAAGAGCTACAGCCAATAAGATCGCTGAGAGTCTTTATGCACAGGATACAAAGAAACTACAGGACGGAATAGGAGAATACTTGAAGAAGAGCATCAGCTTCTACGATGCCGGAGCGGAAGGGTTTTATCATGGTCTGGTTCTCGGGCTTATCGCTTTGATGGATAACCAATATCGGATCAGATCCAACAGAGAGTCCGGCGACGGACGATATGATATCAGCATGTTCCCGAGGGAAGATAAATATCCGGGGATGATCATGGAACTGAAGTGGGATAAGGATCTGAGTGATGAGGAACTGGATGCCTTATCCGCAGAAGCTCTTGATCAGATAGACGACAAAGGCTACGATACTGAAATGTGTGAGGAGGGTGTAACCCAGATCATAAAATTCGGGATAGCCTTCTCCGGAAAAAAGGTAAAGATAAGCATGTTGTTAGATGCATTTCATAGGAACGTAAAGAAATGAAGCATAATTATGTGGAAATGATTGATAGTGGAAATATTTGCGATGCTTGATAATAGAGCAGGACTTATATCAAGAATAGAGACATTTACGGAGGATAAGGAGATTGGAATGAATATTTGCGCGGATCTTCATACTCATACGATCGCAAGCGGACATGCATACGGAACCATAAGGGAGATGGCGTATGCGGCAAGTGAGAAAAAAATTGAACTTCTTGGTATAAGCGAACATGCGCCGGGAATACCGGGAACGGTCGGAACTTATTATTACTGGAATATAAGGAAGATACCAAGAGAAATGTATGGAGTCAAAATTCTTATCGGGAGTGAGTTGAATGTAATGCCTGACGGGACACTCTCTATGGAACAGAAATACATTGACAGATTAGATTATGCTTTGGTAGGGATCCATGATCTCTGTTATGAAGACCAGGGAAGAGAAAAAAATACTGACAATCTCATAGAATGCATGAAGAATGAAAAAGTGTCATTTGTATCCCATCCCGATGACGATAAGATACCGGTGAATTATACGCGTTTGGTAAAGGCGGCAAAAGAGTATCACGTTGCACTGGAAGTGAATAACAGCTCTTTACTTGAACCGGAACGCAGGCTTAACTGCTTTGAGAATTACAGGACGATGCTGAAACTCTGCATGGAACAGGGAACTCCAATAATTGTAAGCTCTGATGCCCATGATCCGAGTTGGGTCGGTGAGTGGGAAAATGCCGTGGATCTTATAAAGGAGTGTGGCTTCGACGAGGACCTGATACTTAATACCGGTGTTGAGAAGGTGTTGAATTTCATTGGTTTATAAGATGGCATTGTAAGCATATATGTAGGAAATGATCTTCCATCGGAAGATTATTTGCATGTATCCACTATGTTTGATAAAGTGTCATAAAAGGCATAAAACCTATGCCACAGGGAGCATATTTCAAAGGATGACATGAGACGTGAAAAACAGATGATAGCGGTGGGACTTGCGGCTTCAGTAGCAGTGACATTAGCGGGCTGTGCCGCCAAACCCGCAGGCGGAAAGGACTACATAGGGAAGCTTCATGAGGGATACGAAACGGATCCCAAGATTGTATCTGAAACGCTGGATTGGCTTGACACCAAGGGAAAGACGTTTCGGGAAGAGAAAAAGGCCCTTCAGACCCTAAAGGATCTGGCACAGAACAAATGACGACTGATGATACAAGAACCTATGCCATGCTGGCAAAGCCGGTATCCGGCGCCTGCAATCTCGCATGCGAATACTGCTACTATGCGGGCACAGCGTATGCGTGGAGGCGAACGGCGATGTGTATGCCTGTGACAGATATACTTTTTCTGATTACCGGCTGGGCAATATCATGGAAAAAGACCTGGCCGATCTGATGGATACGAATCGAAGTTTTGGCATGCATAAAACATACGGTCTTCCGGAGAATTGCCCGGATTGCTCCGAGGTCCGCTTATGCTTCGGCGGATGCTCCAAGGACAGGCTGTGGAGAAACAGGAATTATAAGCTCTGATACCCATGAACCGGGTTGACAGGTGAATGGGGAAAAATCCGTGCAGATTCGAGTCTGATAAGTGTAATAAAAGACGGAAAGAGGAGACGTATGGAAAAGCAGGTAAAAAGATATGTGGCCTTAAGTTATATTGTATTCTGGCTTATGGTGCTGGGGTTATGCGGGACGGCAAGTATGGTGTTTCACTGCCCGCCGGTTGTAATGCGGGTTTTATCAAATATCTGTGCATGGGCACCGACCATTGTCCTGTTAGTGGGATTCGGGTATTTTTGCCCCGGACAAACAATAGGCGGATTTTATAAAAAAGCTTTTGGCGGAAAAATCAACATAGTGACTCTCGCGGCATCAGCTGTTATAACTCTTGGGGCGACTCTTATTACGGTGCTTATACTGTCTTTGATTCAGGGCAAAGCCTTCGGCGAATACTGGAGTCTTGGAACATATCCGTTTTGGGCTTCATTTCTTTTTTCGATCACAACCGGACCTACAGGAGAGGAATCCGGATGGCGGGGGTATCTTCGCCCTTACCTTAATGAAAAGTACAGCTTTTTCAAAGCGTCAGTGATCCAGGGAGTTGTATGGGCATTCTGGCATACAGTGCTCTGGTTTGTGGATTCTGATTATATGGGAATCCAGATGATACCCTATATTCTGTCCAACGTCATCGTAATGACGGGGCTCTGCTTTATCATGAATTTCTTTATGAAAAAGAATGACAACCTGATCTATGCCATAGTGATCCATTTCTGCTTTAATTTCCTATACTGTTTCCTGCGGGTTGATATATGGTTCTATGTTGTTCTGTCGGTAATATACATTCTGATGATCGCACTTATAAATAAAATAGAATACTCCCGTTCCGAAGGCTGCTGACCCGATGACAGGGGCAAAAACATGAACTCTACTTTAAGTAGGTAGCGGCAAAGAACTCGGAGCATCCCATGACTGCACCGAATGGGGTGGGATATATGGGATAAGATTACGCAGCCTGAGAAAGATTTTGTATTGAAGATATTTACGAATAGTATAAAATAAGATGAATGCAAAAAATCCGTGATCGGCAGAGAACAAAACATGTTAACGGAAAAACCGTGAAGGAGGAAAACAAATGAAAATGGAAAACATAAGTGCGGTAATAATGGCAGGGGGAATGAGCAAAAGGATGAATACCAACAAGGCTGATCTGAAGCTCGGAGATAAGACCTTGACAGAGATACAGGTAGATAAGATGAAGGAACTGGGGATCAAAGACATTATGATCTCAGGATACGAAAAAGCGATCGACGGAACCCGCGTGGTTCCTGATGAATACACCGGAAAGGGTCCCCTTGGCGGGGTGCACGCATGCCTTAAGGCTGCAAAGAGTCAGGCATGTCTCGTTATCAGCGTGGATACTCCGTTTGTGCCTGTTGAAACCTTAAAAGAGCTGGTAGAAGCCCATGATGGTCCCGCTACGGTTTTAAGCCATGGCGAGCATATCGAGCCGCTGATCGCAGTTTATGACAGCTCTCTTGCAGCACGTGCAGCTGAACTTATAGAAAAAGATGATTTCAGCATACGCAGGATGGCGGGCAACGCAGAGGTAAAGAAGGTTGAATTCAAGGGTGATGCCGACTGCCTTCTGAACTGCAATGACCCTGAGGACTTTGAGAAAGCAAAGTCCATGTGGAAATAAGGCATTATTCTGAACAGATAAGAAATAACGGAGTTTTGAGGGTGTCATAATGAAACTGACGGGCTTACTCAACCCTGAAGAAATGGAATCGGTGATCGAAAAGGCGTCGCTGGAACTGGAGCGGAACGGTATCGCTCCGGGCCAGCGTCTGCTGTTTCGCCTTTCTTTAGAAGAAGTAATGCTTTTTTACAGGGAAAAACCGGGAATCTCATCCCGGTTTTCCCTTAAATTCAGGAAACGGCAGGGAAAACTGGAAGTTACCTTCATTGTCTCCGGGGATGGATACGATCCTTTTTCAAGTGTCAGCGAGATACAGGACCGTGTAGCTGAGAAACTGGA
Source organism: Lachnospiraceae bacterium (assembly GCA_024683935.1). Next base: position 10,822 of record JAIKXV010000077.1, on the reverse strand, counting down.
GATACAGCCCGAGTGGCATCACGAAGGACAGGAAAACCATGTAAACTACTGCTTTGTCATGTATAACTCAGTCGCAAAAAACTATAATTTTGCCTGGAAGTACGTGGGCACCCAGAAGGTCACCCTGTTCCTTTCGATATTTGTACAGTTTTTAAGCGTTATTCTTGGCGTTGTTGCTCCGGTTTTAAGTGCAAAGATCATTGTCAACTATATGGACAGTGCGGTTAAAAGAGTCATTGCGATCGCCGTGATTTTGCTCCTGGTGCGCGCGCTAAAGAATCTGTTCCTGGTATTAAGCAACCAGGGATACAACAAGGTATATTGCAAAACGCTGTCTCTTCTTGAAAATGATCTGATACAAAGTACGCTTCGTATCAAAAACAGCTGTCTTGACGAAAATGGCAGCGGGCTTTTTATTCAACGTCTGACAAATGATACATCCCGGATAGCCACAGGATTTAACCGGATCGCTGATATGATCGCCCAGATGGTGAACTATATCGGGATCCTGATTGCCATACTGGTTATCACTCCTTACGGATTCCTGCTGACATTTATTCTGCTTGTGGTGGAATCATTTATGGAGATCATGCGGACACGCCAGCTTTGCGCGGATGACCGTATCTATCGTTCTGCCAACGAAAAATTCTCCGGCTTCGTCGGTGAGACCATCCGTGGAGCGAAGGATGTCAAGCTGTTAAACAGCGAGGACTCATTCAGCAGAGAGGCGCAGGAACGCATACAGAATGCCAATGACAAGCGTCTGTATATGCAGGGGCGCTCATGGAAGATGAAGCTCGCGAGATGGGAACTGAGTGAGGTTGGAACCTTCCTTTTCATCGTCCTCCTGGCCCTTTCCATATTGTATGGCTTTCAGGATGCCGCTACCGTCATCGTCATTTATAACTATTTCACCAGTCTGGACATGAGGGCAGTGACCCTGGCCGGAGAGTTTATGGAGTTTATCAAGGACTTCAATCTGTCGGTAGAGCGGGTCTGCGCGCTTGTATTAAGTCCGGAATTTCCCAAAGAACGTTTCGGATCTGTTGAACTAAAAGAGCCGAGAGGTGAGATAACCTTTGACAGGGTCAGCTTCGGATATACCTCCGAAAGACAGACGGCTCCGGAAAAACAGGTTCTTAAGGACATGAGCTTTACCATCAGACCCGGAGAGATAACGGCCTTTGTTGGGAAAAGCGGCTGCGGCAAATCAACAGTCTTTAATCTGATCTGCCGGCTTTATGATCCGCAAAAGGGCAGGATCTTTTTGGACGGCACCGATATACGGACACTGACCCGGGACTCGATCCGGGATAATATGACCGTTGTCAGCCAGTCCCCGTATATTTTCCATCTCACCGTGCGTGAAAATCTGCAGCTTGCGAAAGAAGACATGACTGAGGAAGAGATGAAGCATGTCTGTGCTCTTGCATGTATCGATGAGGATATCGAGGCCATGCCGGAGGGCTATGATACGGTGATCGGTGAGGGCGGCGTCAATCTGTCCGGAGGACAGCGCCAGCGGCTTGCCATTGCGCGCAGTCTGTTAAAGGACTATCGCGTCATCCTGTTTGACGAGGCAACCTCCGCTCTCGACAATGTTACCCAGGCAAGTATCCAGAGGGCCATTGACTGCATTTCCGCAGACCGTACGGTTGTGCTGATAGCCCATCGTCTGTCAACGGTCATCAATGCCAGTCATATCATGTATATGCAGGATGGAGCCATACTTGCAGAGGGTACTCATGAAGAACTGCTGAAAAGCTGTGAGCCATACCGGCTTTTGTATCAAGAGGAACAAACAAAATGAGCGCAATGGGTTACAAAGAAGCCGAAAAGCTTTTATTAGAAAATATCAAGCCTGTGGGAACAGAGACGGTTTCAACGGAGGATCTGTTTTCCAGGATACCCGCAGAGGATCTGGCAGCGGATCAGGATGTACCGCATTTTGACCGCTCGCCCTATGACGGCTATGCCTTTATGGCAGAGGATACTATAGATGCGTCTGAGTCGAATCCCGTGACATTACAGGTCATCGAAAACATCAGGGCGGGGCAGACGGCGGAAAAGGAAGTGGTAAGCGGGACGGCAGTCCGTCTCATGACAGGCGCACCTCTTCCGGCGGGAGCCGACGCCATATGTATGTACGAGGATACTGATTTCACCGATGATTCAGTCAGCTTAAAGCATCCCTATTCTGCCGGAGATAATATCATTTGGCATGGTGAGGATATTAAAAAGGGAACCCTGCTCGTAAAACGGGGTACGATCGTGGATGCGGCAGTAATGGGTATCGTGTCATCCCTTGGGATGTCAGGAATGCCTGTTTACAAAAAGCCGGTTGCGGGCGTTATATCCACAGGGGATGAATTGGTTGACATAAATCAGGAACTGAAGCCCGGAAAGATCCGCAATTCCAATAAATATATTCTTTTCGGAGCGCTTAAGAGTATCGGGATCGATACAGCTTATATCGGACATGCATCGGATGATATCCGGGATATATATGACAAGATCATCGCTGCTGAAAAGATAAGCGATATCATCATTTCGACGGGAGGTGTATCCGCAGGAGACTACGATCTCGTGCCGGATGCCATGCAGGAAGCCGGATATGAGATCATAGTCAAAGGTATAGATATGAAGCCCGGAATGGCCTGTGCCTTCGGAGTGAAAGATGGACGGATCATGCTGGCTCTTTCGGGAAATCCCGCGTCAGCCCTGACGAATCTGCAGTGCGTCTGTTATCCGGCATTAAAGAAGCTTGCAGGATTAGCAGATCATGATCATACGTGTATAAAGATGCGGCTTAAAAATGATTTTACAAAGAGCAGAAAAGGAATGAGGTTCGTAAGGGGCGTATTATCAATAGAAGAGGGGGCTGCTGTTTTTGCCGCTCCGGAAAAACAGGGCAACATAGTGATTAGCTCAGCGGCACTCTGTAACGCCTACGCCTGTCTGCCGAAAGGTAAGGAGCCGTTGAAGGCAGGGGATGTTGTTGATGGATTTATCGTGAACGGGAGGTATTGAGATGGGGGCATTTGTATTAGGTTTTGCCGGATATTCGGGCAGCGGAAAGACCACCCTGATAGAAGCCCTGATACCGCTCCTTAAAGAGAGGGGCTTTACGGTCGCAGTGATCAAGCACGATACCCATGAGATCGAAATAGATCACGAAGGCAAAGACACCTACCGGTTTTCACAGGCAGGAGCGGATGAGGTCATGATCTCTTCAAAGGACCGCTCGGTATATATCAGGGAAAGGGCACGTACCCTTGAAGATATGATAAAGGATGCCGGAGATATGGATATTATCCTGGTGGAGGGATATAAAAATGCCGACATACGAAAGATCGAAATGTCGACAAACACCATGAACCCGGAAGAACTTGCGCAGTGGATAGCGGAGCAGATGAATGATATGATCGTTTGATGATCGGCAGACACATCTATAAGGAACGTGGTTCCCAACGGAGCCTTGAACGTCTGACAGAAGCATGGAAAGCGGTTCGGTTTTAACAGCTTGCGGATTGATTTATCTTTTATGTAATAGTAAAATGTACTTTGTATAATTATCTTTCATTACAGAATTTATAATCATGTGAAGGAGGTTGCGATGTTTTTTAAGAAAGAAACAAACAATGATTCCCTGCTTGCGGCTATCGACAGCGGCAGCTTAGACAACGTTTTAAAGGGCGAGAACCTGATAAGTTATCAGGGAGTTGCTTCAGAAAGCGATAAAGAGGCGATAAGACGGATAAACGATAAGGCTGCCCAGATAATGGAATATGCCATCGGTGAGACCGAAAAGCTTCGCATGGTTAATGAAATAATACATTCCGGTATGTGGACGATGTTTTTCGACCCTGCCAGCGGAGAGATCAACAGGATCGACTGGAGCGACGAGTTCCGCAGGATGATAGGCTACAGGGACAAATCGGATTTTCCGGACACATTAGAGGCGTGGACGAGCAAACTGCATCCCGAAGATAAGGATATGGTTCTGTCAGAGTTCGGTGCGACATTGTCAGATAAGACCAACACCAAGAAGTACGACGTCAATTACCGCTTAAAGAATAGGTCAGGTGAGTACAGGTGGTACCGTGCAGCGGGTAACCTTTCAAGGGATGACAGGGGTGTTCCCGAAGTATTTATAGGAATCTTCATAGATATCACAGAGCAAATGGATCAGTCCAGACGGCTGGAGGTGGAAACCCAGCGCCACGATGCCATAGACGGCACGCTGTCCGAGGGCAGCTGGAGCATGAACGTGGTCGGAAGGGATCCCTCCAATCCGAACAATGCCTTCTGGTGGAGCCAGCAGTTCAGGCGCCTTCTGGGATATAGGGACGAGAGCGATTTCCCGAACGTGCTCAATTCATGGAGCGACAGCCTCCATCCGGAAGACAAGCAGGCGGCTTTGGACGCATTCAATAAGCATGTCAACGATTATTCCGGAAGCACACCTTTTAACTTGGAATACAGGCTGAGACGCAAGGACGGCTCTTACAGGTGGTTCAAGGCCGTTGGCGAAACAGTAAGAGAGAGCGATGGGACTCCTATCGTTGTCGCAGGCTCCATACTGGATATAACGGATACCAAGAAGAACAAGGAAATTGAGAAGGAGATGAGAGTCAGCGTAAATAACCTCTCACAGGCTCTTTCGGAAATGACCAAAACCGTTGACCAGGCTACGAGAGATATGACCGGAGTGGCCGATAAGCAGGCGGAAATTGTAAAGTCGACCGACATAATAAATGAATCTGTTGCGGCTTCCTTAAAGATAATCGACATCATCCAGGGCATAGCCTCCCAGACCAACCTTCTGTCATTGAACGCATCTATAGAGGCGGCCAGAGCGGGCGACGCCGGTAAGGGATTCGCCGTTGTAGCGGAAGAAGTCGGAAGACTGGCGATCACTTCCAGAGAAACAAGTGAGGAGATTGCAACAACCCTGAATCATATGTCGGAAACCATCAAAAGCATGGTGGACAAGACAGTGGGCATAAATGAAAACATTGAGTCACAGGGCGCAGCGATGGAAGAGATCAATGCCAACATCGAGGAACTGAGCGCAATGTCAGAAACCATCAGCCAGATTTCCATGAGCCTCGCTGAAGAATGACGCAGCTTCGCCCGGTACGGGCGCGTGGCGATAAAAAAGAAAGTGCCTGAGATGGCGGGGAACAGTGAATAAGGTTCCGGAGGTGGATGAATCGCAGTTAAGTGAGAAGATTGAAATCCTTGAGCATGACATTGCAGAATATCAGAGACTCATCAATGATATGATCACAGAGATCGGGCTTACAGAATAAAATTGGAAAAACTCAAATTCATAGAAGACAGTTCCACCGGAATAGAAGTGGTAAGTCTTGAAAATGTGAATATTTCATATCCACCCCATACCCATACCGCCCATTACATATTCGGGATAGTTACGGGCGGTACAATATCTATCCGTATCGGAGACGAGTCTTTTAACTGCTCTGAAGGAGAGTATTTCTCGGTCTTTCCGGATACCCGCCATTCAATCGAGCCAGTGACGGAATCCTATTCTATGGTGACAACCTGTATTCCGGCGAAGGGTGATATTTCGGGAGAGCTAAATATCATTAAGAAAATGATAATCGGTAATCCGGAAATGGAACTCAGCATTGCCGAAATGTCCCGGAAGATCAATATAAGCTCATATCATATGATCCGAAAATTCGCCTCTGAAAACGGACTCACTCCCCATAAATTCCAGATGCAGTGCCGTATCAGGAAAGCGCAGGAGCTGCTAAGGAAGGGATATAAAGTGATCGATGTTGCCCAGATGGTCGGCTTCTGCGATCAGAGCCACCTTGACAGGGTTTTTAAGAAACAGGTGGGAATATCCCCCGAAGAATATAACTTCGCAATTTTATCCAATGCAGAGTGATCTTGTTCCGTTATGATTGTCCCATAAATTAAGAAAGAGAGGACAATCATTATGGAAAACAAGACATTTGAAAGCTTTGATATCGGAAAATTTGAAGTGCCCGGGAAAAGCATATCCTTTGCTGATGTACCCTGGTCCAAGCATCCCACCTTTGAAGGTGTGGAACTGAAGCACATCGTTACTTCAAAAGAGACCGGCGGCGCATACAGCTATCATCTGGTCAGGATCGCTCCGGAAAAGAGCATACTTGATCACATCCATGATCCACAGCTTGAAACACATGAAGTCATAGCCGGAGAAGGTGTATGCATAAATGACGGAAATGAGATCAGGTATACTCCGGGAGTGATCTCCGTCATGCCCTCAAAGATTCATCACGAGGTTCATGCCGGAAAAGACGGGCTGTATCTTTTTGCGAAGTTTATGCCCGCCCTCTGCTGATTTATGCGGCAGTTTTCTTTTCCCCGTATTCAGCGGATTTTTTCTTTCCCTTGATCCATGTAATAAATGAAGATATGGATCCCATCGGACAGAAGGTGCACCAGGTTCTTGGCAGATAGAGAGCGCTTAAGACCACTCCCACCAGAGTCGTTATCACGATTATCCGGTAAAACACCATTCCGATACCGGGAAGATTTCCCCAGTTGGAATAGATCCCGAATGAGAAATTTCCTATGATAAAAAGAACCATGAATGCCCGGAAGGCCGTGCTCTTAAGAAATTTAGGAACCGGCCTTTTTTTTGATATATGGCAGGTCACGTTCTGAAAGAAATTTCCGCGGGGACAGAAATTCCCGCACCAGTATCTGCCCCTGCCCGCCAGGGCAAAAATGACGGGAGCCAGCATGCATATCACGGCAGCCGCTCCAAGGACGGGAAAGAAGAAAGCCGCGATTAGGTAGGCGATAAGTATATAGAAGCCATATTTACGATATATATTTCTGATCATTTTTTCCTCTCTTTCCGGAATTTCTCCGGTTTTGCTTGCCAGAAGTATCTTGATAGTGCTATTGTATATGGTATAAAAAATATATCAAGTACGCAGTTTATCTTTACCTGGTAAGAAAAAACTGAGTAACGTGCAGAAAAGAGGGTTTATGGCTGGAAAAAAAGATAATGAAAAGAAAGATAAGAAAAAGAAAGAGGTGCTGTGTGAAGACCTTGCCGGAGAAAAGTGCGGCTTAAAGAAGGTTATTGATATAGTGGGAGGAAAATGGAAGATCATGATCCTCTGCGTCATGGACAGGGAAGGCGCGGTGAGATACGGTGAATTAAGAAAATCCGTGTTCGGTATAACAAACACGATGCTTGCTCATTCCCTTAAAGAGATGGAAGATGACGGCCTGGTTGAAAGAAAGCAGTATATGGAAATGCCTGTCCGGGTGGAGTATACGCTGACAAAGAAGGCAGAAAGCATAGTCCCCATCCTTCTGGAACTGAAGAAATGGGGAGAAGAGAATCTGTGAAGAGCCGCTGTAGCAAAGTGCCGCTGTAGCAAAGTGCCGGCAAAAGCTTTATCTCCAGCAGCCTTCCAGCTTACGGACTATATTTTCCGGCACTCCCGTTTTATTGGGTCTGCCGCTTACCACAACTTTCTGTAAAGGGGTCATTCCTGCGGTCTTAAAAAACTCGTCCATCGCACGAATGGCTCCTCTGCTCTGTCCGAAGATCCATGAGAACGGAGCCGGTGTATCGCAGGATGTGAGAATAATGTATTTCTTTCCGGCGAGTCTGGCTTTAGGAAATCCGGAAGTTTTTTCCATGGCGGTTCCTGTCAGGCGGTCAAATAAATTTTTCACCGCAGCAGGAACATTAGCCCAGTATACCGGAGCCGCAAGGATGATAATATCGCATTTCTTCAGAGATTCAGCTATGTCCTGTATATCATCTTCAACAATACATGTTCCGGTTGTATTGCATACATTGCATCCCTTACAGAAATCTATATTCATGTCATACAGATCTGCTCTTTTGACGCTGTAACCGGCGTTTTCTGCCGCTTTGACAGAAATATCCAGCATTGAAGCTGTCATTCCGTTTTTATGCGGCCCGCCCAGTATGGCCAAAACACTGCCTTTACTCATAATGCCTCCAAGCCTGATGTTATTTGCTGAAATGCAGATACATTTTAGCTAAGTAACGTTAGCCTGTCAAGGTCAATCACAGAACCGTCCCCTGATTGAAGCCGTCCCCTGATTGAAACAAACTACGCCGCAGCCTTCGCCTCGTACCTGCCAATAATCTCGTCATAATCATTTATTGCATCGGTAAAACGTTCCATCACCTCCTCAGCTTTATACAGACCGTCTCCGGCGTCCTTTATTCCTTTGAGGCGGATACTGAATATTCCCGGAGGGGTGTCCTGATCGAGGATCGTCAGATTTCGAAGCTGGTCTGTCTTTTGATATACGATATCCATGCTTATAAATTCTTTGCCATTTTTATCCTTCCAGCGGCAGAAAACAAGCTTTGAACCGATGGGGGTCTTTTTCTCAATGGTTTCGGGCAGGCTGTATTCTTCCGCATCAAGAGCCGCAAGAACACTTCCGAGATTGGAATCATGTCCGCACAGGAATGTAAATTCACGGCCGTCCGTTGAGAGTTCATTCTGAATCTCCATAAGGAGAGGATGCGCCACATTTGCCGCCACGGAAGGAGCTGTAAAGAGAACATCTCCGTATACATCCTTTATTTCCGAGATGGCATCCCAATCCGACGCGGAAATATCATGTCCGAACGCCGCTTTTTTCACATCCGATTCCTCGTAATACTGCAGGACTAATGCATCACTTATCTGAGTGGCTTTTTTCAGAGAACCGGCGACGGCAGGCTCCTTGCCTTCCTCAAAAGTAAATTCGGAATCATCTGTGACAAATCCGGTGAATTCCTTATTTTTATAATCCTCTGATTCAGTTACATCAATCACTTCAGAAAGGAGGTCATAATTATCGCTTAATTTCTCCAAAGTCTTATCATACATTTTGTGTATCTCGGCTTCGGCATCCTTCGCGTATTCATCTGATACATATGTGAAAACCGGATTGAACACCGGATCCATTGTGTCGTATTCCGCATGGTATTCTACCTCGGTATTGTAAACAGGCAGCAGACCCGCGGAAAAGAATCCGGCGGTGGCAATGGTTCTCTGCTTGGAATTGGCATATACACGTACTGCCCCGTCTTCCGGCATATAGTTGGGTTCAAAGAGACCCTCTGCCTCCAGCCACTTTCTGAAATACTGCCCCATCTCCGTTTCGAGGACGCCGCCCCTTACTGACAGCTCGCTTGCTTCCGAAGACCAGTTGAACCATTCATGCGGTGTAATGGTGGCAAGGGCTGATCCCGCACCGCTTAACGGAGCCCTGATATTATGCCGGCTCAGAACCACTGCCTGCTCAAGAGTAAAGCCCTCTCTTGAAAGAGAATCCCTGATGCCCCCGGATCCGCCTATAACCGACACATACATAATGCAGGCCATAGCAGCGATTAATACTCCGCATGATACCAGCTTATTTACTGATAGTTTCATACTTCACCTCGCTATTCTGCACAGAATATGATTCCTGTACCCCTTATAAACGATTAAAAATGAACAATAGTTCTTTCTATAAAAATATACAATACAAGACGGTATTAGTGAAATGTTTCCTCCTGAATTCGGGATGACCTGCAAATAATGATTGCCATAATCAAAATATTGTCGTATAAGTATATAAATTATTATTTATAAGTATTTATGGAGGAATTGAAAATGAAATTGAAGAAACTCGATAATAAAGATCTGGAAAAGGTAAGCGGCGGATTCGTGCAGTCTATAGAAGGCGCCTGGTCGTATGGGGTGAATATAATATGCCCTAATTGTTCGTGCAATAATGAGGATAGTGATGAGTTTTACTGTGATTCCGACACACTTGCCGCGGTTCAGAAGGATCTTTATACCTGTGCTATATGCGGACAAATGTTTGCAGCTGCAACGGGGTATGGTATTACCGATATCATTGAACCTTAAGATCAATCAGGGTCAATCACAGAACCGTCCCCTGATTGAAGCCGTCCCCTGATTGAACCTGATTGACCTTGATTACACTCTATTTCCTTCCAAGGAAACGCATTCTATCCTTACCCTTGCTGACCACCTTTTGCTCAGCAGTGGGTCTCTCTATTGATCTCATCAGTTCGCCGGCAGCGCGGCTGAGTGCCATTCTGCAATCGTCGCAGATCGTTCCCGATGCAATGGCTGCACCGCATTTCTCACAAAACAGACCGGTATTTCCGTCTCCGGTGAATTCGAGCCTTTCATCCTTTAGCCATGCTCTGATACGATCAGGATCGACTTCACAGGCCTTGGCCGTTTCTACCACCGTCCGTCCCGGGTTATCGCGAAGATAGTTTTTTACTCTCTGGAAATCCTCCTCATCCTGCTCCCTGCAGCCGGGGCAAAGGACAGGACCTATTCCGCCGTATTGAAATAATTTCCTGCAAATACCGCATCTTTGAACGTCTAATGACATATGCTCCTCCTGCTGTGTTGAATCAAATCCAAAAATAATAAGGCGAAAACCTGTTGATTTATTCGTACGATTAAATATTATACAATAAAAAATAATGTAACAACAGCTTTTTTCTGAACAAAGCAAATATTTTGTAACTATTCGCAGCCGCAGCACGGTGAGCAGTTACAATATTTAACTCCCTTTTTACAAAAGTGTTTCTACTCGACAAACCGGAATTTATGACCCATGCGCACATCGCCTGGTCAGTTGGGTCATAAAAAACGAGCTGAAGCTTGCCGGAAATATTGAGAAATATGACCTGCGCATACCTCGTAGGGCTGGTTGGGTCATAAAAACGAGCTGAAGCTTGCCGAAAATGTTGAGAAATATGACCTGCGCGCGCCTCGTA
>JAIKXV010000142.1 GCA_024683935.1 Lachnospiraceae bacterium | reverse complement strand
GGGAATAAGGTGGAGATGGAAATGGAATACCGTCTGTCCGGCTGTTTCTCCGTTATTCTGAACGATATTGAATCCGTCCGCCTTTAATACTGTGGTATTATGGGCGGCGATCTTCTTTGCCAGAGTGAATGCGCGCCCCGCAAGATCAGAGGGGAGCTCATAGATATCGGCGTAATGCTCTTTGGGGAGTATCAGGGCATGCCCCTTTGTGGCGGGGCCTGCATCCAGGATAACCTTGAAGTCATCATCCTCATAGATATAGTTTGTGGGAATGATCCCGTTAGCTAGTTTGCAGAAAATACAGTCGTCTTTCATTTTTTCTCCTTTATATAGAATCTTTTATCAGTCCGCATATGGTATCAACAGCGTGGGTTTCGCGGGCACTTTCCATTGATTCCAGATATTCAAGTCTGTGGGCATCCACATAGCGGATGGCATTTATAAGGGAAGCGTCATTCATGTCATCTTCATTCAGTACATAAGAATAACCGGATTCCTCAAATGCTTTCGCGTTTAACAGCTGATCTCCTCTGGAACTGCCGGATGGCAGCGGGATCAGGATGTTGGGCTTTTTAAGTGACAGTATCTCAAATATCGCATTGGATCCGGCCCTGGAAATGACGATGTCGGACAGGGCAAAGAGATCCGGAAGCTCTTTATTGATATAGTCGTACTGTACGTATCCGTCCATGGAATTCAATGTGGGATCGAGCTTGCCCTTTCCGCAGAGATGGATGACATTATACTCCGGTAACAGGGAGGGAAGGATGCGGCGTATCTGTTCATTGATATGCTGTGCCCCAAGGGATCCGCCGATTATCATGATGACGGGATAATCTCCGGTCCTTATCCCCGTGAATGCCCGGGCTTTCTGCCTGTCACCGGATAACAGCGAGGATCTGATGGGAGATCCTGTGAATACGCCTTTTCCGGAGGGAAGCATATCGAGAGTCGTCTTAAATGAACAGCATATCTTTGTGGCTGCTCCGAAAGACAGCTTATTCGCAAGCCCCGGGGTAATATCCGACTCATGTATGATAACAGGGATCCGCAGCATTCCGGCAGCGCGGACTACGGGAACGCTCACGAATCCGCCTTTTGAGAAGACTATATCGGGGCGTTCTTTTTTTAATATAGAGAGAGCTTCCCCGAATCCTTTGATCACGCGGAAGGGATCGCTGAAATTCTTCAGATCGAAATAACGGCGGAGCTTGCCGGATGAAATGCCGAAATACGGTATGCCGGCTTCCTCCACCAGCTTTTTCTCGATCCCGTCGTAGGAACCTATGTATTTTATCTCAAAATCCGATTCTCTTAAGGCAGGGACCAGGGCCAGATTGGGAATGCAGTGCCCGGCGGTCCCCCCGCCGGTAAGTATTATTTTTCTCATGATCCATAGTATAGCATAATTTGCAAAAATATTGTCATTTTGCTACACTTAACCAGACTATTAGTTATATTTAACCGGAATTATCCGGTGTTTATTTTTCAAAATATAAGGAGGTTTTGTTTATGGCAAAGGTAACGTTTGATTACTCAAAAGCAGCTTCTTTTATAAGTGAGGAAGAAGTACGGAATATCGCTTCCCAGACTGAAGCGGCCAGGGATCTGCTTCTTTCGGGAAAAGGCGCGGGCAGCGATTTTCTCGGATGGGTGAACCTGCCGGTTGACTATGACAAGGAAGAATTTGACCGCATCAAAAAGGCTGCGGCAAAGATACAGAAAGACAGTGAAGTACTCCTGGTGATAGGTATCGGAGGATCATATCTCGGCGCCAGGGCAGCCATCAATTTCCTGCGTCATAATTTCTACAATTCCGTTTCAAAGGAGATCCGTAAAACTCCCGAGATCTACTTCCTCGGAAACAATATCTCATCTACATATATCTCAAACCTTATCGATGTGATAGGTGACAGGGATTTCTCCGTCAATATGATAAGTAAGTCCGGAACCACTACAGAGCCCGGTATCTCATTCCGTATCTTCAGGGACATTCTGGAGAAAAAATACGGAAAAAAGGGTGCTGCAGAGAGGATCTACGCCACTACCGACAAGGCCAAG
>JAIKXV010000091.1 GCA_024683935.1 Lachnospiraceae bacterium | reverse complement strand
CCCTGCCGCTGTAATGGGCTACCCTGTTGTCCTCGAATCTGACATTTAAGGATCTGTCTTCAGCATTGATACTGATTATCTCTCCCATATCACCGTTAAATACGCCTGTTCCGGATTTCCTCAAAACACTTCCCACGCTGTGCATGAGCCAGGGAAGCTGATAGTTATTTCTGTTCTGCATTACCCTGTCTCCGGTACGGAATACGTATTCTCCGCGATTCAGTTCGGCTTTCCCGGGAGACGGAGGATTGATCGCTTTCTGCAGAACATTATTTAAGTTCTCCACTCCTAGTACACCTTTTCTCATGGGCGTCAGCACCTGTATTTCTCCGGGCGCCGCTTCAACATAGGGCGGGAGCTTCTGCATGACGAGATATATCACGCCCTCCGTTATCTCCCGTACATCGCTGCGGTTTAGGAAATAAAAATCCTTGCTTTTATTATCAAGCTTCATCTCCCTTCCTGAAAGAAGGGCATGGGCGTTCATGACTATATCGCTCTCTTCGGCCTGTCTGAATATCCTGCTTAAATGTATGCTCTTAAACCTTTTTGTTGAAAGGATATCCTTTAATACGCTTCCCGGTCCCACGCTTGGCAGCTGGTTCTCATCACCTACCATGATAAGTCTCGTGCCGGTATCCAGCGCGAGCAGCAGCGCTCTGAACAGACTTATGTCAACCATCGACATCTCATCCACAATCACCACATCGGTTTCCAGCGGATTTTCCCTGTTCCTTCCGAAGCCCCTGAATTCGGAAACGGCATCCCCTTCAGAGGCGCTGCCCGAAACCTCCAGCAGCCTGTGGATGGTTTTCGCTTCCATTCCCGCTGCCTCAGAAAGCCTTTTCGCAGCCCTGCCCGTAGGTGCCGCCAGACTCACATCCATTCCTCTGGAATGAAAGTACTTCAAAATCACCCTTACGGTAGTTGTTTTTCCTGTGCCCGGGCCTCCGGTCATGATAAAAAGACCGTTTTCCACCGCAGAAAAGACCGCTTCTCTCTGTTCATCATCCAGTTCGATGGAATTTCTGTCCTCTATTCTTTTTATTTCAGATGATAAAACATCCCTGTCCGTATCATATCTGATATCCAGATCATTAAGGAGAGAGGCGCACTGCTTTTCCATGCGGTAATACATGCTGAGATATACCCGGTTCTCTCCGTCCCTGGACTTGATCTCTATCTTCCTGTCCTTAAGCAGTTCCGGAAGCTCCGACCCCGTTTCCTCCACTGACAGTCCGACAAGGTTGGATGCCTCCTGAATGAGAAGCTCCTCCGGAAGATATGTGCTGCCCTTTTCCAGCGCCAGGGTCAGGGCATGCGTAATCCCGGCCCTTATCCTGAAGGGAGAATGTCTCTCTATTCCCGCCCTCTCCGCAATGGTGTCCGCCGTCTTAAACCCGACACCCGACAGTTCCTCCGTCAGCCGGTAGGGATTCTCCGCTATGACTTCATAGACCGCTTCCTTATATCTCTCATAGATCTTTACGCACAGATTGTTGCTTATTCCGTACTGCTGCAGGAACATCACGGCTCTCCGCATTCCCGCTCTTTCCTCGAAGCTCTCCGAAATATCCTGAGCCTTCCTTAAGGATATTCCTTTTATCTCAGCCAGCCTTTCCGGCTCGCGGCTCATTATGGCAAAGGTGTCCTCTCCGAATTTTTTGACTATTCGTTCCGCCAGGGCAGGCCCTATCCCCTTCACGGCTCCGGAGGAAAGATAGCGGAGTATCTCCTCTGCCGTATCAGGTTCGTGAACGGTAACCTTCACGGCGTCAAATTCTTCGCCGTAACCGCTGTGAAAAGAGAAGTCTCCTTCCGCGCTTACCAGATCCCCTTCTCCGGCCATGCCAAAAAGACCAACGAGGGTGATATCTCCCTCGTCGGTCGAAAGTCTTGCTACTGTAAATCCGTTATCCGGGTTTCTGTAAGTGATGCGTTCTATATAACCTTTAACTGTTATCAAGACGTGTGTGTTTCTTCAGATTCCTTTTCCATTTTTTTCCTGAGCGCTTCCTCTATGGTAACGCCCTGGCTTTTCTTCATCTGGTCATATAATTCCTGGGCGAGACCGATCTGTCCGGTCTTTGAAGCCTCTGTTGCCATTTCCCTGGAATACTGGTCCCTGTAGTAATCCTTCATCGTATTGAGATAGGTTGCGCCGCTGTCATCATTCGAAAGAAGCGTGGTACTCTTTAGAGCGCTCTTAAATATCTGCTCCACAAAGTATTCCTCGAACTGTTTGCAGGCGTCCATGAGTTCTTCATCTGAAGCGTTGGACAGATCCTTTTTTGACAGCTCGGAATCCTTAGCATTCTTAAGTGCGTTTGTAGCAAGCTCAGAAGCATAATCCGTACCTAATGAAGTTATATCCATTATCTGCCTCCTTCGTATTCAGCCGGAGAACCGGCTCATACAGGATCGCTTAGCGGAACCCTGTTTAGCTCTTCAGCTGGTTAGCAAGCTGCATCATGTCATCGGTGGTGGTAATAACCTTTGAATTGGATTCATACGCTCTCTGGGCGATGATCAGGTTTACCATTTCTTCTGCTATCTGTACGTTGGAACCTTCCAGATAACCCTGTACAATATCCGACTTGGTCAGGTTATTGTTTGTAGCCTCATTCATGGCAATGCCTGAAGCTGCAGTAACCGAATACAGGCTGTCTCCTATCTTGTCCAGACCTTTGGGATTCTGGAACTGCCATACTCCGATAGTCATATTAAGGGACTCCATATTTCCGTCATCATCGGGATACATAAGAGTTCCGTCCGTATCTATCTTTATCTTGTCAGCGATATGGTCTCCGGTAACCGTTATCGGAGCACCATTGGTATTTAATACCCTTAAACCGCTCGAAGTGGTAAGGGAAAGGCTGTTATTCTCGTTTAAGGCAAATACAAAATCACCGTTTCTGGTGTAATAGGTATTTCCGTCATCTCCCTGAATTCCGAAGAATCCCGTTCCCTGGGTATTGCTGAGTGCAACTGCGGTGGGATTTTCCGATTCCAAAAGAGAACCCTGTCCGAATTCTGATGTAATGGAAGCGTTTCTGACACCTAAACCCACCTGGGCACCTATCGGTTTATTCACGCCGTTCGCCGTAGTAGTCCTGGTCTGTATGGTCTGATACAGGAGGGATTTGAATTCATTTACCTCCATCTTGTATCCCGTGGTGTTCACGTTTGCCAGGTTATTGGCTATGGTATCCACATTATTCTGTTGTGCGATCATGCCGGTCGCTGCTGACCAAAGAGAACGTACCATGCTGTTTTGCCTCCTATACCACACTGATCACTATCGGGATCATCCCGGTCTTCCCAGATCATTGGCTGCTATCTGTAATGTATTGTCTATAGTGGTGATCACCCTCTGATTGGATTCATACTGTCTCTGAATGGCGATCATATTAACCATTTCCTCAACCGTATTTACATTCGACTGTTCGAGATATCCGGAAAGGATACTGGTATTAGCGGGCTGTTCCGTTGCCCCCTCTACAGTCTGCCACAGATTTTCTCCGTAGTGCTCCAGATAGTTATAATCTGCAAAATCAGTGGTTCCTATTGTTGCCACCAGAACATCATCCTGATAGATCTGTCCCGTGGTATTGATACCGGCCATCATTGTAGGATTAAGGACTATATGCGCCCCGGTATCACTGAGGACATAATCCCCGTCCTTCGTCACCAGTTCACCCAGCTGATTTAATGTGAATGAACCGTCTCTGGTATATTTGATGGAGGTAACGCCCTCCTTATCGGTGAATTGGATCCGGAAGAATCCCGGACCGCTCAAAGCCAGATCAAAGGTATTGTCCGTCTCATGAAGCGCACCCTCGGACCAGTCGGTGTAATTCTCGCCGATCCTCACGCCCGGATTGGTAACGCCCATCCGCTTTGTCAGATAGTACTCAGACTTGTCTTTTATCTCATACTTGAGGATATCGCCGAAGGCCTGGCTGGTTGCGCCTTCCTTCTTAAATCCGGTGGTGTTCACATTGGCAAGGTTATTTGCCAGAGTATCCATACGGTTCTGTTCGTTTATCATTCCCGTATACGCGGTATATAATCCTTTTACCAATTTCTGTTCCTTTCTGCGCCGGACCGATATCCTTTTCTATAGGGATCAGAGTCCTTCCCTGTATCCCGCGAGAAACTCCACATACCTGCCGGTTCCTACCGCTACCGCGGTCATGGGATCCTCGGCTGTCATTGTGGTGATGCCCGTCCTGTCAGCGATCAGTTCCTCCAGCCCCCGGAGCAGGCTTCCGCCTCCTGTAAGGACTATACCTCTGTCCGCTATATCAGCTGCCAGTTCCGGCGGAGTTTTCTCCAGCACTCCGTGGATAGCTTCCACTATCTGGGATGTGGTCTCCTTCAGCGCTTCTTCTGTTTCTTCACTGGTAACTTCAACCGTCTTCGGAAGTCCTGTTACCAGGTCACGGCCTCTCACATTCATACTGTCGTTATCCGGCATATTGAATGCGGTTCCGATCTTTATCTTTAAGTCCTCAGCGGTTCTTTCCCCGATGAGCAGCTTATGCTTCTTTCTCATATAACGGACGATAGCTTCGTCAAAGTCATCACCCGCTATCTTAATGGATGTGGATACTACCGTGCCTCCCAGGGATATGACTGCGATATCGGTGGTTCCTCCTCCTATATCGACTATCATGTTCCCGCAGGGCTTTGATATATCTATTCCCGCACCTATGGCTGCAGCTATGGGCTCCTCTATAATGGAAACCTCTCTGGCGCCTGCCTGGTATGCCGCATCCTCAACGGCCTTCTGCTCTACTTCCGTAACGCCGCTGGGTACACATACGCTTATCCTGGGCTTCCTGAAAGTCTTCTTTCCGACTGCCTTCTGGATAAAGTACTTCAGCATCTTTTCCGTTACCGTGTAATCGGAAATAACACCCTGTCTCAAAGGCCTGACCGCCACTATATTTCCGGGAGTACGTCCGAGCATCAGCCTCGCGTCCTCTCCGATAGCCTTTATCTTATTGGTATCGCGGTCAAATGCCACAACGGAGGGCTCTTTTAAAACCACTCCTTTTCCTCTTATGTATACCAAAATGCTGGCGGTGCCAAGATCTATTCCTATGTCTGTTGCGACCATTTTCGTTCCCCTTTCAATCTGATCTAACCAATCTATTATACCCGAAAATGGTGCCTTGACAATACGGAAAAAATGAAAAAGAAATAAAAAAGTCACGCAAAAATGCACCCCGTCTCCGGTGGCAAAAGCATCCCTGCATGACAAATGACAATTCCTTTGAATGTATATCGGCAGCAGTACCCCTGAACTTAACCCCTGAATCAAAAAAATTTCAAATTTATTTTTTCTTTATTTTTGTTTTTCCGCTGCGAAGCTTTTCCCTGTCAAGGATCTTCTTTATATACTGTCCCGTATATGACTTCTTTGAAGCAGCCACCTTTTCCGGAGTTCCTTCCGCTATGACCTTTCCGCCTCCGTCGCCTCCTTCGGGTCCCATGTCAATGATATAATCCGCACACTTTATCACATCCAGATTGTGTTCTATCACCACCACGGTATTCCCGTTATCCGAAAGCCTCCTGAGTATCTCCGTCAGCTTTCTCACATCTTCAAAATGCAGTCCCGTGGTGGGCTCATCCAGGATATAAATGGTCTTTCCCGTCCCCTTCCGGCTGAGCTCGGTCGAGAGCTTGACTCTCTGGGCTTCTCCTCCCGACAGCTGCGTCGAGGGCTGTCCAAGCTTGATATATCCCAGTCCGACATCATAAAGGGTCTGGATCTTTCTTCTTACAGACTCCACATTCTCAAAGAACTTCAGAGCCTCCTCAACATTCATATCCAGAACTTCATAGATATTTTTTCCCTTATATCTGACATCGAGGGTTTCCCTGTTATAACGCTGTCCGTGACATACCTCGCAGGGCACGTACACATCCGGCAGGAAGTGCATTTCTATCTTTACGATACCGTCTCCGCTGCAGGCCTCACAACGCCCTCCCTTTACATTAAAGGAGAACCTTCCCTTGTTATATCCTCTCTCCTTTGCATCCACCGTCGCCGCGAAAAGATCCCTTATGATATCAAAGACACCGGTATAGGTGGCGGGATTACTCCTCGGAGTACGTCCTATCGGAGACTGGTCGATATTTATCACCTTATCCAGCTGCTCCACGCCCTCTATCCTTTCATGCTTTCCGGGGATGGTAAAAGCACGGTTCAGTTTCTTTGACAGGCTCTTATTCAGAACTTCATTAATAAGAGAGGACTTGCCTGATCCGGATACTCCCGTCACCACGGTCATGACCCCGAGAGGAATGTCGACTGTTACGTTTTTAAGGTTATTTTCCCTGGCGCCCACTATTTTTATATAGCCTGTGGGCTTACGTCTTTTGGCCGGCATGGGTATCTGAAGCTCGCCGGACAGGTACTGCCCGGTGACGGATCCCTTTACCTTTTCGACCTCTTCCGCACTGCCCTGGGCCACTACTTCGCCGCCGTGTATCCCGGCTCCCGGCCCTATATCTATCACTTCATCAGCTTCCCTCATCGTCTCTTCATCATGTTCTACAACGATAAGGGTGTTTCCGAGATCCCTCAGTTTCTTTAATGAAGCTATGAGCTTTCCGTTATCCCTCTGATGCAGCCCTATACTCGGTTCGTCAAGAATATATGCCACTCCTACCAGTCCCGATCCTATCTGGGTCGCAAGCCTTATCCTCTGGGCCTCGCCTCCCGACAGCGATGATGTGGCTCTGGACAGGGTCAGATAGTCAAGACCCACGTCGATCAGAAACTGCACCCTGGATCTTATTTCCTTAACTATCCTTTTTCCGATAAGCTCCTGATGGCTCGTAAGGGACAGGTTATCCATGAAATCCAGAAGTTCCCTTACGGCAAGGCTCGTCACCTCAAAAATATTCCTGTCTCCGACGGTAACAGCCAGCGATGACGCCTTCAGTCTCATCCCCTTGCAGCTGTCGCAGGGACTGACTCTCATATATTTCTCATATTCAGCCTTAGTCATATCGGAAGAGGTCTCTCTGTACCTCTGTTCCATATTCTTAATAAGCCCTTCAAAAGGCACGTCATAGGTGCCTTCCGAGCGCTGCCCCCTGTAATGGACCTTCATCACTTCTCCGCCGGTCCCGTGTATAAAGGCATCTCTTACCTTCTCAGGAAGCTCTTCGTAGGGCGTATCCAGTGAAAAGCCGTAATGCTCCGCCATTGCATCGATCAGCGCGTGTGAAAAACTGCTGCTGTCCTTGCTCGACACCCAGCCCATGGCCTGCACACAGCCCTGGTTAAAGGAAAGACTCTTGTCCGGTATCATCAGATCCTCGTCAAATTCCATGTGATATCCGAGACCCAGACATTCGGGACAGGCTCCGAAGGGGTTATTAAAGGAAAAGCTCCTGGGCTCAATCTCCTCTATATTTATGCCGCAGTCGGGGCAGGAGAAGCTTTCCGAGAAATTAAGCTGCTCTTTACCCGGGATATCGACGATCATCAGTCCGTCGGAAAGTGAGAGTACATTCTCAATTGAGTCGGTAAGCCTCCTCTCTATCCCTTCCTTTATGACCAGACGATCCACAACTATCTCTATATCGTGCTTGATATTCTTATCGAGCTTGATCTCCTCGGACAGGTCATACATATTTCCGTCGACCATGACCCGGACATAACCGCTCCTCTTGGCCCGTTCGAAAACCTTTTCATGCCGTCCCTTTCTGCCTCTCACCACCGGGGACAGCAGCTGGATCTTCGTCTTTTCCGGCAGCTCCATTATCCTGTCCGTCATCTGGTCCACAGTCTGCCGCTCTATGACTTTCCCGCAGTTCGGGCAGTGCGGAGTTCCCACTCTGGCGTACAGAAGCCTGAAATAGTCGTAGATCTCCGTCACCGTGCCCACTGTAGAACGGGGGTTTCTGTTGGTGGATTTCTGATCTATGGAAATGGCCGGAGGCAGTCCCTCTATGGAATCCACCTCGGGTTTTTCCATCTGTCCCAGAAACTGCCTGGAATAAGAGGACAGAGATTCCATGTATCTCCTCTGTCCTTCCGCATAAATAGTGTCAAAGGCAAGTGAGGACTTTCCGGAACCGGAAAGCCCTGTAAGCACTACCATCTCATTTCTGGGAATATCTATATTTAGATTTTTAAGATTATGAGCCTTTGCTCCTCTTATTTTAATGTACTCACTGAAAACCTTTTTCATACTTTTCCTTTTTTTATGTCATCTACCATATATTGGGTTCAGCCCAGATATTTCTTTGTCTGGTTCTCCGTATACTTTTCGCTCCACCTTATCACTGTTATGCCCTTCCTCTTGGTGGCACGCTTCATTAGCATAAAGAGCTGTTCTATGTACTGCATCGTGACCTTGCCGGAAAGCTTCGACTCCCCGCTCTCCCGATCCTGGAAACAGTAGGGGATCTCTATTATGGTCTCATATTCGCTCATCGCAAGCACCTCAACCATAATCTTCCATCCCACCGGCTGCAGATCCGCATTTTCTATACACTTTTTCCGGAACATGAATAGTCCGCTGGTGGGATCGCTCACCTTCCTTAAGCAGGGAAGGGCTATCTTTCCCATCCATCTGGCGGTACCGGATACAAACTTTCTGTACAGGTTTAATCCCCCGTCACTGCCGCCGGGTATGAACCTTGACGGTATGCAGAAATCCGCACCGGATAGAACAGCAGCATACATGGGTCTTAAAATCTTCGGCGGATGCTGTAGATCCGCATCCATACATGCCAGTATATCGCCCTCCGCGATCCTGAAGCCCCGTATCACTGCGGTGGCAAGTCCGGTCTCCCCGACCCTGTGCTCATATCTCACATGGCGCTTTTCCCCGGAGAGCTTTTCCAGTATTTCAGGCGTTTCGTCCGTACTGTCATCTATAAAGACTATCTCATGATCTATACCCTCCAGCGCATCATCGATCTGACTCACCAGATTCTCTACATTACCCTTTTCATTATATGTGGGTACTACTATTGATAACTTCTCCATTTACAGTCTATGCCGCTCCTTTCACTTCTCAATATCTGCCACCTGTTACATGCGGCGTCGGCCCTTCAAGGTTTTAAGACAAATCACATCCATTGATTATACCCCCGGTCCTGATCTGTGCCAAGTGTGTTCTATTCGGTTATCTTTACCCTGTCACATAGTCCGCATTACTACGTTGTTTACGGGCTTTTTTTATGTTATAGTCAGAACCATGAGCAGGGTTGCAGTAGTAACAGATACAAACAGCGGTATTACACCCGGGCAGGGAAAAGAGGACGGAATTTTCATTCTCTCCATGCCCTTTATTGTGGACGACAGGGAATACCTGGATTGTGTCAATCTTTCTCATGACGATTTCTACAGATTTCTGTCCGAGGGAGCCGGGGTTACCACATCCCAGCCCGCTGCCGGAGATGTTATCGCTCTTTGGGACAGTATCTTTAACGAAGGATATGACGAGATCGTGCATATCCCCATGTCCAGCGGTCTTTCCGGTGCATATGAAACTGCCAGAACCATAGCGGCCGATTATAATGACAGGGTTCAGGTTGTTAATAACCAGCGTATCTCAGTTACCCAGCGTCAGTCTGTCTATGATGCAAAGTATATGGCTGATAACGGTCATGATGCGAAAGAGATAAAGAAGCTTCTGGAAGAGGTAAAATTTGAATCCAGCATTTATATAACAGTCGATACCCTTGAGTATCTTAAAAAGGGAGGGCGCGTTACCCCGGCGGGAGCTGCCCTTGCCAAAATCCTTAACCTGAAACCGGTTCTCTCCATTCAGGGCGAAAAGCTGGACGCATTTTCCAAATGCCGCGGCATCAAGCAGGCAAAGAAGATCATGCTGAAGGCAATAACGAGCGATATCGAAAGCCGTTTCGGAGGATATGATCCCGAGAACCCGGATATCTGGCTTGCAGTTGCCCACAGCCAGAATGAAGAGGAGGCGGAAGAGTTTGCCGAAGAAATCCGCGCTGCCTTTCCGAATGCCAACATATATATAGATTCACTGCCTTTAAGCATATCCTGTCATATAGGTCCCGGATCTCTTGCCATAGCCTGTTCCAAAACCGTAAAGGACGGCGAACCCTACAGGGCTGCGGTTCCTGTTTAATTCGCTATTTTATATCCCCTCCGGTTTCCCAGTTTCCATCATCACTGTCTTTTACTTCAGGTATTATTTCCGTCATTTCTATATTGTCGCTTTTGCTTTCTTCACTGTCTTCTTCAGTTCCGTCTTCATCAGCGTCATCAACGGAGTTATCTTCAGCTTCGTCATCATCCATCTCTCCGTCTTCGCTCTCTCCTGATACGCCGCTTCTTATCTCCGAAACATCCTTTTCCGGAGTATAGCCGGTCACATACTGTGTATCGCTTCCGCTGCTTAAGACTGCGTGCGACTTCAGGAAATCAGCCCAGAGATACATGTATTTCTGAGTGATATGAATGCCATCGGAAGAATAATAATCCGGCAGAAAGCCCTCATCATCGGTGAGAACGGAATTAATGTCAAGGTAAGCCACATGCTCCTTTTCCGCCACAACCTTCAGAGCTTCATTCCTGCTGCTGATATTATCGTTGTTAAATATGTTGGATTCGGTGGATTTAGCCTTTGTTACGTTAATGATACTTTCAACATATATCACAGCCTTCGGCTGATAATATTTCAGCATATCTATAAGCTGGTAATACGCATTGTCAAAGGTATTTTCATCTGCCCAGCCCATTTCATTAAGACCGAACATGATGTATATCTTCCTGAATTTACCCTGGTTTAAGGCCATGGCCTCCTCCAGGGTAAGCTTACCGTACGGAGAATCTATCCACCGTTTGGTAAATACCTGATGCACTCCATAGCTCTTCTGCGCATAGGACACTATCCCGTCCAGACCGGAATACATGCCGAAGCCCTGCTGTCTGGAATCACCTATAATAACTGTATCTCCGCCGGTAAAGTATCCGTTCCCCACCGGATAGAAGCCGTCGTAGGAATCTCCCGGGGTAGACTGATCATTCTCCGGCAGCTTTGTCTTAAAGGCATCCTTCAGGAACTGATCCCCTTCGCCGTTCCGAATTTTTTCGCTGCGCTCAGCCCTTTTGGCAGCTGCGGCAGCATCACGTTCAGCCTGTTCGGCCTTTGCGGCTTTTTCCTCTTCCGAAAGCTCCTTTCCGCCGTCGGAAGTATCCACTCCGAAGGTATTTACCAGATCTTCATCCGGCACATATTCGGTCGGCAGATAGTCCACGGAATAATCCCGTTCTTTTATTCCCTCTACGAAATTAGAGAGTCTGGCCTTGATATCCTGCATAGCGGTTGCTACGCCGACGGTCTCGGGATCGGTATTTAAATTTACCGTGTTGGACGCCTTGACCACCCGGGCAGAAAGCAGCAGACCGTATATCAGCAATGCGGCCGTAATAATTATTATTAATGTAAGAAAAGGACACTTCTTAAAAAATCTCTTGAGCATATTCCGTATTCCTAGAACCTGAAATAAAGGAAAGGATTATAAACCGAATCTACCAGCAGTCCTGTTGATATCAGGAAAACGGCGACCAGGAAGATATACGTTAAGGCGCTGTTCCTGTGTTTCCTGTACCATCGGGCAGGCACCGGGCTCGCAAACAACACAGCCAGGGCAAATATATACCAGTAGCTGTAGAAAAATTCTATAAAATCAGTCCCCGGATTAATGGTGAACATTCTTCCGAGATAAGTAAATGCCTCCACGAGCGTGGGAGACGCAAAGAATACCCATCCTATCATCACGATGAGCATGGTATATAACCAGGAAAAGAACGTGTATCTGTCCAGCAGTCTCTTTAGGAAAAGACGCTCCACCAGCAGGATCAGGAAGTAATATAATCCCCATAATACGAAATTCCACGCTGCGCCATGCCAGAGTCCGGTGATAAGCCAGACTATCAGCATATTTAAGATCGTTCTCGCCGGCCCCTTGCGGTTTCCCCCGAGAGGGATATACAGATATTCCCTGAACCAGGATGTCAGCGTAATATGCCATCTTTTCCAGAATTCGGTTACGCTCCGGCTGGCATAGGGATGGTTAAAGTTCTTCGGAAACCTGAACCCCAGCATCTGTCCCAGACCTATCGCCATAAGGGAATATCCCGCAAAGTCAAAATAAAGCTGCAGGGTATAGGCTGAAATCCCCATCCAGGCAAAAAGGGTGGAGATGTTTTCGAACCCGGCTTCTTTACAGGCTGTCCAGATATTTCCGAGACTGTTGGCAAAGATAACCTTTTCTCCCAGTCCCATGACAAACAGCTTTGCACCGTTGTCTATCACGGCGTAATTCAGCTTTCTCCGTTTCAGTCCGTTTTTCACCCTGGAATAGGTTACGATGGGTCCGGCAATGAGCTGCGGGAACATCACGAGATATGTGCCAAGATTAAGCAGATTCTTCTCCGCCTCTGTTTTTCCGAGGTATACATCTATAACGTAGGACATTATCTGGAAGGTGTAAAAGCTTATACCAAGAGGCAGTGCTATGACCGGCACCGGAATATCCTTCCTGAACAGCGTATTTATCGTAGATATCAGGAAGCCCGTGTATTTGAACACGAAGAGCATTCCTATGTTATAAAAAAGCGCAAGTATAAAAATGACCCGCCTTTCGACTTTTCTGAAACGCAGGTCAAATCTGCTGATAAACACAGCCAGGGAATGATTCACCATAACAGAACATAATATCAGTATGGTGTACCTCGGTTCACCCCATGCATAGAAGATGATGCTTCCTATAAAAAGCACGGGGTTTCTGAACCGTCCCGGCACCAGGTAATATATTAAGAAGAATACCGGCATAAACCGGAAAAGAAAAACTAACGAACTGAAAACCATTTAAGGGTAGTACCTGCCTCAATCAATATCCAGAGGATATTTATCGGTAAGGCTCTTTACGATGGCACGGGCCTCATCCACCTTGCCGCTTCCTCCGAGAACAACAAGAGAAATAGCTTCGGCCACCCTGTCCATATCTTCGGTATTAAAGCCTCTGGTGGTAACAGCGGGTGTTCCAAGCCTTATTCCGCTGGTAACAAACGGCTTCTGGGGGTCGTTTGGAATAGTATTTTTATTTGCAGTGATATTGGCATCATCAAGAAGGGCTTCCACTTCCTTGCCGGTAAGTCCCTGGGGAACAAGATTCAACAGCATAAGGTGGTTATCTGTTCCGCCGGATATAAGGGAAAGTCCTCTGCCCATAAGACCCTTGGCAAGAGCCTGGGCATTATCAACTATATTTTTTGCATAAGTCTTGAATTCAGGCTGCAGAGCCTCCTTTAAGCATATTGCCTTTGCAGCTACAACGTGCATAAGGGGGCCGCCCTGTGTTCCGGGGAAAACTGCTTTGTTGAATTTGAACTTGTCAGCAGCTTCCTGACTGGAAAGGATCATTCCTCCTCTGGGTCCGCGAAGCGTCTTGTGAGTAGTGGTGGTTACCACATCTGCGATCCCTATCGGTGAGGGATGCATCCCTCCTGCCACAAGACCGGCAATATGAGCCATATCTACCATCAGATACGCGCCAACCTCATCTGCGATCTTTCTGAATCTATCAAAATCAATGGTTCTGGCATACGCCGAAGCACCTGCAACTATCATCTTGGGTTTGCATTCCTTCGCGATCTCCAGCACCTTGTCGTAATCTATAAACCCGTCGTCATTAACGCCGTAAGGCACACAGTTAAAATACATGCCGGAAAAGTTAACCGGCGAACCGTGGGAAAGATGACCGCCCTGATCTAAGTTCATTCCCATAAAGGTATCTCCCGGCTGAAGCATAGCCATGAATACCGCCATATTTGCCTGCGCTCCTGAATGAGGCTGTACATTGGCATACTCGCATTTGAAGAGTTCCTTGGCTCTCTCCCGTGCCAGCTCCTCTACCATATCCACGCACTGGCAGCCGCCATAATATCTGTGCGCGGGATATCCTTCCGCGTATTTATTGGTAAGAAGGCTTCCCATGGCAGCCATAACCGCCTTGCTGGTCCAGTTTTCAGATGCAATGAGCTCAATATGACTGTTCTGACGCTCTCCTTCCGCCACTATCGCATCGGCTGTTTCCGGATCAATAAGCCTTATATCATCGAGTGTATACATTTAATTCTCCTTTCCTGAGCAGAAACACAACTTTTCGAATTATAACATATTGATCTTCTTTTATTAACCCTTGTATCAATAAAATCTCTGTGATAGAATAAAAAACCGCTCAAGGAGTATATTAAATGACGGCTTTTTTAAGACGCTATTCCCACGGTCTGTGGGCTTTGGCTTATCTTCTGTTTATATATCTCCCCTGGTTTTTTATACTGGAGGAAAATGTTACCGGGAATTATCATCTTATCCATATGGCTATAGATGATATTCTTCCTTTTAATGAGATTTTTGTAATACCCTATCTCATGTGGTTTCCCTATGTTCTTGGAGTGGTGCTGTGGTTTGTATTCACAAACCGTGCTGAATATTGGAAGCTTTTTGCCTTTCTTTCCGCAGGCATGACAGCCTTTTTAATAATATCCACCCTCTATCCCAACGGCTGCCAGCTCCGGCCTTTGGTATTTCCGCGGGACAATTTCTGTACCATGCTGGTTCTGAGACTGTACCATTCAGATACCAACACCAATATTTTCCCCAGTATCCATGTTTATAATTCCCTTGGGGTTCATTTTGCCATAGCAAATTCGAAAACTCTCTCAAAAAATAAAAAGGTACACATTGCTTCTCTGCTGATGTGTACCCTGATAATCATATCCACGATGTTCTTAAAACAGCATTCCTGCTTCGATGTTCTGGGAGCTTTTCTGATGGCCACGGTGATGTATTTCCTTATTTATGTGCTTGACATCAATGCCCTGAAAAAACTGATCCTCAGAAAAAACGAAGCTCTTATCAGTTGAATCCCACAAACCAGTGTGCCAGTTTGTATCCTGCAACCGTAAGCCTTCTTCCGGATCTGCCCGGAAGGTTTACTGCTCTGCCAAGAAGGCCGTATCTTATCTTCATAAAAAGAATCATGTCCTTATCGGCCAGGTATTTCCACAATTCCTCTTTCTTTTCAAAAGCTTCCTCATTGTCAGCACGGATAAGCATTATGGACGATACCGTCATCATAATGTCCAGATAGCTTATCATATAATTCCTGAGTTTCTTATTTGGAATATTCCTGCCTGCCAGATAATCTATCATTATCTTATTGACCCTGATCTGCTGGTCAACTCTTCCTATCATGACCTTCTCATTGACCGACTGGTCATCCCGTCCTATAAAATACCTGTAAAACTTCACCTTGAGATAATATATCGTCTTCACGTAAGGAAGCGGCATAAAGACAAAGATATTGTCGCAGTAGAAGGTATGCTTTGGCAGTTCCATTCCGCAGTCCCTTAACAGCTTGGTTCTGAAGATTACGGAATGCATGAGCAGATACTGTCCCTTATGGAACTTCCCCACCTTATCCCATGTGATGAGTTCATTTTCCGGCAGGGCAAAACGGTAGGTCATGACCTTCTTATGAAGGGCCCCCTTCTTCTCATACACAAAATTGCATACCATCATATCCAGCATGGTATCTCCGTGAAGGAGCTCCTTTAATTTGGAAAGAACCTTTCTGTAGGCGTCCGCATCTACCCAGTCATCGGAATCAACACATTTGAAATACAGTCCGGTTGCATGGGCAAGTCCCGTATTTATGGCATCCCCATGGCCTCCGTTTTCCTTGTGGATGGCCTTTACTATACCGGGATAGTTCCTCTCGTATTCATCTGCTATCGCGGCGGTATCATCCTTTGAACCGTCATCCACCACCAGTATTTCCACCTCATCCCCGCCGATAAGCAGGGAATCTATGCAGTGCTTCATATAGTCCTGGGAATTATAACAGGGTACTACAAAAGACAGTATTTTCATTTCCTTAATCTCGCTCCTTCATATCTTATCATTGTAAGAAGATATTCTTTTATCTCCTCATATCTTTCTGCGATGCTGCCTTCTCTGATCTCCGTATCAAGAGACAGTGCTATGGCATTTATTATATCATCATTGAGTCTTGTGCGGATTCTCTGGAGCACATCCAGTTTTGTCTCATTGTCCTCCGCATCCAGAAATGCCATCAGATCCTCGGGAACCTCTCCTCTTTCCGGGATATCAGCAGCGCCTGTTTCCCCGTCCTTCACCTCTTCAAATCTGTATTCCTGGGTGACATCCGGATACTTCTCCCTGTCGACCGTACTCATAAACATCGTGAGCGGGCGCACAAACTTTTTGGACTCATCATCCCTGTTTTCGTAAACCACCACTTCTTCCATGGTTTCCGAGTCCCGGGCAATGCAGATGACCCTGTAGATAGTCCCCTTAAAATGCTTGTATATCATTCCTGCCGAAGGTAATTCACGCAATTTCAGCACCTCTTCCCGAATACTTTATTATTAACAGTTCCGTTCCTATCCTGTCGCTGATAAGGCCTTTTTTAATATCATTATCCGTTTTGGTACAATCCTTTATGGCGCTCATTATCTGCCCCCTGGACAGCCGTCCTGCCGCGGAAACATATTTCCTGACGGAAAACTCCGGCACCTTCATGACTTCCGCCATCTCTTTATAATTTCTTTTCTCCGCCGACATTTCCTTTGCAAGAAGCAGTCTGTTGAATTCCCTGGAGATCAGCACAAGGATCTTCATTGCGGGTTCTCTCAGCATCAGCAGCTCATAGTAGCGTCCCAGCGCCTTTTTCTGTCTACCCTCTGTTATATCATCAAGCATCGCAAATACGGAGGAACGGACGTTGACCACCGAGATATTCTTTACATCCTCTTCGAGGATCTCCTCCCTGTCTCCCGTATATGAAACGAGCTTATCCATCTCATTCTTTAAGAGATACATGCCTGTGCCGGTTCTGTCGATCAGGGCAGCAGCTGTTGTCCGGCGCATCTTCTTTCCCCTTTCGGAGAGATATCCGCCCATCCATTTGATAAGGGTGTCAGGAGTCTGTTCTTTGCAGAGCACGACCTTCCCGTTCTTTTCCACAGCCTTATACAGCTTCCCCCTTTTATCAACCTCCGATTCGGAAAAAACTATCACTGTCTCTTCTGGAATCTTCTTTATATATTCTGTAAGGGAATCGACATCAGCCGGAGCCTTCTTAAAGAAACCGCTGTCTTCTATAAGGATCAGTCTCTTTTCAGACAAAAAAGGCAGTGTGTCGGACAGGGCGATAATATCCTTTACATTCGCGTCCTTTTCCGAAAACACTGTCCTGTTCATGTTATCATCCGCAGGCACAACTGCGTCTGACAGCCTCTTCTTATTCAGATTGACAAGAAAAGGTTCCTCCCCATATATGAGATATACCCCGCTAAAGCTCCTATTCTTAATATCATCCTTCACGCTTTCCATAAAAGATATTTTTACATAGAGCGCCGGTTACGTCAAATGATGATCCGGCTTCTTCTTTTTCTTCAGATATTTAAGTAATCTGCACCAAATTCATTATTGCCACATTCGCCAATCCTATGATAAAACCAAGCAATGCCCCAAGATAGACTATGGCATTCAACTCTTTCTTCATTATGTCGAAACTCACTTTTTCCAGTTCCTCCGGGCTGAACTCCGCATGCACCTTGAAACAGCCTGGAAACGAAGCTCTCATTCTTCCATCTATAATGATCGATCTTCCCTTTGAGCTTATCCTCCGGATAGAATTCAGTAACCGCTTCCTGTATGGTCCGCGCCTCATCCTTATAGGATACAAGTTTTGAACGGAAAGCATCCTTAAGCCCTGCAACGGTTTCATCAGACAGCATGGCTTGTTCCATGATCTCGGGATTAAGAAGTTCGTTACTTACCACTCTTCCGATGGACGCAGCTATCCTTTTCCTCTGACCCGGAATGATTCCCGGGGTAAATGGAACATGAAAACGTCCGATATAAACTGCCTTATACGGACGGAACAGCATTCTAATAGCAAGGGCATTGGTAACATATCCTATGATCCCGGCAACTACCGGTGTTACAATGAACCGCTAACCCCGTCCCCTGGTTTCATTCCCTGCCGGCCAGTATTCTGGATATTTCAAGGACTCCTCTGTGCTTCAGGTCCCGCGGTTCGAAATGCATCAGGGAATAGACGATCTGCATCACGATACCTGCTCCGAATGTGCTTATAACCGTCCCTATTCCCACGGGTCCGCCAAGCAGTACTCCTATGATAAGAACAACAGCCCACAAAAGTATCTCAACCACTCCTATGGGAATATGGGAAAGCCGTTTTCCGAGACCCACCAGCAGGGCGTCTCTTGGTCCGCAGCCCTGTTCGCTTTTCATATATATTGCCATTCCGACAGCCATGAAAACAAAACCTGTCAGCATAATAAGAACACCGGACCACAACCGGCTGTTCAGTGGAAGCGGATTGAAAGTATTAAAAAACTGTACGAAATTACCGGTAAGCAGCGCATCTATTATCGTACCGAATCCGATCCTTTCCTTCATGAACATGTCAACAGCTACAATGATCAGTGCCATTATGGTCATGGATATGCCGTAATTAAACGGCGTATGATAAGATATGCCCATTCCCAGACAATCCCAGGGCGCAAGTCCTATGTTTGCAAATATTGTCAGATGTACTCCGAATGAGAAAACAAAAAGTCCTGCAACTATCCTTAACCATTCGATAATTATCCTGCGCTTCATAAATCCCTCTTAAAAAACCCTTGTTTCGTAAAACACCCGGCGGGCATTCTGCCCACCGGGATAGTATATCACGTCCTGCTTTTTGCGAAAAACCCTTTAACCATATTTGCAATCCCGAGGACTCCTGTTTCGGTGTCTTCATCACGCTCTTCATCTTCTTCCATGTCCGGAAGGGAGATGATCTCCTTTTTAATAAGGAGAAATATGGTGAGTGCCGTCAGGAGGAGCAGTATGGCTGCTATCATGGCGATCTTTCCGCCCCTGCTGCTTTTTTCATTTTTCTCCTCCTCTTCCTCATCCAGCAGCTCGGGTATGATCTCCTCCTCAGCCGCTGCATTCTTTGGTGCGGACGAGAGATACTCGTCCAATGTAACCTCTCTTATCTCGGTGCTTTCGGTATCTTCTTTATTATCCTCATTTTCTTCATCAGGATCACCATCGTCTGCATCGTCATCTCTGTTCATTACCGTATATTCCGATCCCCGGCTTGAACCAATTCCGCTGCTCCCCTTCAGCGCGCTGTTTCCGCTTGCACCTCTGGTCTTTTTGCTGTTACCGTCTGATCCTTCGGATTTTCCGTCAGTTCCCTTGCCCTTGCTGTCTGAGGATCCGCCCGCATCAGAGTCCTTTATTATGATCTTTTTATCGCTTCCCGTATCCTTCTGGGAACTGCCGCTTCCATTGCTGCTTCCATTTCCGTTTGCATTTCCATTCCCGCCACTTCCGTTTCCCGGATTGATTATCCTTGTCTCCTTATTATTTCCGCTTCCACTGCCAGTTCCGCCGCTTCCGCTGTCCTTATTTTTATCCTTATTATCTTTATTCTTATCCTTGTTCTTATCACCGTCTTTATCCTTTTTTTCCGAAGAATCCTTATATTCCGTCTTAACTGATCTGACTACGTTTATCTTTTCAAATGAGGTATTCCCCATCACATCCCTTGCAAAGAAGGTGTAGCTTCCGTTGTTTTTAATTGTGACAGATGCATCCATATTCCCGCTTCCTGATCCGCTGCCTCCGGCAAGTATCACCGGGACTCCAACCTCATCATTCTGATAGCTTATATCGCACACTCCGGAAAGTGTATCTGAAGCCGTGACATTGATCACGGTACTTCCGTCATTTGTATTGTTATCCTTTCCGGAAAGTGAGATGGATGGTGCCTGATTATCAAGGTTCGTTATCTCTACAGTTTTTGCCTCGCTGATATTACCGGTTTCATCCTTTAACAGGATCGTCACGGCTCCGTTTTCCACCACTCTGAGTTCGTTGCCCTGCTGCCAGGTTGCGCCATTATTAAAGGAATATGGATATCCACTTAATTCACCGTTGTTATCCTCTGCATCGATACTGATAAGCGCGGCTTTCGCATATCCGTTCACTTCTCCCTCATAAATAATCTCGGGTTCACTGTTAAAGTGAGGCGGTTCCCGGTCAACATGTCCGGTATCCAGACTCTTTTCAGCCACATTTCCTGCCTCATCCCTTGCTAATACGCAATACTTTCCTTCTTCGATAGGGAAGGTCATATCATCTGTCCATCCTTCAAGGGCAAAGAGGGAACTCTCATTCCAGCTGTTTCCGGAACGATAGTTATTTGCATCCTCTTCTTTCAGGCATAGATATTTTATTTTATCTCCGGTACTGTGATCATCTTCGCAGCCCTCCAGAGTTATGGTCCAGGTATCATCCTGATAGTCTGCGCTGAGCGCTCCCATAACCGGAGCCCTGTTATCGATATTGTTCACGTTGAAGGTAGTGGAACCGTAATAAGGATATGATTCGGAAGTATAAATATTCAGCACATGGGTTCCGGGAGTAGTTATCACATACTCCATCCCCACATTTTGATTTCTGTCGGTGTTCACGCAATCCCAGCAGAAAGTCAGGGTAGTCCTGTTAATCATACGTTTATATGCTTCATAGTCATTTATAATGATCCTGGCGGTTAACGACCGCACAGTCTGGCTCTGTTCCGTCAGATATATGGAAAATATTCCGCATTGAAATGTATCAGCGTATGCACTGTATACCGATATCTCCGGCACAGCCGTCATTATGGCAGCCGCTGTAATAAGAAAAACCAGTATCTTCTCTGTTATTTTCCTGCAGTAATTTTTTATCTTTTTCATTTTTTCTCCTCTTTGTTACCTAAAAATCCGTTTACTGTTACCTTTTCACCGTCAGTTCTGACGGTTATCGCCCCCTCCGACTTTGTACAGTGAATCTCCGTCTGTACATCCTGCAGCCGTTTGATCAGTTCCGCATGAGGGTGTCCGTACATATTCCTTCTCCCGGAAGAGATCAGGGAATATACCGGCCGTATCCGCTGAAGCAATTCTTCCGGAGTCGAATTTCGTGAGCCGTGATGTGAAACCTTTAATACGGTTATCCGTTCATTTCCTCTAAGATGGCGCATCATTCTCTTCTCGCCCTCTCCCTGGACGTCTCCGGTGAACAGTGCGCTGAAGCTGCCGTATTTCATCTTCAATACCACAGAGTTATCATTTTCATCGGAGGCATAAAAACCCTTTTCGGGACCGAGGCAGTGGAATTTCATCTTCCCGACAGAGAAACCTTCTCCTTCATTTATACAGGACACTTTAACTCCGGCGTTCTCTGAGCTCCTGATAATCTCCGTGTATTTTTCATCAGGCTTATCCCTCCCGGGGAGTATCAGCTTTTTTATCTTTATCCCACCTCCGTTATCCATGCCCAGAATTTCCAGATAGCCGTTTATATGGTCGTTATCTGTATGTGTGAGAATTACAGCATCTATTTCTCCACGTCCCATGTATTTTATGTAGGGTATGACTCTGTATTTTGCGATCTCCTTTTCCGAAGAGCTTCCGCAGTCTATCATCACTGTGTCCCCGTTACGGGCACATATTACATTGCAGTCACCCTGGCCTATATCCAGCATGGTATAATCTGTTTCCTGCGGGATCCTTATTATCAGAATGAGGGGGAGGAGCATGAGAAAGGAAAGCCGCATCGCGGAACCCTTTCCCTTTCTTTTTCCGAATTTCCGCATCAGGCACAGTACAGCAAACGCTGTGTAATACACTATAATCCTTATATTCTCCGGTCTGCCGGTTATGAGGACCGAACCCGGTACAGCTCTGCATAATAAACATCCCCTTTCATAAAGCTTTAAGATCATGTGGCAGATAAAAGCAGGGATCATTGCGGGAGTAATAAAACACATCCCTGTTAATCCCGTAAAAATTGCAGTGACGACCAGCACCCCCATCAGGGGAATGATGACCAGATTAAGCAAAGGTGAATAAAGCGGGATCTCATAGAAAAAAACAAGAACCACGGGAAGAGTAAAGAGATTAATGGACAGGCTCATAAAAAGACCTGATATCATCTTATGACCGGCAAAGGGGATGCATTCCCGGATCACCGGTTCCACAAAGGCTATTCCGGCTACGGCTCCGAAAGAAAGCATGAAGCCTGAATCGTATATATAAAGGGGATCCGTGAAAAGGATAGCCATAAGGGAAAGGGCCAGTGCGCTTAAAAGATCATACGTTCTTCCCAGGATATCTGCCGACATACAGGTACCGAACATGATCACTGCCCTCACGGTGGATGTACTCCCGCCGACCATAACTGAATAGAGAGAGATAAATACCATACAGAAAACGGCAGCAACACAGGGTTTTATCTTTACCTTTTTCAAAAGTCTGTACAGGCCGTATCCCAGGATGGAAATATGGAGTCCCGATATCGAAAGCGCATGGGCTATACCGCCTGCCTGATACAGCTCCTTTATGTCCGTATCCATTTCCGTTCTGTCGCCGAGAATCATGGCCTTCAGCACGCCGCTGTCCTTTTGGTCAAAGAGCTTGTCATACGCCGATGCCATACTGTATCTGAACCTGAACAGCGCTTCTCTCAAAACATCATATCTTTTTCCGTATGACAGGATACCGGCATCGGACAGTCTGTAATCTATGCCGCGGATATGATAATACTTTCGAAGGTCGAACTGCCCGGGATTAACGGCTTCGGCAAAAAGAGAAAACCTGCCTTTTACCGTTACTGCGGAACCCATGGGCGGAAGCTCCATGATATTCAGGTTCTTTTCTTTTAAATATACAAGTACTGAGGTTTTGCCTGAATCTCCCTTATCGGGAGCGGCATCCTTTAGGATAAGGATAAAGGAATCGTTTTTATACTGTCTGTCTGAGATCTTTCCTGATACGGAAATGAAAGTATTATCAGGTACATCCGGAGGATTGCCCCTTATGGGGTGAAGCTTCATCAATAAGAGTGTCATGATGAGAAAAAGACAGGCGATGAAAACAAGAGGCCGTCTAATCACTGCTCACGATCTCCTCATTGAAGGAATATGCTTCATCCAGACGGAAATTGCTCCTTAAGACCCTGTCGCTTTCCCCGTTTACGGATATCTGTACCTTATTTACACCCGGAACAGAGGCCAGTGAATCAACTATTGAATATAAAAGAACCTCCTCTGTTACGTCCACGGGCTTATCAACCAGGGCTGTGTCCAGGCTAACATAGCAGATACCGTTCTTTACCGCTATGGTATTAAGTCTCGTATCCGGAGAAATGGTAGCGTATCCCTCGTTCGCTTCAGGTCCCTTGATCAGCTGCTCCATAACGACCTTCTCCAGTGACTCGTTACTGCTGTATACCATCTCTCTTTTATGCATTACAAGGCTCTGACCGTTTACATCTGCAAAGTACAGTTTTATATTCTTTTTGACATAGGAGCTGAGTTCGTCCCCTGCATTGTCTATGAAGGTTGAGTCACTCATACTGCCAACCTCTTCGCCGCTTTCATATTTCAGAGGTTCCCCGTTTATCTCAAAGAAAACGAAATTGATATCCTTATCCTGAAGGATGGTCTGCGCAACCGCAGCCCGGAAGAGGACTTCCTTTTCAATGCTCATTTCACTGTATCTGTCTTCAAAGTTGAGCACGGCACCGTTTTCTTCTATCCTGTAATCTATAAGCATTACTTCGTTTCCCACGGTACGTTTCAGCTTTACATCAACCGGATCTTTCTGCAGTTCCAGTATATAGTCGGAGATACCGGATTCCGCGCTGAGATCTGTTTTTTTCTCGAATGCGATCTGGCTTTCATCCTGGGTAAGGTAATATACGCCAAAGGAACTGCCGCCATCTTCATCTGTTTTTTTATCAGCATTCCCGGGCACAATGCTGCATCCTGAAAGCAGGCAGGAAGCAAAACAGATGATGAAGATCGTGATCATCGCATATTGATTCAGTTTTCTTCTTATCTTTTCCTTCATGCAGTCTCCTCAGACAGCCACATACTTCAGGGGCACCCTCACCGTGAATGTTGTTCCTTCGCCCTCGACACTGTTTACCTTTATCGCACCTCTGTGCATCAGTATGGAGCTTCTTGTAACCGCAAGCCCCAGGCCTGTTCCGCCAATCTCCCTTGAATGGGATTTATCCACTCTGTAAAAACGTTCAAATATCTGATCCATTGAATCCTCCGGAATGCCTATACCGGAATCGGAGACCGTAATGGTGAAAAACTGATGGTCGCTGTCAAGCTCCACTCTTACCCAGCCGTTATCCTTATTATATTTAATGGCGTTTTCCACCAGGTTCATGATGG
Source organism: Lachnospiraceae bacterium (assembly GCA_024683935.1). The sequence continues at coordinate 32,810 of JAIKXV010000091.1, read as the reverse complement.
CAAGCGTGAACTTGGTGCGATCCACCTCTGCATTTACCTGACGCTGACTTTCAAATACTATCTGGACATTCTTTCTGTCAGCTATGGGACGGAGCCTCTTTAACAGCGTTTCTATCAGCTCGTTAATATCGGTATCCTCGGTATTTACCGCTTCTGTAGCCTTGTCCATCTTCACCATTGACAGCAGGTCCGTTATTATCTTATCTTCTCTGTCCACTTCCTCGGCAATGTCTGCCATGAACTCCTTATAGGTCTCGTTGGACACTTCCTCCGCAGAAAGGAGCGAATCTGCAAGAACCTTCATCGAAGTAAGGGGCGTCTTCAGTTCGTGGGATACGTTCGATACGAATTCATCTCTTGATTTGTCAAGGGTTTTCAGCCTTTCCATGAGATTGTTAAAGGCGTTCATTATAGCCTCTGTTTCCGTATAATCCGGAATGGAGATCTGAGCATCCCCGAAGCCTTCATGGACTGAACTTATGGCAGCGGTGATCCGCTTAAACGGTCTGGTGAGAAGATAGGATACCGACAGCGCCAGGGCAAAGAGCAGCATGGCCATGGTGACCAGCATGATATTAAGCTTCCGCCGGAGTACATCCTCATTGTCCCTGATCATATCGGTGGCAGCGGATACGAAAAGTACCCCTTCCGTATCGCCGCTTTTAATATTGTTAACGGGAACACATATTTCTATATATTCATTTTCCTGATCATATACCGAAGATACGGCGCCGGAGGAAAAACATTTTATTATCTCCTGGGATATCATTGTGCGCCCGTTTGACAGATCGTAGGTGTCCCGGATTATGACAAATCTGTTATCGGTGATCATTATCCTTCCGTCATATATACCTGCCAGAAGGTTCATTTCATTATTCAGAATATCATTCTCGGGATTCAGGAAATATCCTTCGGAATCGAGACGGGTAGCCAGTATCCTGCTCTGATCCACGGCCTCCGTTATTCTGGAAGAAATGGCTCTTGTCCTGTAATTGGCAAGCAGGCTCTCGGAAATGACAAAGGCAGGAAGAATGCCTGCCAGGAAAAACAGAACGACCAAAAAAAACCTGAGACTTTTCAGCGCTTTCAGCTTATTGAGAAAAACATGGAAAATCGTCTTCATGATCTGAATGTCTGATACGTTTCTGCCTGAGATTAACGGTAAGCGGATTATTAATCCGGCTTGCCTCAAAAGATTGTTACAATATTATTACAAAACACAAAATGAGGCAAGAGGAAAAATCGAAAAATATTGTACTAATATCAGAACATTGTCATTATATCCGCATTATAATAAGGTGACAATTATTATACGTCATAGCAAAAAATGATCATTGATAAATCATTCGGAAAAACTTACAATGAGATGAGTAAACACGCCGCGGACAGAAGCGGTTATTTTAAGAATTAAGGAGGCAAACGTGAGCGATTATTTTAAAAATGTACCCGTAGTTAAGTATGAAGGCCCTAAGAGCAAAAACCCCTTCGCCTTCAAGTACTATGATCCCGACCGTGTAGTTGCCGGAAAGACCATGCGTGACCAGCTGAAATTCGGTATGGCCTGGTGGCATACCCTCTGTGCAAACGGACAGGATATGTTCGGATCCTCTACCATGGATAAATCCTTCGGAAATAAGGAATCCATGGAGCTTGCAAAGGCAAAGGTTGATGCAGGTTTTGAATTCATGGAGAAGCTGGGCATAGATTACTACTGCTTCCATGACAGAGATCTGGCTCCGGAAGGAAGGAATATTGATGAAAGCACGGAAAATCTGAATGCTATCGTTGATATCCTGAAGGAAAAACAGAAGAACACAGGAAAGAAGCTGCTCTGGGGAACAGCAAATCTTTTCAACAATCCCCGTTATATGCACGGTGCAGGCACTGCTCCCAATGCGGATGCTTTCGCATATGCCGGCGCACAGCTTAAGGGTGCCTTAGAAGCTACCAAGGCTCTTGACGGTGCAGGCTATACCTGCTGGGGCGGCCGTGAAGGTTATGAAACCCTGTTAAATACAGACATGGGCCTCGAGCTTGACAATATGGCAAGACTCTTTAAGATGCTTATTGCCCATGCCGACAAGATCGGCTTTACCGGTCCCTTCTATATCGAACCCAAGCCGAAGGAGCCCACAAAGCACCAGTATGATTTCGATGCCGCAACATGCGTTAACTTCCTCCGCGCCTATGGTCTGATGGACAGATTCAGGCTCAATATCGAAACAAACCACGCTACACTTGCAGCCCACACCATGCAGCATGAGCTCAGGGTTGCCAGGGTAAACGGTGTATTCGGTTCTGTAGATGCCAACCAGGGCGATACGCTTCTTGGATGGGATACGGATCAGTTCCCTACAGATGTTTACGGCTCAGGCCTTGCAATGTACGAGATCCTGAAGGCAGGCGGATTCACCACCGGCGGTCTGAACTTCGACTCAAAGCAGAGAAGAGGCTCCTTCACCTTAGAGGATACGGCTCTTGCTCATATCGCAGGAATGGACGGCTTTGCACTTGGTCTGCTCCTGGCCGACAAGATGATAGAGGACGGCAGGATAGACAAGTTCGTGGAAGAGAGATATGCAAGCTGGAAGACCGGCATCGGAAAGAGCATAATCGATGGCAAGGAATCCTTAGACTCCCTGTACGCATATGTTCAGAAGATGGGCGATGTAACCACAAATATCAGCGGACGTCAGGAAGAACTGGAATCCATTATGAACCAGTGCCTGATGAGCATAGATTTCTAAATACCATATATGTTTAAGAAAAAGTTTGAAGCCTTTGAAAATAAAATATGGCTCTCAAGCCCCACCATGCACGGCGAAGAGCTGGAGTTCATAAAGGAAGCCTATGACACCAACTGGATGTCAACCGTAGGCAAAAACCTTGATGAAGTCGAAAAGGTCCTTGCCGGGAAGACCGGCTGCAGTTACGCTGTGGCTTTGTCTTCCGGCACGGCTGCCCTCCATCTCTCCGTCCGCCTGGCAGGAGAAAAGCTCTACGGATCCCACGCTCCGAATAAAGGCGTTCTTCAGGGACACCGGGTATTCTGTTCGGACATGACCTTTGACGCAACGGTAAATCCCGTGGCATATGAGGGCGGCGAGGCTGTGTTTATCGACGGCGAATATGATACCTGGAATATGGATCCGATAGCCCTTGAGCAGGCCTTCTTGCAGTATCCGGACACCAAACTTATCATTGTCGCCCATCTCTACGGCGTTCCCGCAAAAATAGATGAAATAAGATCCGTTGCGGAAAAATATGGTGCCCTCATAATAGAGGATGCGGCAGAATCCCTCGGAGCTGAGTACAAGGGAAAACCCACCGGCTGTCTCGGTGATTACAATATCATTTCCTTTAACGGAAATAAGATCATAACCGGATCAGCCGGAGGAATGTTCCTGACCGACTCTGAGGAAGATGCGAAAAAGGTTCGCAAATGGTCTACCCAGGCAAGGGAATCCGCTCCGTGGTATGAACATGAGGAACTTGGATATAACTACCGGATGAGTAATGTGATCGCCGGAGTAATAAGAGGACAGATCCCCTATCTCCGGGAACACATAGCAGCAAAGAAAGCCATTTATGAACGCTACGAAAAAGGGTTCGCAGGTCTGCCTGTAAAAATGAACCCCTTTGTAAAGGAGAGTTCAGTCCCGAATTACTGGCTGAGCTGTATAACTATAGATCCCGATGCCATGTGCAGAGAGGTCCGGAGCGGAACGGAATACCTGTTTACAGCCGAAGGCGGAAAAAGCTGTCCCATGGAAATACTGGATGCCATATCGTCCATTAATGCAGAGGGACGTCCCATATGGAAGCCCATGCATTCACAGCCCGTCTACAGAAATAATGCCTTTATCACAAGAGACGGTAACGGAAGAGCCCGTACCAACGCCTATATAAAAGGCGGAGATAAGGGAAATGACGGTCTGCCTCTGGATATCGGCATGGACATATTCCAACGGGGACTGTGTCTCCCCAGCGATAACAAGATGTCGCCGGAAGAACAGGACCGGATAATTGAAACAGTTAAAGCGTGCTTCGAATGAGGCACGCTTTTTTGATCCTCAGGGTTATTTGACATGGGAGGTGCTGTAGAATATATTAATATTGTGGGATATTTTCGGTATTTTTAAGTCGAGGAAATACTATGAGAAGACCTTTTCATCATCTTTCCAAAAAATGTGTTATTGCGATCCTGTCAGCTGCCATGGTGATGTCGGGCGAGGCGCAGTCCATGATCTGCCCCATGGTCGTATATGCGGAAGAAACCGGCCAGAATACAGATACATCAGAAACAACTTCTTCCGGTGACACGAATGAAACCGGCGGCGATGAAACACATAATGATAATGATGGGCCGGACAATGATGCCGGTGGATCAGATAATGATAATGATGGGTCTGACAACAATGACGGCGGGTCTGACAATGATAATGACGGAGTCGACAACGATAATGACGGGGCCGACAACGATAATGACGGGGCCGACAACGACGACGCTGCCGGATCAGATAATAATAATGACGGAACAGACAATGATAATGCCGGTTCAGATAATAATGACGGGCCTGACAATGATCCAGTCTTAACTTTTAACAGAAGTATCGCAGCGCCCAGCAACATCATGTTTTTATCTTCTGCAGGAAATGCAGGAACCATAACTCCCAACATTCTCGGAACTCCCGGAATAAGAAACCTCACATCAGTAAGCAGCGGAGGGACCGAGACAACGGTAGTAAGCCAGGGAGAAACTACCGTAGTAAACTCTGCCGAATCTGTAGGCAGTAATTACGGGACTGTCACAGTAAGCTCGGGCGGATCTGTAGGCAATAATTACGGGACTGTCACAGTAAGCTCCGGCGGGACTCTGGAAAATAATTTATCCGGTGGCTATGTAACGCTCTCCGGCGGAACTCTGGTAAATAATTTATCCAGTGGCTATGTAACGCTCTCCGGCGGAACTCTGGTAAATAATTCCTCCGGTGGCTATGTAACGCTCTCCGGCGGAACTATAAATAACAATTCTTCCGGTGGCAATGTAACAGTCTCTGGTGGGATTGTCAGCAGCAACTACGGTTCAATGACGAACAACAGCGGCGGGACTGTTATCAGCAACTACGGTTCAATGACGAACAACGACGGCGGGATTGTCAGCAGCAACTCCGGTTATGTCGATAACAACAGAGGCGGGATTGTTATTAGCAACTCCGGTTCAATGACGAACAGCAGCGGCGGAACTGTCAGCAGCAACTCCGGCATTGTTAGTAATTACGGGATTGTGGAGTCTAACGTCGGTAGTGGTCAGGTTTGGAACTATTCCGGAGGTGTGATATCAGCTAACAGTTCCGGCGGAGTGGTGGTAGAGAATCTCGCCGGGGGAACGGTAAATTTTAATGCCGGAACAATAACGGATAATTACGGTGTGGCTGTAAACAACAGCGGAGGGACTGTTATCAGCAACTACGGTTCAATGACGAACAACAGCGGCGGGATTGTCAGCAGCAACTCCGGTTATGTCGATAACTACGGCGGCGGGATTGTCAGCAGCAACTTCGGTTATGTCTATAACTACAGCGGCGGGACTGTTATCGGCAACTACGGTTCAATGACGAACTACGACGGCGGAACTATAAATAACAATTATGCCGGCGGCATGGTAACGCTCTCCGGCGGAGCTCTTGTAAATAATTATTCCGGCGGTACGGTAACCGGAACGGGATCCGTTTATAATAATTACGGCACTATGTCGGGAAGCATCACAGCTTCCAACCAGTACTATTCTGTATCGATCACAGGACTGGACACAAATGCAGGAGCTTCCTACGGAAGCGGTTTCTCAAATACGAATTACGTCCAGTTTACCAGTAATGGTTCAGCTGTTTCCGGTGCATTCGGAGTGATCACGATCACCCCGAATACAGGATATGAGATCGCCGGAAGTAACATGAGCGGATCCGGCGGAACCGGGACAGCAACATACACGTATTCATTAGTAAAAGTCGGGGATAGCTATAAGCTTACCGTATATCCCAACGCCGATACTGAGATCAGCTTTGATCAGCTGCAGCTTGTCGTTTCCGCAATAGCTCCGATCATAGATCCGGATAATAACGGTGGGAACAGCGGCAACAGCGGAAACAGCGGTAACAGTGGAAACAGCGGCAGAAAGAAAAAGCATCATTCGCCCGACAATACTGATTTACTGACAAAAGAATTCTTTACGGAAGGCTCCTTGCCGGAATCGGTTACCACACCCACTGTGACCTCTTTTTCGGCAGATGCTATCATAAGTTACATCGATACACTGCTGCTTCTTGGCCAAAATGCCGGAAGCAGTGCCATTCCTGCCCGTATCGTAATGGATCTCAGCCGGTGTAACAGTATTATGCCGGATGGAGCACGGACGCTCTTTGAATACCGTAAAGAGATATCCAAAAGCTGCATCTTTACGTCAAACGGGCTTACGTACGAACTTGTGATCCCGGCAGGAGTGGATATTAACAGCCCTGCATTCTCGGATTGTTCCTCTGAGCTGATCATGGCAAATAATAACGGATCTGTGAATCTTTTCAGATTTGCGGAGATATTTAATAAATGCGGCGTAACAGTAAGACAGATGTAATAAAAAACAGGAATATAGATCAGAACCGGTATGTTCCGGGACCTGTTTCCGGACGGACATCCGTCAGGGGCGTCAAACTTGACTTCAATGACGGAGCCCGTGTGAAGGTCCCTAAAGGAAACTACCATGTCCGTTTTACGGATCTTGATGCCATGGCTGTGATCTTTGATACGGATTTCAGCGACTCGGTTGCATCCACCAAACGCAAGTATTATATCAATTTCCGGGTGGAGCTCTGGAAGGATGGGGAACTGATCCTAACCCATGACCTGGACCTTTCGGGGAAAAAGGTTCTTCTGATCTTTCCCATAGGTACGCTTGGGGATATCCTGGCATGGTTTCCCCATGCGGAAGCATTTCGGCAAAAATATTCCTGCAGGCTATACTGCTACATGCAGAAAGAGCTGGCAGATCTCTTTAAGCCATCCTATCCGGATGTCAATTTTATCGAACCCGGCGAATCAGTTCCCCATTGCTACGCGACTTATATGATAGGACTGTATCCTCCTTCGGATAATTTTGCCCATCAGCCTGTGGATCACCGTGTTGTCGGGCTCTGGCAGTGCATACCGCCTTCTCTGGGACTTGAAACTATAGAGCGAAAGCCGGTTATAAAGTGCAGCAGGAAACGCAGCATAAAGGAACCCTATGTCTGCATTGCGACAAAGAGTACCGGATACGCCAAATTCTGGAATAACCCGAATGGTTGGAATGAAGTCACTGCTCATCTTATAGATAAGGGTTACCGGGTTCTTTGCATCGATAAGGAAAAGAGCATAGACGCCGGCGGAAGGACTATCGATGTCCCGAAAGGTGCCGAGGATTTCACAGGAGCTCTGCCTTTACAGGAACGCGCAGACCTTCTGAAACACGCCGACTTCTTTGTCGGCTTATCCAGCGGACTGTCATGGCTCGCATGGGCGGTGGGTATCCCGGTTGTTATGATATCGGGCTTTACGCTGCCCTTTACGGAATTCTATACTCCATACCGGGTTATTAATTATCATGTCTGCAACGGCTGCTGGAATGATATCACCGTGGGTTATGACCTGAAGGATTTCTACAGCTGCCCGAGGCATCACGGTTCAGCAAGAGCCTTTGAATGTACGCGTCTTCTGGGATCCGGCCAGGTGTGCAGAACCATCGACCGTCTGATGGAAGACCATCATCTGAACCATATCAGCTAATTAGTCCTTTTCCGTGTTTTTTATTCAAATGAAAGGATAAACCTGTGAGTATCGTAGTTACAGGAGGTGCCGGCTTCATCGGAAGCTGCATTGTACGCAGCCTGAATGACAGAGGCCGCGAAGACATCATCATAGTTGATAACATTGCATCCACCGATAAATGGATGAATATCAGGAACAAACGTTATCTCCGCTATGTCCATAAGTCAGATTTCCTAAAGGAGCTTCCGCATATTGACGGGGTGGAAGCCGTTATCCATATGGGCGCATGTTCATCCACTACCGAAAGGGATTTTGATTATCTGTGGAAGAATAACTTTGAGTATTCGAAAACCCTCTGGGAATACTGCGCTAATGCCCGGATACCTTTTGTTTACACAAGTTCCGCAGCGACCTACGGGGATGGAAGCCAGGGATTTGATGACAGGGAGGATATAGACCGGCTTTTGCCTCTTAATCCATACGGATATTCCAAGCAGGTATTTGATCTGTGGGTAAAGCATCAGGCGGTATCTTTTCCTTCGCAGTATGCAGGGCTAAAATTCTTTAATGTTTACGGACCTGACGAATACTGCAAAGGCAGCATGGCCAGCATGGTATTCCACGGATACCGGCAGATCCTGGAAACCGGCAGGATAAGGCTGTTTAAGTCATACCGGGAAGACATCGCGGATGGGGATCAGAGAAGAGACTTTGTTTATGTAAAAGACGTCTGTGATGTCGTAACATGGCTCCTTGACCATCCTGAGATCAGCGGACTTTTTAACGTTGGCACCGGCAGGGCGCAGAGCTTCCGGGAGCTTGCGGAATCCGTCTTTTCTGCTCTCGGAAAGCAGCCTGAGATCGAATATATAGATATGCCCGGGGAATTACGGGAAAAGTATCAGTATTACACCAGGGCTGGCATTGAAAAGCTCCGTGATGCCGGATATACGGGAAACTTTTCTGACATTGAAAAGGGCGTTGCAGACTATGTTCAGAACTATCTTGAAAAAGGATACGAGGTGTATTGAGAACCAAATATGAGTACTGCAGAGATCAGACGTAATAAAATACTCGTGGCAGGGGATATCATGCTGGATATCTACTGTGAAGGTGAGATCGACCGGATCTCGCCGGAGGCACCCGTACCCGTATTCCGATATAAAGGGAAAAGATACTGCGCCGGAGGAGCGGCAAACGTCGCTGCAAACCTCATTGCTGCAGGACAGGAGGTATCCCTGCTGGCCGTGACAGGCAATGATGAAAACGGGGATAAGCTTATCGGGATCCTGTCATCCATGGGTATAGATACCGGAATGATAATAAAAACCGACAGGGTCACGACAACCAAGACAAGGTTCCTGGCAAACAATAACCAGCAGGTGATGCGTTCGGATACAGAGCAGACGGAGGACATTTCAGAAAATATGGAGGCTGCTGCCCTTAAATATCTGCAGGACAGTATCGGGGACTATGATATCCTTGTTATTTCCGACTATCAGAAAGGCTTTCTGACCAAAAGGCTGACAGAAGAACTGATCAGACTTGCCCGGGAAAAAGGAATCCGTACAGTCGCCGACATCAAGGATAATAAGGACGGACGATACAACGGTGCTTATCTTTTAAAACCGAATAAAAAAGAGCTTGCAGCACTGACAGGCGAGCAGCTGAAAACCGATGATGATCTGATCCGTGCGGCAAACGGGCTTTTATTTAAAGCTTCATGTGAATATGTTCTTGTGACCCTGGGAGCCGGAGGGATGATGCTTGCCGGAAAAGACGGAGTGGATTTTCTCCCCTCCTGCAGCCGGGAAGTATTTGATGTCACCGGTGCCGGAGATACGGCACTTGGCTTTCTTGCCGCAGGTCTTGCCAGCGGCATGGATATAAAGGAGGCTGTCCGTATAGCAAATGCTGCATCGGGAATTGAAGTGGGCAAGGCAGGCACTTATCAGCCTACAATGGATGAAGTGATGGATCTTGCCGGGAATCTTCCGTATAAGGACTATCCGCGGATTTGGAAACGATCTGACGCCGTAAAGCTCAGGGAATCCCTGCAGGGGAAAAAAGTCGTCTTCACCAACGGGTGCTTTGATATACTTCATGTGGGACATGTACAATATCTGAAGGAAGCCCGGAAACTGGGAGATGTCCTGATCGCAGGCGTGAATTCAGATGCCTCGGTACGAAGACTTAAGGGTGATACAAGACCTGTAAATACCCTAAATGACCGCATGGAAATGCTGTCAGCACTTTCATTTGTAGATTATGTGATACCCTTTGAAGATGACACTCCTTACGAACTGATCCGGGACATTCAGCCGGATCTGATAGTGAAGGGCGGAGACTACCGCCCGGAGGATGTTGTTGGAAGGGACATAGTCGAAGCGAAAGGCGGCTCTGTGGTCATCATCCCCCAGACAGAGGGAAAATCCACAAGCTCTCTTCTGGAAAGGATACGGCACTCCCTCGCTCAGCCGGCGAAGTAGTAACCAACACCCCACTTGGTATGCACGAACTGGGGATTGCTGGGGCTTTCCTCTATCTTTTCCCTTAAACGCCTGATATGAACATCCACAGTACGTTCATCTCCGGGATAATCCTTGCCCCATATGATGTTGAGAAGATCTATCCTGGAATATATCTTGTTCGGATTTCTGGCAAGAAGCTCCAGCACGTCAAATTCTCTTGCGGTCAGATTGATCTCATGATCATAAATATATACCCGCCTGTTTTCGGGATCCATTTTCAAAGCCCCCTTAACAAGCAGCTTCTGTGCTCCGTTCTTGTCGCCGCCCTTTTCTACCCTTCTCATAATAGCCTTTATACGGGCTTTTACTTCCAGGATATTAAAGGGCTTTGTGATATAATCATCTGCACCGTACTCAAGCCCCAGGATCTTATCCATATCATCTCCCTTGGCTGTGAGCATTATGATAGGCACATCGGAGAACTCCCTTATAGCCTGACAGGCTTCAAAACCTGAAAGCTTGGGCAGCATGACATCCAGAAGGATGATATCATAGTCTGTCTCCCTTGCTTTCTCCACGGCTTCTTCTCCGTCAAAAGCAGTATCCACCTCCATGTCATCCTGCTTTAAGCTGAAGGTGATCCCCTTTACTATTGTTTTTTCATCATCTACAACAAGAACTCTCTTTGCCATTTATACCGTAATCTTATCCCTGATCTTACTGAATAATCCGTCCTTGATGCCGGATACGTTTTTAATATCCTCGATGCAGCCGAAGGCTCCGTTTTCCTCCCGGTACTTAACTATTGCCTCGGCGCGGCTTTCCCCTATGCCGTTCAGTGTGGTAAGCTCGGAAACCGAAGCCGTATTGATATTGATAAGACCGCAGTTTCCGCTGCCGTCAACTCCGGCCTGTACATCAATGTCTCCACGGGTGGTTCCGTTCTGAGCCTGATACGGCTCATATTCTTCCCTGTCAGGAACCCTGATAACAGCTCCGTCCTGAAGTACCGCCGCAAGATTAAGCGCTTCCGCTGCCGCATCTTCCCTCAATCCTCCGGCCGAGTCCACCACCTGGAAGATCCGTGTGCCCTCAGGCACCTCATACACACCGGGTTTATTAACTGCTCCAACGAGATAAACAAAGATGCTTCCGGCTTCCGTTTCTGCTTCCGCCATCACATCCGTCCCGGATACGTTTCCGGACTCGTCCGATATAAAGTCCGTCTCTTCCCCGGCATCATTTATCACTATCTCCTCATCCCCGGCACAGCCGTATAAAACAAATGCCAGAGCAAGGATACTGAAGAAGCATGTTATATATTTTTTCAATTTACACCTGACTTTCCTCCATCAGGCGTCCCAAATGTAAGGTAATTATATTCTCCGAAGAAGGAAAAAACAACAGGATTTTAAAACTTTTGTAATACTTTTGTCAGAATTTCACACATCCTGTCAATATGCTCTTTTTCAATGATAAGAGGGGGTACGAAACGTATGATATTGGTCCCGGCTGAAATAATTATCAGTCCTTCCTCCTGACATTTCGTAATAATATCACCGACAGGTACAGTGAATTCCAGTCCCTGCATGAATCCCTTGCCGCGGCGTTCCTTTACTGTTTCAAAGCTGTCTTTTATTTCATCCAGCTGTGATTCTAAATACGGCGCTGTCTCACGGACATGTCCCACGATATCCCGTTCTTCAAATTCATCCAGAACAGAAAGCACGGCAGCCGCAGCAAGAGGATTGCCGCCGTATGTGGAGCCGTGATCCCCGGGACACAGTGATTTCTCCGCCACTCTCTCCGTCATCAGGAATGCACCCACCGGAATGCCGCAGCCAAGAGCCTTGGCGCATGTCATTATATCCGGCTTTATTCCGTATTCCTCAAAGGCAAACATATATCCTGTACGTCCCATTCCGCACTGTATCTCATCCAGGATCAGGAGTATATCCTTTTCATCGCAGAGCTTTCTTAAGCCCTTCAAAAATGACTCTTCGGCGGGATAGATGCCTCCCTCTCCCTGAAGGGTCTCCAGGATGACTGCACAGGTTTTTTCCGTTACGGCAGCTTTGACACTTTCAAGATCATTAAACTCTGCAAATTTGATATGTCCTATGCCCGGGCCGAAAGCTTCCCTGTAATGTGAATTTCCGGTTACAGACAATGCTCCCATGCTTCTGCCGTGGAAGCTCTTATTCATTGCGATGATCTCATAGTCATCCGCCGGTGCCTTGGTATAGGCGTACTTTAACGCCGACTTGATGGCACCCTCTATGGCTTCGGTTCCGCTGTTTGTAAAGAAGACCCGGTCCATTCCGGATACTCTGCAGAGCTCCTCTGCTGCTATCACTGCGGGCGCGTTGTAGTAGAGATTACTCGTATGGATAAGCTTATCTATCTGTCTCTTCAGGGCATCATTATAGATCTGATCCCCATACCCCAAAGCAAACACGGCTATTCCCGCTGCAAAATCCAGGTATTCCTTTCCGTCCGCATCATAGAGGAAAACGCCCTTTCCATGATCCAGGACTATCTTGTATCTGTTATATGTGTGAAGCAGATGCTTCTCACCTTTTTCCATATATACATCTGATGTACTCATTTCCTTCCTCCTGCTCTCTTACCATCTGTGTTCCTATACCCTTATTTGTAAATATCTCCAGCAGCAGGCAGTGCATTATCCTGCCGTCAAGGATATGGACATTGTTAACGCCTCCTCTTACAGCGTCTATGCAGTTGCCGAGCTTCGGTATCATTCCTCCGCCTATGAAGCCCTTATTCAGAAGCTCCTCAGCCTCTTCTGCAGAAAGCCTGGATATAAAGGTGGACTTATCATTGATATCTTTATACAGACCCTCTATATCCGTAAGGAAGGCCAGTTTCTCCGCGCTTACAGCCTTTGCTATTGCGCAGGCCGCATCATCCGCATTGATATTATAGGTATTGTATTCATCATCCAGTCCCACCGGAGCTATCACCGGCAGAAAATCCTTTTCCAGAAGGTCGTACAGTATCTTCGGATCCACTTCCGTGATCTCTCCCACAAAACCTATATCCTGACCATCGGAATACTTTTTCTTTACCTTGAGAAGTCCGCCGTCCTTTCCGCTGACACCAACAGCCCGGACTCCGAGGGATTCCACATACCTGACCAGATCCTTATTGACCTTGTTAAGCACCATCTCGGCGATCTCCATCGTATCCCTGTCGGTAACGCGGAGTCCGTTTATAAATTCCGCCTTCATGCCGACCTTTGCCACCCAGCTGCTTATCTCCTTGCCGCCGCCGTGAACGATGATAGGCTTAAATCCGACAAGCTTCAGGAGGGTAACATCTTTGATGACATTTTCCCTCAGGACGTCGCTGGTCATCGCGGAACCGCCGTATTTTACCACGATTATCCGCCTGTTAAACTGCTGTATGTATGGCAGAGCCTCAATGAGTACTCCTGCTTTTTCCTGTAATTTCTGCATTTCCTGCTCGTTCATGATTTATCTATTCCGCTCCTTTCGCTTCAACTCCTGTAATCCGCATTGATCTTCACATAGTCATACGTCAGATCGCATCCCCAGGCATCGGCGTCTGCGCTGCCCTCGTTCATATTGATGACCACGCTGACCTCGTCCGCCTTCATTATCCTCACGGCTTCGCCCTCATCAAAGTCCAGCGGGATGCCATGGTCAAAGACCTTTAACTTCCCTTCGCTGCTCTCGAAATAAAGCTCCACATCCTCTTCCTTAAAATCCGCTCCCGAATATCCCATCGCACAGAGGAAACGTCCGAAGTTTGCATCACAGCCAAAGATCGCAGCCTTTGAAAGGTTTGATCCGACCACGGAACGCGCAAGCTTTTTCGCATCCTCCTTCGTAACGGCATTCATAACCCTTGCTTCAAAGAGCTTTGTGGCGCCCTCTCCGTCAGCAGCCATACGCCTTGCCAGATTCCTGCAGATGTAAAATAAAGCCTGCTTAAATAACTTATAGTCCTCACCTTCATCGGATATCCTTTCATTCCCGGCGAGGCCGTTGGCAAGGATCATAAAGGTGTCGTTGGTGGAGGTATCCCCGTCCACCGTTATCATATTAAAGCTGTCGTCTATAATCTCACTTACCGCCTTCTGCAGCAGTCCTCTGTCGATATCCGCATCCGTGGTAAGGAAAGCCAGCATCGTACACATATCAGGGTGAATCATTCCCGAGCCCTTGCTCATTCCCCCGATGATGACCTCTCTGCCGCCGAGCATGAAGCTCACCGCTATTTCCTTATTGACGGTATCCGTGGTCATAATGGCCTTCGATGCTTTGGTTCCGGCCTCTGTATCCCCCGAGAGATTTCTGCTCATTTCCTCCACGCCCTTCTCAAGTTTATCTATGGGAAGGTGCATGCCTATTACTCCGGTGGAAGCTACCGCTACGGAATCCGTCGGAACTCCCTTTGCCTTCTCAACGGCTGCGGCTGTTTTCCTGCAGGCTTCGTAGCCCTCCGCGCCTGTACATGCGTTTGCTATTCCGGAATTTATTACCACCGCATGCAGCTTCTTTCCAGAGGTTACCAGCTCCCTGTCCCACTTTACACAGGCAGCCTTAACCTTATTCTTTGTAAAGGTTCCGGCACACTCACAGGGTTCGTCCGAATAAATAAAAGCCATATCTTCTCTTCCCTGATATTTAATGCCTGCCGCAGTGGATGCTGCCATAAATCCCTTTGCTGCGGTAACTCCGCCTTTTATTTCCTTTATTCCTTCGTTGCTCATGATCTGTCCCACTCCTTTATTTATATCTGAAATCCCCTCAGAATCCTGTGTTCTCCAGGGTAACAAAACTCTCTATGTTCTCCGCATTCAAAACGAAATCGTAATAATTCAGATCCGTTCTCTGCTTCCATCCTATGCTCTTCCAGAAGGCGTTTCCCACATCATTTTTTGTAAAAGCAATAAGCGCAACCTTATTTATCTTCTCTTTCTTAAGGGCATTCATTGCCATGACCACCATGGCTTTTCCTATGCCCTGCTTCCGCTTATCCTCCCGGACACACACATGATAAAAGGTGGCTCTCCTGCCGTCATGCCCACAGAGTATGGCGCCTATTATCTCTCCATTCTCCTCTGCCACAATGGAAGTATCGGGATTTCTTTTCAGGAACTTTTCCACGCCTTCCCGGCTGTCATCAATGCTTCGTATGGAAAAGCCTTTAATGGAAAGCCATAGAGCATGGACTCCCTCATAATCTTCTTTTTTCATTATCCTTATATCGGCATTCATTATCACGGCACCATCGGAACGGCCCTTAAGCCCTCCGTCTCATCAAATCCGAACATAATATTCATATTCTGCACGGCCTGCCCTGCGGCTCCCTTAACAAGATTGTCCAGAGCCCCCATCATTATAACCCTGTTTGTCCTCTTATCCACCTTAAAACCGATGTCGGTATAATTGCTGCCCTCCACAAACCTGGTCTCGGGATTTGCTCCGTCCCTGCAGAGCCTGATAAAGAACTCCTTACCGAAATGCTTTTCATAAGCACCTCTTATCTTATCTTCATCCGCGCCCCCGGCAAGGGATGCTGTCTCCGTTACCAGAATCCCCCGGTTCATCGGCACAAGGTGGGGCGTGAAATTCACCGTGATAGTTTTTCCGTATGCATAGGACAGCTGCTCCTCGATCTCCGGAGTATGGCGGTGGGTTGTTACCCCGTATGCCTTCGCGCTTTCATTTACCTCCGAGAAAAGATTCGCGACCTTTGCCCCTCTTCCGGCTCCTGACACTCCCGAAAGTGCATTGATGATAAGCGTATCCGGATCTATCAGATGTTCCTTTATAAGCGGATATGCCGTCAGAATGGAACAGGTGGTAAAGCAGCCGGGATTTGCCAGCAGGTCTGTATTCCTGATATCCTCCCGGTTTACCTCAGAAAGACCGTAAACGGCTTTGCCGATCAGCTCCGGTGAACCATGCTTTATACCGTACCATTTTTCATATATATCCACATCTTTTATACGATAGTCGGCAGAGAGATCTATGAATCTGGCCTTTTTCAGCATATCTTCCTTTAATATGGAAGAAAGATATCCCTGGGGAGTGGCGGTGAATACCACATCCACCTCAGGCAGCAGACTATCAAGTTCGCTTCCCAGACACTCCATATCCAGAACATCAAAGAAGTTCCTGTATATATCTGCGTAATTCTGTCCCTCAAAGCTCCTTGACACCAGCCATTTAATCTCCGCTTCCCTGTGTCCCATGAGAAGACGTACTATTTCATTTCCCGCATATCCTGTTGCTCCGATGATCCCGACTTTTATCATAATTAGTCTGTGCCGCTCCTTTCGTTTCTCTATATCTGCCGTCTGTCATCCTGCTTTCTTGTATTATAATAGGATTCCCTTCTTCGCTCAGAATGAAATACAGTCCGGTATGATATAGTGTATAAATATACATTAAATTTGCATAATATGCAAGCCAAAATGAATAAAAACTTATTTTTGTGAATATTTATTCTTTTTTATGAATATTTTGTCTTGCGCATTGTAATATTTCGTTGTATCATTGTGATGATCAACAGCGCTACATGAAAGGATAAACCAAATGGCTAAAAAAGAAAAGGTAATACTTGCATATTCAGGCGGACTGGATACAACCGCCATCATTCCCTGGCTTAAGGAAAACTACAGCTACGATGTAATCTGTGTCTGCATAGACTGCGGACAGGAAGAAGAGCTGGACGGACTTAATGAAAGGGCGATAGCCTGTGGAGCATCAAAGCTCTATATTGAAGACGTGACGGATGAATTCGCTGATGAATACATCCTTCCCTGCGTACAGGCCCACGCCGTATATGAGAATCAGTATCTTCTCGGCACTTCCATGGCGAGACCCCTTATCGCAAAGAAACTGGTAGAGATAGCCCGCAAGGAAAAAGCGGTTGCCATCTGCCACGGCGCCACCGGCAAGGGAAATGACCAGATCAGGTTTGAGCTTGGCATCAAGGCTTTAGCTCCGGATCTGAAGATAATAGCTGCCTGGAGAGATCCGGCATGGACAATGGACTCCAGGGAATCCGAGATAGAGTACTGCAGGAAGCACGGCATAGATCTTCCCTTCAGTGCCGACTCTTCCTACAGCAGAGACCGGAACCTGTGGCATATCAGCCATGAGGGACTGGAGCTTGAAGATCCTTCCGAAGAACCGAACTTCAAGCATCTCCTGGTACTGGGAGTAAGCCCCGAAGACGCTCCGGACAAGCCCGAGTACGTAACCATGAAATTTGAAAAGGGCGTACCCGTATCCGTAAACGGAAAGAAAATGAAAACCTCCGACATCATCCGCACTCTGAATAAGCTTGGCGGAAAGCACGGCGTAGGTATAATAGATATAGTAGAGAACCGTGTTGTAGGCATGAAGAGCCGCGGCGTATATGAAACCCCCGGCGGCACCATCCTCTATGCAGCACATGAGCAGCTGGAAGAGCTCATCCTCGACAGAGAATGTGCAAGGGTAAAGAAGCACTTAAGCGATGAACTTGCACAGCTTGTCTATGAAGGCAAGTGGTTCACTCCTTTAAGAGAGGCCCTTTCCGCATTTATTGAAAGCACCCAGGAATATGTAACGGGTGAAGTGAAGTTCAAGCTCTATAAAGGTAATATCATCAAATGCGGCGAGACTTCTCCCTACTCACTCTATAATGAAAGTCTTGCTTCGTTCAAGACCGGTGATCTCTATGACCACCATGACGCCCAGGGCTTCATAACCCTCTTCGGTCTTTCCACCAAGGTAAGGGCAATGAAAATGAACGAGGCCGAAAAGAGCAAAAAGAAAAAGAAATGAAAACGATGTTCATGGCCATCGGGGCATATTTCCTCATAGTAAATCTGTGGGGATTTATCCAGATGTTCATCGACAAAAGAAAAGCCGAACGGAACTACTGGCGCTTAAGCGAGTTTACTCTGTTCATTCCTGCCATCCTGGGGGGCGCTCCGGGCTGTCTTCTCGGGATGCATTTATTTCACCACAAAACAAAGCACTTGAAATTCATAATAGGAATGCCGCTGCTCCTCATAATATATGTGGCAGCCGCGGTATTCCTGTTGTTTTTCTCACCCTATAACATCAGCTTCATGTAATGTCCATATATCTGGCTCTCTTAGATGAAAACCCTGCTGACCGGAAGCAGGCAGAAAGACTACTGTACAGAGAATCCTCCTACCGTGCAGAACAGGGGGAAGCTCTGTATTTTGATACTTACGGAAAAGAAGACGCATTTTTCCCCTTTATGGAAAAATATGATCTGGTCTTTTTAGATGTTTATTCGAGAAGAGACGGCATGATGATTGCTCTTGATATGATGAAAAAGGGCTGCAGCTATCCCGTCTTCCTGTGTTCCGGAGAGCTGGATTACAAGGCAAAATACGAGGGGGATCCCCGCTTTGATTTCGATAATCTCTACTACTTAGATAAACCCCTTAAAGAAACGGACTACCGCCAGGCCATCGATCTCTGCTTAAAATATAAGGCAGAGCTGAAAAAGAAGGTTGAGCTTCACGGAGATACGGAAACCATTTATGTACTTCCTGAAGAGATCATATACTTCAGGGAACAAAGCGGCATGATATCTATCTCTCTGACCGGCGGCAGGAATTTCCGCTCCTTCGGCAGACTGAATGATCTGATTGCCTCCCTTCCATCAGATACGTCGGGCTTTATGCAGATATCAAAAAACACCGTGATAAACATGCGGGAAGTGGTCTCCGTTTCCGGCAATTCCTTCAAGATGTCTAACGGTGCTTTTGTGAAATTCTTTATTTTATCAAAACCCGGGATAGTAAAGGCATGGAAGGAATGGTGCAGCCAACATCCCTGATGCGGGGATCAGTTCTCTTTCTTTCTCACCATTCCGTTCTCATCGATCTCCACATTATCCGTGGACCATTCTCTCATCTCATTCAGTACCCTGTCATAGTCTCCCGAACCTTTGCTTAATTCCGTGGTGGAACAGTTCTGCTGAATACAGGGGATGAATCGCAAGGAAGCGATTTCCTTATTCTCTATAACTGCTTCCACGAGACAGTTATCCAATTTCTTGGAACTGAACCAGTAATTTCCGAGACTGTAGAATACCGGTGTATCCCCGATATATTCAATGCCCTGCAGCACATGGGGATGGTCGCCTATTATAAGATCCGCCCCCGCCTCTTCATATGCGACTGCAAGCTCTGTCTGGGCAGCCTCATACTTATTTATGTTCTCGCTTCCCCAGTGCACATAGACAATGACAAAATCGCTGTTTTCCTCTGCCATTCTTATCACCTTCAGGAACCTCTCAGGATCCAGCGTTCTTAAAACTCCGGGATCCGTTTCCGTCGCTTCCTTTGTATCCGGCGGGAGGCTTCTTTCGATCTGGGTGGCTGACACTATGGCGATCTTCATTCCTCCGGCGATAAAATACACCGGTTTTTCCGCCTCCTCTATGTTATTCCCGGCGCCCACATAGGGAATCCCTGCACCATCCAAGGTGTCAAAGGTATCTAAAAGTGCATCCGGTCCGTGATCATAGGCATGGTTATTTGCGAGGCTCACAATATCCGTCCCGAGGTCATTAAGCATTGAGACCGTACCGGGTTTTGCCCGGAAGGTGAACTTCTTTTCGGGAAGAGGAGTTCCCCTGGTGCTGTACGGAAACTCATTATTAATCATAAATATATCTGCCCTGTTTGTCCTGTCGATAAGCGAAGGATCTATGCAGGAAGATATGCTTCCACCCCTGTTCCGGAGGGTATTCATGATCGCATATCTGTCATCAAAATTGATATCCCCCGCAAAAGCAATGGTGACCCTGCCTTCTTCCGCGGTGCTCTTTAAATAGACTCCGTTCTCTGAAACATCGTTTTCCCCGAGAATGTAACCTTCAAATGAATTTTCGGGTTCCTCTGCCTCCTCCGGAATCTCCTCTGATGCCGTAACTTCAGGCTCCCGGACCGGTATCTTTATCGTGTCTGTTTCCTCCGGCGTTTCCGGTTCTGCAACAGCCTTTCCCTTATCGTCAAGAACGATATCTTTTTCTCCGATCTTTTCCGAAACCGCCTCCGCTTTCGGAGCGGTTTTCGCTTCGCTGCAGCCAAAGAGCAGCATCACCGATATTATTATGATAAATATTGAACCCGCTCTCTTCATTTACAGCTCCTCATATTCCGCATTGAGGGAGGTCAGGAATTTTTTCACCTCAGCATCCCATAACCTGTCTATATCGGAATCCGGTATGAATTCTTTCATGGACGTACCTGTTGTGAGCGTAAGTCCCGTATTTTCAAATTTTATTATAAGGATAAGCGCCTTGACTCCGGAAAGCTGAGCTGGATCCGTAAAAAGTGCCGGATCCCCGTGCAGGACGAACTTCATGAATATAGGGGTATGTGTTCCCTTTATAAGATCGCGGCAGTACGGCTTCAGAAGCTTCCAGGGTGTATAGGGATCATCAAAAGCCGCCGCTCTGTTTATATCATCAACATCAAAAAAATCCTTTTCATAAAGACCGTCGATATTATATGCGGCGAAGGTCTTTATGGCGGCTTCCTCTAACGTAAAGGTGTCAAAGGATCCGCTGTTAAAGAGCATGTTCATGAACTGCTTTATCTGTTTTATTCTTACTGCAATCATAAGATGATTATATCCTCCCCGGGCATTCCGGACAACATTGAAGAGAGAAAAGTAAGGTGTTATAATTCTACGCATGAAGATCAGATTTGTGGGTGACAGCTGCTGCGAGTTCCCCGAAGATTTTAAAAACAAATATGAATGTATAAATGTTCCCCTTACCATACAGATCGGGGATCATACGATCATAGATGATGACAGCTTCGACCAGAAAGACTTTTTGGAAAGGGTTGCCGCATATCCCAAGTGTCCCAGATCCTCATGTCCCTCCCCCGAAGCCTTTATGAAAGCCTACGAAGGGAATTATGATGCTCTCTTTGTGACCACTCTTTCTGCGGATCTGTCCGGCTCATATAACAGTGCCGTACTTGCGAAAAAGCTGTACGAAGATGAACACGGTGAAAGAAATATCTTTGTCTTCAATTCCCGTTCCGCCTCCGGCGGCGAGATGCAGGCTCTGTTAAAGGCTGCGGAATATGCGGAGGCCGGTCTTTCGTTTAAGGAGATCACGGAAAAGACAGTGGATTTTCTCGATAATAAACTCTCCACCTACTTTGTTCTGGAAAGCCTGGAAACCTTACGTAAAAACGGCCGTCTCTCCAGACTGAAGACCCTTGCGGCAACAGCACTTAATATCAAGCCGGTCTGCGCCGGTGACAAGGGCACCATAGTTCAGCTGGGTATTGCCCGGGGAATGAAGAGCGCCCTGAAAAAGATGACGGATATTTCCCTTGAGAAGGTCAGGGAAACCGAAAACAGGATCCTCTTCATAAACCACTGCAACTGCCGGAAGAGAGCCGAAGAGGTTCTGTCCTCATACCTTGAGAAAGCCCGCTTTGCCAAAACCTATATCCTCGATACCCGCGGCATCAGCTCCCTTTATGCCGGTGACGGCGGTATCATCGTGTCCTTCTGAGTCAGGGCTTCTGCATCCTCTTTTTTAGCTTTACCCTTATCCTTGTGAGTGCGTTATCCGTGGATTTCTCATCTCTTCCCAGGACTTTTGCGATCTCTCCGTTTTTCATACCGATAAGGCGGAGATCCAGCACTTCCTTTTCCAGCGCACTCAGTTCCTCCTCTATCGCCTCCAGTATCTGCTCCACATTTTCCTGTGCGATCACAAGCTTCTCGGGATCATTTATATCGCTGCCGAGACCGTTTACTTCCCCGTTCTCTGACAGACTGTCATCCTCATCATATATGGATATGAAATTATTTAAGGGTATATGTTTCTGCCGTCCCATATCCCTGACGGCCGTATACAGACATCTGGTCACCACCAGATTACAGAAAGTGGCAAGGGAAGCGTCCCTTCCCGGATCATATTCACAAATGGCCCGGTAAAGACCTATCATCCCTTCCTGGATAAGATCTTCCTTTTCGCCTCCCAGTATAAACATGGAGGCAGCTTTCATCTTTACTATATATTTATATCTGTCCAGAAGGACCTCTCCGGCATACTTGTCGCCGTCCTTATTAAGGGTAAAGAGTTCATCGTCCTCCAGTTTTTCATACTCTGCTTTTGACATGCCTCTGCCGCACTACCTCGAAAGCCATCACTCCCGCCGCCACCGAGGCATTAAGTGAATCAATGTCGCCGGAGGTCGGGATGGCAACCCTGTAATCACAGTTTTCCTTAATGAGCCTGCCAACGCCCTCTCCCTCAGAACCTATGACTATTCCTATGGGACCGGTCAGATCCTGTTCAAAGAGACAGTCCCCATCCATATCCGCACAGGCGAACCAGAGTCCTCTCTCCTTTAGTTCCTCTATGGTATTCCTTAGGTTGGTGACCTTTACCACCGGAGTATAGTTTATCGCTCCCGCCGAAGCCTTCGCCACTGCTGCAGTCAGTCCCACGGCCCTGTTCTTCGGTATGATGACTCCGTGAGCCCCCGCCATGTTTGCAGTCCTTATTATCGCTCCGAGATTATGGGGATCCACGATATTGTCCAGGATAAAGATAAAGGGATCCTCATTCTTTTCCTCTGCCTTACTAAATATGTCATCTAATTCGGCATATTTATATGCGGCAATATATGCGATAACGCCCTGATGCTTTCCGGTGACGGATATCTCATCCAGTCTCTTCCTGTCAACGAAATCTATACGGAGATTCTGCTTCTTTGCTTCTCTCTTGATAGTCTGTATGGGCCCGTCTCCGGCACCGTCTAATAAAAAGAGCCTGTCCACCGTCTTTCCCGAGCGGAACGCCTCTATCACCTCATTGCGGCCCTCTATTACGGATTCCTCAAATCTGCTCATTTTCGTTAATCTCTATCGCTCTCTTTAAGAGCTCCTCAATCCTTATGTGATCTTCCTTAAGATACAGCCATCCTATCAGACATTCAAAACCTGTTGCCCTGTGATAGCTTCTCGCCGACGCGTTCTTGGCATGGGTCTCAGTCTGGGCGTTTTCACCCCTTCTGAAGATCTCCAGCTCGTCATCCGTGAGTTCATTCCCTTCGATCAGGGCCATAACTGCCTTTTCCTGTGCATTTGCGGATACCAGACCCACAGTGCGCTTATGCAGTTTGTTTACATTCGTATTGCCCTTCTTTACCACGTATTCTCTCATAAAGAGGGAAAAAACCGCGTCCCCAAGAAAAGCAAGGGTCAGGGGAGAATAGGTTCTCAGTCTGCTCTCTTCCATTTAACGCCCTGTCTCGTATCTTCCAGGATTATTCCCTTTTTAAGCAGCTCGTCTCTTATCTCGTCTGCCCTGGCAAAGTTCTTATTCTTCCTGGCTTCCTGCCTCTCGTTGATAAGTGCTTCGATGTCGCTGTCAAGAAGCTCTTCCTTTTCTTCCACAATAAGGCCCAGGACGCCTGAGAGACTTACCAGTTCTTCCTTCAATGCATTGAGATAATCCTTTGAACTGTTTTCATCGGCAGTGGTATTGATGAATTTAACAAGCTCAAATATAACGGAAACAGCATCCGCGGTATTCAGGTCATCATCCATGGCCTCGTCAAATCTTGAAGTGAATTCCTTTATCCTGTCTTTATCCTCTGCAGCCGTGCTGCTTTCGGGAGCTGTCTTAAGCAGGAAATTAAGCTTTGAAGCTGCGGTCTTTATCCTTAAGAGACCTGCCTTTGCCGATTCCATCAGCTCTGCCGAGAAATTAAGCGGGCTTCTGTAATGAGCTGAAAGCATGAAAAAGCGCAGAACCTGAAGATCATATTTTTCCGAGATATCCCTGACGGTGAAAAAGTTATTAAGGGACTTGCTCATCTTCTCCCCGTCGATATTTAAGAATCCGTTATGCATCCAGTAATGGGCAAACTCCACATCATTGGCGGCTTCTGACTGGGCTATCTCATTTTCATGATGGGGGAAGATAAGGTCTTCTCCTCCTGCATGAATATCTATCGTAGCTCCTATATATTTCTTCGCCATGACACAGCACTCCGTGTGCCAGCCCGGCCTGCCTTCACACCAGGGAGATGTCCAGAAGGGCTCACCCTCCTTCTTCGGCTTCCAGAGTACAAAGTCCAGATAATCTTCCTTCCCCTCATTTCCGCTGACCTTCAGTTCACGTCCGTGTCCCGCCTCCAGATCCTCGATATTCTTATGGGAAAGCTTTCCGTACTCCCTGGATTTCCTGGTTCTGAAATAAACCGTTCCGTCATCCGCCTTGTATGCATAACCCTTATCTATCAGATCGGAGATCAGCTCTATCATCCCGTCTATTTCTTCAGTGGCCTTGGGATGCACGGTGGCGGGCATTACATTGAGACCCTCCATATCCTTTTTGCATTCCAGTATATATCTTTCGGAGATGTCTTCGCTCTTCACTCCTTCTTCATTTGCCCTGTTGATTATCTTGTCATCCACATCAGTGAAGTTGGAAACATAGTTCACGTCATAGCCCCTGTGGATCATGTAACGCCTGAAGGTGTCAAATACTATCATGGGTCTGGCATTTCCGATATGTATAAGGTTATAGACCGTAGGTCCGCATACATACATACCGAGATGCCCTTCTTTGATAGGCTTGAATTCTTCTTTTCTTCTTGTGAGTGTATTATATATCTTCATTGTTTCCGCCCTTATTGACTTTCTCTATTTCCTTTCTTAATTCCCTTACGGTATCCTTCAGCGAAAGAAGCTGGTTTGTGATCTCGGCATCAGAATGCTTGAGGGTATTGATATCATCCTGGATGGGATCCGGAAGATGTACCTGATCCATGGTTTCTCTTGGAATCTCTTTGCTCTCGCATTTTACGATCTTTCCCGGAACTCCCACGACCGTACAGTTGGGAGGGATTTCATTCAGCACAACCGATCCGGCGCCGATCTTAGTATTCTCTCCTATGGTAAAGGATCCGAGAACCTTGGCTCCCACAGATACCATTACGTTATCCTTCAGGGTAGGATGTCTCTTGCCCTTTTCCTTTCCCGTTCCTCCCAGAGTAACACCCTGATACAGCGTCACATTGTTTCCGATGATCGTGGTCTCACCCACAACCACGCCTGAACCGTGATCGATAAAAAATCCCTTTCCTATCTCTGCTCCGGGGTGTATTTCAATCCCTGTATGGTTTCTGGCGATCTGGGAAATCAGCCTTGCGATAAAATAATGCTTTTTAAGATAAAATCTGTGAGCCACCCTGTACATCAGAACCGCCCAGAAACTCGAATAGAGAAAGACCTCCCATTTGTTATGTATGGCCGGATCTCTCTCTCTTACAACCTTTATCTCTTCTTCAATATATTTTTTTATATAATTAATGTCTTTTTTCACAGTTCCTGCAGCATTCATTTTTTATTCCCATATCTGCTGCCCTGATAAGCAGACAGACCGCCTCCGCGGCAATGCCTTCCCCCCTTCCGGTGAATCCCATTTTTTCTTCCGTGGTGGCTTTTATATTTACCTGATCCCTGTCAAGCCCCAGGGCTTCAGAGATCACCTTCGTCATCTCATCGATATAGGGTCTCATCTTCGGTTTTTCGGCGATTATGGTGGCGTCGATGTTTTCTACGAAGAGCCTCTTTTCTTCTATCAGCTCTCCCACCTTTTTAAGGAGTTCCACTGAGTCCGCATCCTTAAATTCATCCGAAGTGTCGGGAAAGTGCTTTCCTATATCTCCCAGAGCTGCGGCACCGAGCATTGCGTCCATTATGGCGTGAAGGAGCACATCCGCATCGGAATGTCCGAGAAGCCCCTTCTCATACGGTATTTCCACCCCGCCTATTATCAGCTTCCGTCCTTCCACAAGTCTGTGGACATCATAACCCATTCCTATCCGCATATTTACTCCTGCACCAGATACAGATACATAACGTTCTGTCCGTTCCCCTGGGTGGCGTCATCACGTACATAGCCGTACCTGAACTTACGTCCCCCGGTCAGCGCTGATACATCATTACAGCGAAGCCCTTCAAGGGATGAACCGTCCCCGAATGCCAGATCCACAAAATAACCGCATACCGTATCCTGGGTATTCTCATAGGTTTTCCTTATGGTGAAATGTTTGAACGCGAGATAATTCTCCCTGCCGTTATCCCAGAATTCCTTAAAATCACGGGTGGATTCCACTATATAATCTTCTTTTGCCCCAGGGATCGTACCATCTCCCATCGTATCATAGGACACCGCCTCCGGATCATAACCTTCAGGTTCCGGGATTTCCTCAGGTTCTTCTGCAGGAGCTTCCTCCGGAGTCACAGCCGGTTCTTCTTCCCGGGAAGCCGCGGTAACCGTCTCCTCCGGTGCTGCTGTGCTTTCCTCAGGTGCTGCGGCAGAAGCTTCAGCCGCTGTATCATTTCCCGTCTTTCTGATAAGGGGAATATCACCGGTCAGAAGACTTTTCAGGGTAAAGACAAAGACCAGCGCCACACATGCGCATACCAGTATTCCCCCTATGAATCTTCCTGCATTCATATAATGATAATTCCTGTTCCCTTATATTTAAGTATGTCTTTCCTTAGGTACCAGCGTTCTGACATTCACGCCGTTTACTTCCACGTGGTCGTCCACCGCAATGACTATACACTGCCTGCCGTCCACTATCCTGGCCTCTATCCTGTCTACGAAATCCGGTTTCACGCGTATATCTATGTCCGGAGTTGATATCTTGAAATTCTTTATTCCCTGTAGATTGGAAATCACTATCTCCGCATCATCGCCTGCGATGTCGTCATAGTGCTTATCAAAGTTCTGAAGCTTTTCTTCCGTAACTCCGCTGTCTGTAAGAATCTTCTTTACTTCATTCTTCCCGATGACCACGGGCTCGGGATCATCCTTATTTTCCTCTATGATGTCACTTAAGGAATCATGGATATTTTTCATGACCTCCACATCGCCCTCATCGGCGCAGACCGAAGACACCAGCATATTGAAGGTATCCTTCTGGTCACCTGCGGA
Source organism: Lachnospiraceae bacterium (assembly GCA_024683935.1). Next base: position 5,517 of record JAIKXV010000091.1, on the reverse strand, counting down.
AAGGGGCGCATCGGCGCCGAACATGAAATTTATGAAATCCGGCTGCAGCTCCTCTGATTTCTTTGTGTAATACAGGACGGAATGTATATCGGCAGTCCTGTCATTAAAAGCGGGAAAAAGAAATGCCCTGTCCGGATCGTGAAGAACCCACTCCCTGGACAGCTCGCCTATCCTGTTATTCTCGGGATCGTATCCTAATTCTCCGTCACGGAGTTCCACGGGACTGATAAGTGTCATGATAAAATCATACACATCATCGGAGGCGTCATCCATGGTTTCCCTCCCCTTGCTCTTTCCCGGAACATCATATACGGCATGTACGGTAATGATGCAGTACTTCTCCGGACTGTCGTAATTCGAAATGATCCTGTCATAGAACTGATCCAGGGTATCGTCGTCATCCAGCCGGCTGTCCCTCAGTTCGAGGAGAAGTCCCTGTTTGTCTCCGTTCTCCTCAGACAGTGGGAAATCAAGATTGATAAGGTTTTTCCCGACTGTCCCCGAGAGAGCTTTCTTAAAGAATTTAAAATACTTATGCATCTCCTCCTCGGGAAGGGAGCCGAAGGCGTCCCTCGTCAGGAATTTCTTTTCCTTCTCATTTCCCACGTAGCAGATGCAGATATTGTCAATTGTGTACCTATCTATATGAAATTGTTTTTTAATCTCTGATATTTCTAATTTGTTCATTTCTCTCTAAAGCGAAGGATCTTCTTAAAGAACTGCTATTTTAGACACCTCATAATCCAGTATCTCCACAGTATCCCTGGTCTTTTCCGCTTCCTTTACAACCTGTCCTGACAGTTCACGGATATTATCCGTACTCCTTGCGATCATATTGGTGCTCTCTGCTCCGGCCTGGGAGGCATCGCTTATTTCATCTATGCTGGTCATGATGCCCATTATCTGTGTATTGAGCTCAGATGCCGTGTCCGCAAAGCCGGATACCAGGGAATCCATATACTGTACATCCTTTCCGTACTGGGTAGTTGCAGCACTGAAATCCTCCAGCATCTCTGCCACATCAGTTTCCACAAAGTTAAGGAGCTTTCCGGAATCCTCCGACAGATGTCCCACGGAACCCGTAACCGCCTGGGTCACATTCTGTATCTTTACAACCGCTGCCTTGCTCTGCTCTGCAAGGCTCCTTATTTCATCCGCCACTACCGCAAAGCCTCTTCCTGCTTCACCGGCGCTGGCAGCTTCAATTGCCGCGTTTAATGCGAGCAGATTCGTCTCGTTTGTAATAGCCATAATGGACTCCGTAAGGACGCCTATCTCTGCTACGACCTTTGCATCCTCAAGAGCCTTGGAAAGCCTGCCGCTGATCTCGCTGCTGAGAGCCTTCACATTGCTCTGCCTCTTATTGGTCTCTGCCGCAGTCTGGCTGGAACGGTCTGAAATAGCCTTAACCTCCAGCGCTCCCTCTTCTGCCTTCTTTGCCATATCCTCTGTTGATGCCTTGATAAGCTCTGAGGTACCCTTTATTTCCGAAGCGGAAGCGGCGGTCTCGTCCATACCCGACGCCAGCGCGCCAACCGACATCGCCACATCCTCTATGCTGGAATTCAGCTCGCCTACGCTTTCATTGATATTTTCCACAGCCTCTTCAATATCGTCGGCCTGCCCCTTTACCGCACCGATAAGGGCTCCCACACTGAGCTTCATTTCCTTCAGGCTGTCTCCGAGATTGCCGAAATCATCCTGTCTTTCCTTTAATTCCTCAGGAAGATCCTGGGTGAAATTACCCGTAGACATCCTTTCGATATAATCTATGCTGATCTTCATAGCCTTGCTGATATTAGCGGTTATAAATATCGCTATCAGTATCTGCAGGGCTATCAGGACTATCCCCACGGTAAGGGATACGTTGTCAGTTGTATTTGCGATATCCAGTATTACCAGTATCAGGGTGCTGAACGCTCCTATCACGCTTAACATTATCAGTTTGACACGTATAGGCAGTTGATCCATGATCTTCTCCTTTTTCTGTGCCGGACACACTCCGGGCAAACGTCTAACCGACATTTTAACACATCTGCATCTCATAGTAAACGACTAGCGCTCTTGACGAACGCCGTTTAATCATGGCTGTTTTTGTGATAAAATACGCCCATGAACAAACCTGATTTCTCCAAAGTAAAACAGATGAAAAAGGCACTTCTGTCGAGGGATGAAGCTCTTAAAGACATCATCGATTCGGAAGTCCTGTTAAATGACGACGCTATAAGCGCCCTTTCGGAACTCAGACAGGAAAACGCCCTTGAAACCCTGAGAAATACCCCTGTAAGCGCCATCAATGCAGAGAAACAGGGCCTAAGGGTATCCGCCTTAAGCAGCGCCGGCTATAACAATATAGCGGAACTCCTGCACCTAAGCCTTTCCGAGATAGACAGCATAAAGGGCATAGGTACCGGAACTGCGGAGACGATAAAGAAAACCATAGATGACATAGCGGATACTGTATTTGAAAATACCAGGGCCCGGCTCTCGGGAGATAAGAAGACTCCGGGCACCGTAAATACGGTAACCGCCCTGTATAAGATCATTCACACGGCAGAGATCAGAAAAAGCACGGCAAAGCTATATTCCGCAAAGCACCGTCAGATAGAGGCGGCTGCAGGCAAAGCCTCTGCCATAGGAAACAGCTTTTTCTGGTTCTTCTCCGGCAGGGAAAAGAAGGAAAGAACCGTAAACGGTGCAGATAAACTCGCAGCCCTTTTTTCAGGTTCCTTTTCCGCAGATGCAGACCGGCTGATAAACGATAACGAAAAGGTTCTGTCAGTCACCGGGGAAAGGGCATGGCAGGATTTCATGGCCCGCCCGGCTTTCTATTTTGCAGCTCTTGAGGATCTCGGAAACAGAAATGCTTCAGCCGGGGAGATCGCAGACCTTACAGACCGTATCAGAAGCGATGTGCCCGAGGAACTGGCAGATGCGATAGATCAGTACGAGCTGAAGCTTGACGGCTTCAAAACAGCCCTCCGTTCATACCAGACCTTCGGAACCAAGTACGCCCTCTACCAGGAGAAAACCCTTCTCGGAGATGAGATGGGACTCGGAAAGACAGTGCAGTCCCTGGCTGCCATCCAGAGTCTCGCAAACGAGGGCAGGACCCATTTCATCGTGATCTGTCCCGCCAGCGTTCTGATCAACTGGGTGCGTGAGATAGGAACATTCTCAACTCTGAAACCTCTCCTTATAAGGGATGCGGCCGCTTCCAACAACACCTTGGAATGGCAGGCAGACGGCGGCATAGCTGTCGTTAATTACGAGGCTCTGCCGAAATTCAGGGATCTTCTCCCGGACAGCTTTGTGTCCCACATGACTGTGGTGGATGAGGCCCACTATATCAAAAATCCCGAAGCAAAAAGGACTGTGTCCGCAAAAGAAATATTATCCCATTCCGACAGGATACTACTGATGTCCGGAACGCCTCTCGAAAACCGTATCGATGAGATGAAGAATCTGATCGGCATCATAAATGACGAAATCGCGAAGAAGATCCAGCGGACTGAAGACAGCTGGTCCGGCGAAGGCTTCCGTAAGAAGATAGCTCCCGTGTATCTAAGGCGTACCAGAGAGGATGTCCTGACCGAACTCCCGGATCTCATTGAAAAGGATGAGATCTGCCCCGTAAACCAGAAGGAAAAAGAAGCTTACTCCATCGATAAAAAGAATAATGACTTTATGGGAATGAGACAGGTTTCCTTCAAGAACGTGGCTCCCGAAGACTCGTCAAAGCTGAAGCGCATACTTGAACTCTGTGAGACCGCCGGAATGCAGGGACGTAAAACCATTGTGTTCTCTTTCTTCAAGAATACTCTTATGACCGTTAAAAATGCCCTTGGAGAGAAAAGCACGGATATCATAGACGGCTCCCTTTCCTCTGCCGCAAGGCAGGCTATCCTTGATGACTTCAAGGAAAGAGACGCGGGGACGGTTCTTGTGTCTCAGATAATAGCCGGCGGCACGGGCTTAAATATCCAGTCCGCAAGCGTCATCATCCTATGCGAACCCCAGATCAAGCCGAGCCTTGAAACCCAGGCCGTTTCCAGGGCCTATCGAATGGGACAGCTGAATTCCGTTTTGGTTTACAGGATGATCTCAGATGATACCGTTGACGAAGCCATACTCCGGATGCTCAGCGAAAAGCAGGACATCTTCGATAAATTCGCGGACGAATCCGAAATGGCCGAGGCTGTTAACAGTATTTGATTTACAATTTATACACATAATCCTGCATCATCCATTAAATTATAGTGAAATCACACAAATATTCCTTGCTCAAAAATCTGCCATATTGTAAAATGATTGTGTTCGTTGTAAACGTGTCGGGGGCTGAGGAAGACCCCCAAAAAAGATCAAGGAGGTAATGTAAATGGCAGTAAATCGTTTTGTGCTTAACGGAATTTCGTATCACGGACACGGCGCTATCCAGGAGATTCCCGGACTTATCACATCCAGGGGATATAAAAAGGCCTTTGTAGCATCCGATCCCGATCTCGTAAAGTTCGGAGTAACCAAGAAAGTTACTGATCTTCTGGAGAAGAACGGAATAGAATTCGAACTCTATTCCGATATCAAGCCCAATCCCACCATCGAAAACGTTCAGCACGGCGTGGAAGCTTATAAAAAATCCGGTGCAGACTGCATGATCACCATCGGCGGCGGTTCTTCCATGGACACCGGTAAGGGTATCGGTATCATCGTAAATAACCCCGAGTTTGCTGATGTCCGTTCTCTTGAGGGAGTTGCTCCCACCAAGAAGCGCACAGTCTTTACGATCGCTGTTCCGACAACCGGCGGCACAGGAGCTGAGTCCACCATCAACTACGTTATCACAGACGTTGAGAAAAAGAGGAAGTTTGTCTGCGTAGACCCTAACGATATCCCCGATATCGCTGTGGTTGATCCCGACATGATGTCCTCTATGCCCAAGGGGCTTACCGCTTCCACCGGAATGGACGCCCTGACCCACGCTATCGAGGGCTACACCACCGGCGCAGCATGGGAGCTTGCCGATGTGCTCAATCTGGAATCCATCCAGCTCATCGCAAAGAATCTCCGCAAGGCCGTTGACAATGATCCCGACGGACGTGAAGGAATGGCTCTGGCACAGTATGTTACCGCTATGGCATATTCAAACGTAGGTCTCGGAATTGCACACTCCATGGCTCATACACTGGGTGCTGTTTATGACACACCTCACGGTGTTGCCTGCGCTATGATGCTTCCCATCGTTATGGAATTCAATCAGGAATTTACCGGAACGAAGTTCAAGAATATCGCTGAGGCCTTCGGTGTAGACACCACCGGAATGGACGAGAAGGCATACAGAAAGGCCGCTATCGATGCTGTCCGCCAGCTCTCTGTTGACGTAGGCATCCCCACCAAGCTCGAAAAGCTGAAGGAAGAGGATCTTCCTTTCCTCTGCGAATCCGCAGCAGCTGATGCCTGCGCTCCCGGCAATCCCCGCAAGGCCGAGCTCGCCGACTTCGAAGCAATGTTCAGGAAACT
>JAIKXV010000085.1 GCA_024683935.1 Lachnospiraceae bacterium | reverse complement strand
CGCAGTCACGATGACCGTCTGCTGCGGCATCGGAAACCTGATATGGACCTTCTTCGGAAGCATATTAAATCCCTTTTACGGCCGCCACTACAGGATCATAAATATCGTGATGGCAATCCTTCTCGTTTACTGCGCTGTAAGAATAGTCCTTTAGATCTCAGTCATAGGGCTTTATCGTCTTTATATTACCCTCTTCATCAATGTCGAGCTTCGTATACTTTACGCAGCGGTGGTGGTTTATGCCGCCGGAGAACTCTGCGTCGTGGTAGAAAATATACCAGCCGCCTTCTATCTCGAGGATAGAGTGGTGGGTGGTCCATCCGATCACGGGTTCCATTATCCGTCCCTTGTAGGTAAAGGGCCCGTCCGGCTTATCGGACACGGCGTAGCAGAGATAATGGGTTGTTCCGGTGGAATATGAAAGATAATACTTTCCCTTGAATTTATGAACCCATGGACCCTCAAAGTATCGCCTGTCCTCATCGGAGGCCTTTATGGGATCTCCGTTTTCATCAAGGATAGTCAGGTTCTTCGGCTTTGAAACAAAGCGGGTCATATCATCGCTGAACTCAGCAAACATGGGACCCAATGCCTTATCATCCCCTGCAGGACGCTTCTCATCCCTGTTAAAGGAACCGGACTGCCACATTTCCAGCTGTCCGCCCCAGAGCCCTCCGTAATAGCAGTAAACTCTGCCATCGTCGTCGGAGAACACCGCAGGATCTATACTGTAACTCCCCTCAATATAATTCTGCTGAGGCCTGAAAGGCCCGGCAGGAGATTCCGATTCCGCAACTCCGATACGGAAGATATCATCCTTGTCCTTTGCAGGAAAAACCAGATAATACTTTCCGTTTCTGTATACCGCATCCGGCGCCCAAAGCTGCCTCGACACCCAGGGAATATCCCTGTAATCAAGAGCCAGTCCGTTATCCACACATTCAGAATCCAGACTGTCCATGGAGAGCACATGATAATCATTCATCTTGTACTGCTCTCCGTCGTCATCCTCCGGCGCATCCCACTCCTCATCATGTGAAGGATATATGTATATCTTTCCGTCAAAAACATGGGCAGAGGGATCTGCAGTAAATATATTCGTAATTAAAGGTTTTCTCTCATTAGGTCTTCTCATCACTCTTTAACCGCTCCCGCCGTAAGGCCGTCGACTATCTGGTTACTGAAGATACAATAAACAATTATCGTAGGGATGATAGCGATCATGATAGCCGCAAACATCTGTGAATAGTTGGTGTTGTAGGGTCCTACGAACTTTGACAGGGAAACCGGCAGGGTCTTCTTAGTATCATCGGAAATAAAAACCATCGCTAGAAGCAGCTCATTCCAGTTGGCCACAAAGGTCATAAGTCCTGTTACGAAAAGTCCGGTCTTTGCAAGGGGCATGCAGATACGTAAGAAGATCTGGTAAATGCTGCAGCCGTCTATGCAGGCAGACTCTATAAGCTCACCGGGCAGGCTCTTAAAGAAGCCCGTCATGATGAAAATGGTCGTCGGCAGTGAGAATGTCAGATAGGGAAGGATGATTCCCCAGAGGTTATTCGAAAGGCCGATCTTTGCAAATCTGGTAAAAAGCGGAATAAGCACGCAGTGTACCGGGATCATCATACCTGTCATGAAGTAAACCATAACGATACCCGATATCTTCCACTTCATGCGTCCTATTGCAAAGGACACGGTGGAGCCCAGGATCATGCTGAGGATCAGCGTGATCACGCAGACAAAGAGGGAATTAAGCAGAGCCGCTCCCAGGTGTCCCGCGGTCCAGGCAAATACATAGTTATCGACAAATAAGCTCTTCGGCAGTGCAAAGGGATCCGTGAAGATCTCCTGATTTGTCTTAAAGGATACTGAAAATACCCAGAGCAGAGGCAGCAGGTATATAAGAGCCGTAATGCTTAAGAATATATAGATCAGAACTTTTACCACTTTATTCATAAGATATACCCCCTCCCTTACTCTTTTTCACTGAATGCTCTGTTAATAAGGAACGTCATAAGGAGACAGAGTACGAGAAGCACTGTTCCTATGGCACTGGCATAGCCGTACTTGAAGTACTTGAAGCCCTGCTCATAAAGGTGTGTCGCAAGCACATGGGTCTTCTTATTCGGTCCGCCCTCTGTCATATTGAAGATCAGATCGAAGAACTTCAGGGAACCGATGGCGTTTAAGGACATCGCGGTTCCCACCATGGGCTTGATAAGAGGCAGGGTAATATACCTAAAGGACTGGAAACGGCTGCAGCCGTCGATGTAGGACGCCTCGTAAAGAGAGGTGCTGATACCTGAGATCTGAGCCATGTAGAGCATCATGGACTGTCCCACATACTGCCACAGAGCCACAAAGGCGATTACCCACATGGGAAGGATGATGTAACCGTTTATATCCATGAGCCAGAGAGGCCCTTCAATACCGAACTTCGCGAGGAACTGGTTTATTCCGAGCTTCGGGCTGAAAATGAACATCCAGAGAAGTCCGAGGGCTGCGGATGAAAGTACGCAGGGAAGATAGATCACGTTCTTGAAGAAGTTCCTTCCCGTTTTGATATTTGTTAAAAGTCCCGCAAGGATAAGACCCATGATAAGCTGGGTCACGCAGGAATAGATAAGAAAGAATAAGGAATTCTTTATAGCGGTCATCATCGTCTCGTCTATCAGGAGATTCTTGTAATTCTTTAAGCCCACAAACTTCGGACTTGTAAGGGCGTCATAATAACAGAATGAGTAATATACGGACTGACAGATGGGAATGAACAGTATAAATGTAAACAGTAAAAAAGCCGGGAGCACAAATATCGCTATGGCTTTCTTATCCTTTAACAGCTTATCCAATCTTTCCTTCCTCCTTCTTTTCGATTCCTGTTTTATTATCATCCCGGGCCTTATCCCGCATCTGCAATGTGGGATGCCCCCGGTGAGGGGCGGCGAAGGATCTTTCGAATCCTCCGCCCTGCCCGGAATGACGGTGTTAGTCAGAATGATATACCTTAGTCAGCCTGACATGTGTTTGTCAAAATGACACAGTATTACTTGTTAGCCTTGTACCATGCATCCATGTCGTCGAATGCCTGCTCAGGTGTCTTCTCTCCGAGATATACGGCAACCATGTTGTCATCAAAGGTAGAACCTGCCTCTGTTGAGAAGAGTGACTCGTTGTAGAAACCAAAGGTTGAGCTTGCATTTGAGAAGATCTCCATAACGTCTGCAAGCTGTGCAGGAGCCTTGTCAGCATCATACTGAACCTTGGTAACGGGGATCTTTCCGCCAACTTCAGCGGTATACTTCTGAGCAGTATCATCTGTGAAGTACTTCATAAGAGCGATAGCTGCTTCAGGATGCTTGGTTGTTGAGCTCATAGCTAAAGAGTCGGACTTTGCGATAACTCTGTTGGGATCATTTCCGCCGGGAATCTCAGGGAACTGGAATACGCCGCACTTGGATTCGAAGTCGGGATTCTCGCCGTTGATCTGTCCGATTGCCCATGAACCCTGGATAAGGATAGCTGCTTCACCATTGTAAAGGCCTGCTGTAGCAACGTCGTTTGTGTCGCCTGCTGCTGTGGGCTGGAAGTACTGTGAAAGCTCGAGAAGCTTGTTAGCTGCATCGATGGTCTTAGGATTGTTCCAGCTCTCTTCGCCGGACTCGATCTTCTTCAGGTCAACGCCTTCTCTGTCGCAGAGATATCCTGCAAGCATTGAGAGACACCAGGCTGTTCCTGCACTTATGGTTATAGGAGTGTGTCCCTTAGCCTTGATCTTTTCGCAGGCATCAATGAGCTCGTCCCAGGTCTTGGGAACAGAAGCGCCGGCTTCTTCGAACATTTCCTTGTTGTAGAATACGCATGCTGCTGCGATGTTAAGAGGAACTGCGTAGATCTTTCCGTCATAGGTCTGCTGTGCGAATACCGCATCACTGGAGAACTGTCCCTTCCAGTCAGCATCAAGATAAGAAGTAAGATCTGCTGCCACGCCGGGATCAACATATGTTGTAAGGTTGGGGCCCGGGCTTACGATAAATACATCAGGTGTCTCGCCTGAAGCAACAAGTGCGTTCAGCTTTGTGTAATACTCTTCAAGGTTGGTTGTAACTGCGGTTACGTGATACTTGCCTTCATAGTCCTTGTTGAACCTGTCCAGAACGTCCTTATATCCCTTGGAGATAAGGTCCTCTGTTGCATCCAGGTCATCCCAGAACATCCAAGTGATCTCTTCCACTTCGCCGCCTGCTGCTCCGGCATCTCCGCTTCCTGCATCCGCTGCAGCCCCGCTGTCAGCTGCGCCGCCTGCTGCAGGAGCAGCAGCACCGCCGCCGCATCCGGCGAGAAGAGAAGCCGTAATGGCAACCGTCAAAAGAACTGATAAAACTTTTTTCTTCATAATGAACTCCCTTCTGAAAATGTTAATACTATATTAGTTCTTCGTTTCTATCGTACCTGCCCTCTGACAGGATACGCATCCTGTTATCAGAATATGATAAATCCGCTGCATCTTCTTCAAAATTATTGCTTACATATTATAAATTATTGCTATTATATTCTTTATTGCTTTACAAGAACCCATTTTTGTATGTAAAATTTACCCAAAACGACTTGTATTTTATATATTATCCGTCATTTTGCAGATAATAATGAACAAATTCGCTGTTTGTATTTTGTATAAATGTGCTATACTTCCCGTAAAATCAATATTCAGCAATAATTTGTAAAAAATAAATGTGATTTACGCTATAATAGCAACATATGAAATCCGGGTATTCATGAACCCGTATTCCCGCGCCGCAACGGCGCACCAGTAATAAACGGAGAACAACAATGATCGAAACCCTAAACGGCTACCATGAAACCGTCAATTTCAGAGACCGCCCCATGTTCCGCCTCTACCACAATGATGAAGCAACGGATTACCCGCCCCACTGGCACTCCAACATGGAAATAATAATGCCTCTGAAAAACTGGTATCTGGTGGAGATAAATGACAAAAAATATGAACTGCAGGAGGGAGAGATCGCTCTGATATCCTCATGCGCGATCCATAAGCTCGAAGCCCCGAAAAGCGGAGAAAGACTGATACTGCAGCCCGACTACTCCCTGATATCGAATCTCCCGGAGCTCTCATCCTTTATGACCCTGCTCTCTCCCGTGCTCTTTATCACAAAGGACAAGGACCCTGATATCGTTCCGAGGCTCCAGGAACTGATGCTCTCCATAGAAAGGGAATACGGCAGCAAAAATCCTCTGGCCGGCGAAAGCATCTATTCCATGCTGATAGAAATGCTGGTGATGATAGGCAGGAAATACAGCGCCAGCGCCGACAGCATCGACGTCTCCCGCGGAAAGCAGCAGGAATACGCCGAGAAATTCGCCAGCGTATGCAGCTATATCAGCGCTCATTACGCAGAGGATCTTACCCTGGAGGATGTGGCCGAGAGATCCGGCTTCTCAAAGTATCACTTTGCAAGGCTCTTCAAGCAGTTCACCGGAAAAACATTTTATAGATATGTAAATATGAAGCGCATAGAAAATGCCGAGAGACTCCTTACGGAACCCTCGGCATCCATAACCGAAATTGCTGTAAAATCGGGTTTTTCAAGTCCTCCCGCCTTCGTGAGGATGTTCAAGCTGATAAAAGGCTGCACCCCTACGGAATTCAGAAATATGCGGGATATAAACAGAACTTTTTAATAATCACCCTGAAATGTAGTTGTAAAAAGCCTCTGCAAGATACTTCCCGACGGTAGCGCCCTGGTCGCAGACACCGGCGCTTGCCGCTTCATGCACTGCAGCTTTGCCGTATACCGGCTTCATATCCTTTGTGGCTTCACACCCTGCAGCCGCACCTTCCTTTGCCGCAAGAGCCACCTCCGAAAGGGATCCGCCCGCGGCCGCCTTCTCCTCAGCGGCAGAAGCTGCCGCATCAATAGCGTCCAGGACCGTTCTGTCACCGGGCTCACATTTGCCGCGCTTCTTTATCCCGTCAGCGTAGCCCCTCCAGAAAACAGCCAGCCTTCCTGCGTCAATATCGCTTTCTCCGTTAAGCTTCTTTCCGCCCTCCATGATACCGCTGGCCATAAGGGTTCCCATTGTGGAAGGAACCAGAGCCGCCATACGGCTGCCGGACTTAAAGAGGGTTTTTCCTATGTTGCCCTCTTCGGTATTCTCCTTGACGAGATCCGGCATGGCTCCAAAACCCTTGTCCATCGTGAGCCCCAGGTCACCGTCACCCATTTTGGCGTCCATATCACAGAGCTCATCCTTCTTTTCGGAAAACATCTTCGCCACAGCTTCAAAAAGAGCCGGGAGCGCTTCTATACTGATTATATCCATAAATTCCTTTCTGTATTACACCTGCGTATAGAAGGGTGTATTGACCGGCATATCCAGCCACTTTTTCATCTCATCATCGGCCACGCGGCAGATGGATATTGAAGCACCTGCCATCTCCATGCTGGTAGCGTACTCTCCCACAAAGGTTCTGTAGATCTTTATCCCCTTGTCCTTTAATATCCCGCTTACATTGCCGGAAAGGATGTAGAGCTCTTCCAGACTGGTGGCACCGAGACCGTTTAACAGAATGCAGACTTCCTCACCGGAAGAAACAGGCATATCGTCAAGGATCTCCTTAACCGCTTCCTCAGCCAGTTCCTTAGCGGTCTTTACAGGGCCGTTCCACACTCCGGGCTCACCGTGTATGCCCATTCCGAAAGCCATCTCATTTTCCTCAAGGGTGAAGTTGGAGTGGCCGATCTCCGGAATGATGCAGGGAGTAAGGGCAAAGCCGACCGTCCTGGTATTCACCTTGGCTTTCTCCGCAGCTGCAAGCACTTCATCCAGGTCCCCCATTTCCGCAGCCTTCGCTCCGGCACACTTGTACATGAAGAAGATACCTGCAACGCCCCTTCTCTTTTCGGGATCCTTATTTGATATCACATCATCGGCGCCCACTATGCTCTTTGCTTCGATGTCGTCCATCTCCAGCATTTCGGCCGCCATGTCAAAATTCATGATGTCGCCGGTGTAATTTCCGTAGAGATAGAGGATGCCGGCTCCGGCCTCCACCTCCTTTGATACATTGTATATCTGCTCCGACGAGGGTGACTGGAAAACGCCGCCTACCCCGCAGCCGTCCAGCATATTCTCTCCGACATAACCTAAAAACAGAGGAAGATGTCCGGTACCGCCTCCGGTGATGATGGCAACCTTCCCGTCCTTTTTCTTTGCGGTGCAGTAGCAGCGGAGATCGTCGTTCACGTATTTTACCTTATCTCCGTGGGCTGCATAGATGCCCTTAAGCATATCGTCGGTATAGTTTTCCGGAGCATTTATTATTTTTTTCATAAACATCCTTTCTGTATTATGATGCAGGCATAGAAAGCGTGCTCTGTGGTTGAAACAACAGCGTACGCGTCTTTGGCTGCATCATAGAACTTAAACCTGTCCATGTACTGCACGGCGTCTCCGCCTCTCTTATCGTGCTTAGCCACTATATCTGTAAATTCCTGCCATACCGGACATTCCAGATCCTTGTGCATCTCCATCTTGTCCATGATGGTGACCGGCTTTTCCACAAACTCATCAAGAGGGAAAAGCTCGAGAATAGCGTCTAAAAGCTCCGTGGCTTTGTGTCCGTCGCAGCGGATATTGATGTGGTTTTTCTCCGCAGCGATGGCAGTGGCCGGGAAGTTGGCATCACCTATTACAAGGGTGTTGCCGTGTCCCATTTCATGAAGTATCTTTAACAGTTCCGGTGAGATTATATCCGGTATACCTTTAAGCATATTACTAAACTCTTATCCTTTCTCTTTTCAAAAGATTCTTCGCTGCGCCCGGAATGACATCAACCCAGTTTTTCCCTGAATTTCCTGCAGTTCTCCGTGAGTCCTCCCGGGGATGTGAAGAGGCTGCCGCCTATAAGAAGGGATACGTCATTTCCGTAGAACTTCTTCATTTCGTCTATGCGTTCAACCTTCATGCCTCCGGCAGGTGATACTGCCATCGGCTTAATGGATCCCATATCTTCCAGCGCCATCTCCTGTATGCCGTGGCACTGCTCCTCGCTGAAGGAGAAGCGTCCTCCGAAGTTCGGGAATACCATGATATCCGCTCCGGCGTATCTCGGCAGCTGTCCGATAAGGCACTCAACATCTATGCCGCCCTTGCCGCGGTCGATATAGCATCCGATAAAGGCAGGATGCCCCACAACCACCAGGGAGGTGTGCCTTGAAGCATAGTAGAGCATGTCAAAGCCTACGAGACCGGGCGCGAACATTACGCCGCCTGCACCGTACTCCTCTGCCACACTGATCCTGTCAAGCATTGAGGAAAAGGCTCCGGAAAGATTCGGAACATATACGGTGTGTCCCTTGGTCTCCTCATTTGCCTTTCTGACCGCTTTTGAAACCTGCTTTACCCTCTCCCTGTATTCCGCAAAGCTCTGGTTCATAAGGCCGTGATCGTCCTTTATAAGGTCGATGCCGCCGAGAGCGCATCTGTATGCTTCCTCTGCCAGAGCCTCGGGCGGCAGGCCCAAGGGCTTTAAGGCGGTAAATGAAAGAGGCCTGTCATGGGCGTCGAGAAGCTCCCTTAAGCCCGGCAGTCCGAGTCTCGGTCCGGGGAAGATCTCCTTCATCTTTTCTGTGATATCCACCCTTTCAACGGTGATATCGGGAAGGATGCTGGAATTTCCGAATACCGCATTGATGAACTGGGGGAAATCCTCCCCCACGTTCTCCGATGCGTAGCTTAAGACCGCTCTGAACGAACCGTTCCCGGCATCCTTAAACTCTTCTATCTTACCGATGACATCACTCTGTATGGTGTCACATTCTATATGCTCCGCAGGGAATTCCACGGACTGCTCCACACACATGGTCTTCGCCATTTCAAGGGCTTCCTTTTCAGCTGCCCTTATCCTGTATGTGACCGTGAACCTGTCACCCGAGATCTGTGACTTTAATACTTCGTCATCATAATACTTAAACTTCACCTGCTTACCCCCTTACAGCGCTTCAGCTTTTGCGTCGGAATGGAGCGCAGGGATAAATACCTCTCCGAGATCCTCGTCCTTGAATTTAAGCTTCTTTCCGATAGCCTTTTCAGCAGTCGCAAGAAGGGCGTGGGCGTCTATTCCGTATTCCTTCATGAGGTAAGGTCTGCTTGCACCGTGGAGGAAGCTGTCATTTATGCCGACTCTGTAGAGCTTCTTTCCGATGCCCTCTTCTGCCATGCATTCAGCCACGCAGGAGCCGAGTCCGCCGATGATGCTGTGGTTCTCCATTGTGATAACACCGTACTTGCTGTTCTTTATATCCTTCATAAGCTCGGGATACTCGAAGGGCTTTAAGGTGGAGATATGGTACATTGTCACGTCGAGCCCGTTGCTCTTGAATACCTTTGTGGTACGGAGCATTTCTTCGGTGCAGATACCTGCGGAAACAACCACTAAATCCTTACCGGATGAAAGCTTTCTCGCCTTCTTGAACTCCATGGGGGTATTGAAGATGCGGGGAAGCTCGCCGCGGAGCATCCTTACATATACGGGACCTGGGATCTTATATGCAATATCCAGGACATTTTCAACCTCGGTAGCATCTCCCACTTCCAAAACCGTCATATTGGGCAGGGAACGCATGATGGCTGTATCCTCTATAGCCTGGTGTGTAGCTCCGCCCGGAGTGGTAACGCCGGGAAGGAAGCCTATCATCTTTACGGGAAGATTCGGGTATGCAACAGACATTGCTATCTGATCCAGCGCTCTCCTGTAGATAAATACCGCAAAGGTGTGCACATAGGGCACGAAGCCTTCTCTTGCGAGACCGCCGGCAAAGGCCAGCATGTTCTGCTCCGCTATTCCCATTGAGAAGAAACGGTCAGGATAGGTATCGCGGAAAGCGTCCGCTTCGCAGGAGCTGGTAAGATCAGCTGAAAGCACCAGAACCTCGGGCTTTTTCTTCGCCCATTTAACTAAATTTTTTGCATGAACTCTCTTTAATATTTCCATGATCTTACGCCTCCTTTACCATCTTGTCATAAATCTTCCTGTATGCCTCCCTCTGCTTGGGATCAGTAAACCTGACATAATGGAATTTGGGAGAACGTTCCTTAAGGAATTCCAGTCCGTGATAAGGTGATGTATCAAGGATCACCGCAAGGGGCTTGCCCCTGTGGGGAGTATTGAGAGCCTCAGCTAAAAGAAGCGGCTTATGTCCCTTTATGCGAACGCACTCGCAGCCGAAGGACCTGAAGCGCTCGTCGAAGGGCTCAATGTTCATGACAGGCTTCATCAGACCGTCACACTGGCAGCCGTTCCTGTCTACTATCATTATCATGTTGTCCAGACGGTGGAAGGAAGAAGCCTGAAGTGCTTCCCAGAATTCACCTGACTGGCATTCGCCGTCTGAAAGGAAGGTGAAGACCTTCCCCTTCTTTCCCTTCAGCTTCATACCCATGGCTATACCCGCCGCCTGGGAAATACCCTGTCCGAGAGATCCGGTGGTAACTTCCATTCCGGGGGAGTGCTCTGCGCCTATCATCTCAACGCTGCCGCCGTCCTTATTGTAGGCATCCATGCCGGCTTCATCCATTCTTCCGGTCTCGATAAGAGCCGCATAGACAACCAGCGCATACTGGGCAGGTGACATTATGAAACGGTCACAGCCTTCCTTGCCGTTGGAATTGAACTTGATACCTGTATGTATCGGATTTCCCGGTCCCGGAGCTCCCTGCCAGGGATCCGGCATAAGGGGTGTCTTGATCTTCGGAAGCTTCATCAGCCCGTGATAAAGAGCTGCAAATATCTCTGCCGCAGAACAGGCCTGGCTTAAGTATCCGCCGTTCTGTTCAACCGTAAACTGAAATACCCTCATGCGGATACCGTCAGCTATGGCTAATACTTCCTTTTCCCATTTTTTATCAAATTTGCTCATTTCTGAAAATTACTCCTTTCCGCGGCGGTCAAATGCCAAGCTCTTTAAAGGCCTTGTCGAAGGGAGCCTTCGCTATGCCCTTCTCCGTGATAATGCCCGTGATAAGATCATGCTCTGCGAAATCAAAAGCAGGATTGAATGCGTCTATTCCTTCGGGAGCCATCCTCTCCTTGTACCACATGGTCGTAACCTCTTCAGGATCCCTCATCTCTATGGGGATATCATCTCCGGTTGCGGTATTAAGGTCGATGGTTGAGGAAGGAGCGCAGATATAGAAAGGTATACCGTAGTGCTTGGCAAGTATCGCAACTCCGCTGGTGCCGATCTTGTTCGCGGAATCTCCGTTGCGTGCAACTCTGTCACATCCTACGAAAACTATATCTATCTTTCCCTGCTTCATAAGCATTGAAGCCATGTTATCGCACTGAAGCGTAGTATTGATGCCGGCGTTGGAAAGTTCGAAAGCTGTAAGGCGGGCACCCTGCAGTAAAGGTCTGGTCTCATCGCAGTAAACATGCATATCTGATCCGGCCCAGCCCTTTTCAAGAGCGGTATACATGGGGGCCGTAGCTGTTCCGTACTTCGCGGTTGCGATGGTTCCTGCGTTACAGTGGGTAAGGATTCCTATCTCCTTGCCCTCTTTCTTCAGATCCTTTAAGAGGCCGAATCCCAGCTCGCCTATATTGCGGCTTATAGCAACATCCTCGTCCCTTATCTTCTGTGCCTCGGCGAAAAGCGTCTCCTTTATGCTGCCGAGACTCTGATCCTTTACGCTTAATGCCTTGTCATCCATTCTGTTAAGTGCCCAGAAAAGGTTAACGGCAGTGGGACGTGAGGAGGCGAGGTAGTCCTTTATCTCCTTGAATTCCTTATAGAAGCCGTCGAAATCCGGAGCGTCTATCCTGTTTGCGAGAACTGCAAGGCCGTATGCCGCACTGACACCAATGGCCGGGGCCCCTCTGACCTTCAGCTTCTTTATCGCATCCCAGAGCTCCTCCTTGGTCTGGAGATTGATCCTCTTTATCGCACCGGGAAGCAGTGTCTGATCCAAAATGTCCACACTCTGCCTGTCATCCGGCAGCTTTACTGATATGACCTTGTCAAAAAATTCATCTATTGAAGCCATTTCCTACTTTTCCTCCTGTTTATTCTTAAATCATCTGTTTACTAAGGTAATCCTTATGATAAGGGTCTTCTTACAGAGTCTTCTTCGCTGCCTCGGTAGCGCGGACAACAGCCTCTCTGAAGTCCTTACCCGTGCGGTACTTCTCCTGATTAAGGATGTAGTCCTTACCTGCCAGGATATTTACTCTCTCAGCAAGGAGTCTCTTCTTCTCATCGGAGATCATGATTACGTCCGCTACGTTTGCCATTCCCACAGTCCTTCTGTGAAGCTCTGTTCCGGCATATCCTGCGGTATCATTGAGGATGGAATCCATGTACCATTCCTTAAAGCCCTTTACCTTTGCCATGGGCTCGGTAACGTGCTTATCGTATTCCCTGGAGAATTTCTCTATGAAGAGATCCATGCTCTGCTCTATCACGTCCAGACACCAGTCGCAGAAAGGTGTGTCATCTGTGGAAAGTCCGTTCACATAGGCAAAGATCATGTTTGCAACCAGGTTACCAACGTCATAGCCCATCGGAGCGAAGGTTCCGAATTCACAGTCGAATATCTTTGTGGAATCCTCTTTTACGAAGATGGAACCGGTATGCAGATCGCCGTGAAGAAGCGCCTGTGCATTTGTCATGAAGTTGAACTTCAGCTTGCTGACAGCGAGATGCAGCTTCTCATCACCGTAGAGCTCCTTTTCGATAAAGGCTCTGTTCGGCTCATAGATATTGTTTCTGTCAGCTCCGAGATAGGGCTCCATCAGAACCAGCTTCTCTGTGATGTCATCCAGATCGGGAGTGATGAACTTACGGGTAAGCTCCTTCTTTTCCCTGTGGTCCATTACAACGTCACTGGAAAGAAGAAGGGTATTTACCATAAATGTGGAAATGTCGTCTGCGAATTTCGGGAAGGTCTTGTGCTCAAGCATTGCTTCACGCATAACCTTGTAATCGCTGCAGTCTTCCATTCCGCAGGCATACATTATCGTGTCGAAGAAATAGATGTGGGGAACCATGCCCGGAGCCCACTTTTCCTCAAGCATCAGTATCTCGGATTCCTGACGGTTACGGTCAAGAGTCGCGGTCATGTCAGCATCTATACGGAGATTGCTGCCTGCCTGCTTGATATAAAGTGTGTGGCCCTTCTTATCGGTAACACGGCACACATGGTTTAAGTTTCCGTGAGAACCGGGGATCTTTGCTTCCATCGAAGCCTCATCCCAGTCAATCTGATCCTTTGTCTTCAAAAGGGTGTACTCTATCACTACCTTCTCGGTGGTCTCGGGATCATCCTCGTTTATCATCAAAAAATACTTGCTGAAATCTGACATTTTATTCCTCCTTAAAAATATTTACTGTTCCTTGGTTCCTGCGTATGCAGCTATCAGTGCCAGTGCCAGAACCGCTCCCTTAACTGCGGGGAGTACGTAATAAGGTACGGCACAGATGGTAAGTCCGTTCTCCAGTGTGGAAACCAGCATGGCTCCTACCAGTGTTCCGAGAGCATTGGGCTTCTCGGCACCTCCTACCGAGCGTCCTACGAATACGGCTGCCAGTGACTGCATCAGATAGTTATCGCAGCACATAACCTGCGCAGAGCTTCCTCTGGATGAAACGACGATACCGCCTATCGCGATAAATACAGCGGTGATCATACCCGCTATATAACGGTATTTCTTTACGTCTATACCGGAGAGCTTCGCAGCCTGCTTATTGCCGCCCATTGCATAAAGGAAACGTCCGTGCTTGGTAAAGTCAAGTATTACCCACGCTATCAGCACGCAGCCCAGCATTATGAAAATGATGTAGGGAGCACGTCCGATGGCTGAGAATGAATCGGAAAGCTGAACTCTTACGGGATCTGCACCCCAGGAGGTCTTCATACCTGTTGATACGGCGCCTCCGCCTATATACCACTGTCCCAGACCCTGATGCACAAACATCAGTGCGCAGGTTGCCAGCATATCGGGTATCTTGCAGACCAGAATAAGGAACATTGTGAGCTGATACATTATCACGGTAATGACTATGGTTATCAGTATCGACACAAAGAGGTTGCATCCGAACCACAGATATGACGATACGAAAGCGTATGCTGAGCAGCTTGCCAGAGTACAGGCCGACATATCAAAGCCGTCCGGTGCCATCGTAACCGTTGCAGCTATACCGAATACCGTTGTGATGGACATGGCGAGGAGTATGTTTACCATATTTATTCCCGACATGAAAAGGGAACCCTTAACCACCGTAAATATGATAAAACAAAGCACCAGGGTAATGACCGCCGCCCAGTTCAATAGAAATTTTGCAGTATTTTTGTTTTTTGCTGAATCCATTATTTTCCTCCTACTGTTCTTATTTCGAGTCGCTTCAGGCCGGTTTCTCGGACCTGGTGCCTACGGAATAATTCATTATCTCATCTTCGTTCGTATCTTTGGTAACGAGCTCTGCCATTATCTCTCCGCCGAACATTACATATATCCTGTCCGTTATGGATAACAGCTCGCTGTTCTCGCAGGAAGCATATATCACTCCGTTTCCTGCCTTTGCTATATCATTGATAAGATGGAAGATGTCCTGTTTTGCTCCGACATCAACTCCCTTGGTGGGCTCATCGAAGATGTAGATATCACAGTCTGCCGCCAGCCACTTTCCTACGGCCACCTTCTGCTGGTTGCCTCCGGAAAGATTTCGTACAAGCTGTCTTATGGAGGGGGTCTTTATTCCCAGATCCTTTACAAAACGGTTGGCGTTATCATTTACCTTGCTCTTCTGAACAAAGCTCATGGTGCAGAATTTATCAAGACATGCTGCCGAAAGATTGAAGGCCACAGTTTCCTGTACCAGCACTCCCTCTTTACGTCTCTCCTCGGGAACCAGGGCTATCCTGTTCTTAACCGCCTGGGCGGGATTGCCTATCTTCAGTTCCTTTCCGTTAAGGATAATGCTGCCACCGGTCTTTTTGTAGCTTCCGAATATCGTCTTGCAGAGCTCCGACTTTCCGGCGCCCACAAGCCCGGCAATTCCCACGATCTCACCCTTCTTTACATAGAAGGATACGTCATTCACCTTACCGTATGCTCCGGACAGATTCCTTACTTCGAAGAATTTCTCTCCTATCTGAACCTCTTCCTTGGGGAAATTCTCCTCAAAGGAGCGGCCCAGCATCTTTTCCACTATTTCCTTCGTAGTGGTCTCCGGAGTAACGGGGGCGTTATGAACTATCTCTCCGTTCCTCATTACGGTGTAGCTGTCGCATATCTGCAGCACTTCGTGAAGACGGTGGGAAATGAACATGATCGCTATGTTCTCGCTTTCCCTTAACTTCTTCACTATGCGGAAGAGTTCCTCGGTCTCCGTGTCAGACAGAGGCGCGGTGGGCTCATCAAGAATAAGGAAATTACATTCTGACTGTATGGCTCTTGCTATCAGCACCATCTGCTTCTCGGCAAGGGTGAGATTCTGAACAAGAGTCCTGACATTGATATTGGTTATGTGTAATCGTTCCAGAGCCTTTGCCGCAGCTTTTCTTATGGCACCCCAGTTGATCATCGAACCCTTCATGTTCATGACTATGTCATTCAGCATGATGTTCTCTGCAACCGAAAGGGAAGGCACCAGTGCGGTATCCACCTCTTGGTAAACGATCTGTATTCCGTGTTTTTTCGCGAAATTGGGTGTACGAACTTCTATGGGCTCCCCGTTTAATAAAACCTCTCCTGTATAGCCCGGATTTGAACCGGCAAAGACATTCATAAGCGTTGACTTTCCGGCTCCGTTGGCACCAACAATCGCATGTATCTCTCCTGTGGAAATCTCGAAATTAACCTTATTAAGGGCCAGGACTCCGGGATATTCCATGGAAACATCTTTTGTGCTTAATGTTATTTTTTCCATATGCCTTTCCTGATTTTCCTTGGATTTTTCTGTAAAGAAGGGCACCGGAGAAACCTCCGATGCCCTCCATGATTATAAAGCGGCTATATTCTGTTACAGAATCTTACTGCTTAGTGAATAAGATTCTTAGGCATCCAGTCAGCCTCTGACAGATAATCAAGGTTGCCGTATGTATCGGCAGCGATATCGCCAAGGTTCTCAACTGAAGAATCAGCCTTTAAGTCCTTTGCAAGGATAGCAGATCCGGGAATCTCTACATAGTCAACGCCGGTCTTTCCGCTTGCGGGATCATAGATCTTGTCATACTCTCCTGCCATCTCGAGGAAGAGGATACGCATACCGATCTCACCGTTAAGTGTCCAGTCGGTTGTTCCTGCTGCTGTCCAGATTTCAGGCTTGGTCTGCATGTTTGTGATGTCAACAGGGTCGATATCAACTGATGCCATAGGAAGCGGGTTGTCTCCGCCGAAGTTTGCATTCTCTGTGATAGCCTGGTATACGCCCTGGCCATAGAGGTCGTAGTAAGCGATAACGCCGTCTACGTCTTCACGCTTTACGCTCTGAAGGTATGCAGCAAATACGGTATTTGCGGAATCCATGGTATCCTGAAGAGGCTGAACCTCGCCCACGGTCTTGATCTTTCCGGCCTTCTCGTATGCTTCCCAACCTACCTCACGGCGATCGAAAGGAGAATTGTAGTTAGGTCCTCTCCAAACCTTGATAAGACGAACGCCCTCACCGAACTTGTCGATCATGCTGTCAAGAAGAACGGTTACAAGGCTGTCATCCTGCTGGAAGAACTGGGTTACGCCGTCGATCTTCTGATACTGTCCGTCTGTATAGAACTGGGTATCGAAGGTAACGATCTTCATATCAGGATACTGCTCTGTGATCTCTTTAAGGAATACATAAGATCCGTCCTGATTGCCGTGGCTTACAAGAAGTCCGTCGTATCCTGCTGATGCGCATGTACGAATGGTATCCTGCCACTTATTGAAATCGCCGTCGCAGAAGAAGAAGTCAAACTGGACATCCATCTTCTCGCAGAGATTTGCGCAGGAATCTTTCCACATCTGGAAGATTGTTGCGGAAGGAAGAAGCATTACATAAGCAACCTTCTTGCCGGCAACGGGGTTAGCTGCAGATGTGTCAGCAGCGGGCGCAGCTTCCTCTGCTGCTGCAGGAGCAGGCTCTTCAGCCTTGGTCTCTGCTGCGGGAGCTTCCTCTTTTTCAGCGGGAGCTTCTGCTGCAGGAGCGGGTTCGGATGCAGGTGCTGCAGCCTGAGATCCGCATGCACACATTCCGACTGCCATTGATAGTGTCAATAACATTGCCAAAACTTTTTTCATACATTCGTCTCCTTTATGTATTATTCGGCCTTTTTATCCGGCCATGATCATCATTATACACTTTTTACACAAAAAATCAACGTAAATTTTAACAGTTTTGGTCACTTTTTTCTGTTACATTTTCTGATATAATAAATGTATTGATAAAAATTACCAACAAAATACGGGTAAGATATTAGGGAGGATTGTACAAAAATGAAAAGAAGTTTATCAAATGTAATAGATTCCTACATTGAAAAAAAAGAGATCTCCGGCGCCTCCGTGCTGGTATTTAAGGACGGAAAGCGGCTTGCATCGGTGCACAGGGGCTTTGCGGACGTCGCCCGTGCCGTCCCCTATTCCCCGGATACCATTATCAGGCTCTACTCCATGTCAAAACCCATCACTTCCGCAGCGGTCATGATGCTTATCGAACACGGGCTTTTAGACAGGCAGGATCCGGTATCCGACTACATACCGTCCTTTAAGAAGCAGTTCTATTATGATGCGTCCGGCGAAAAGAAGCCTGTCAGCAGGGAAATGACCATAAGCGACCTTCTGGATATGAGCGGAGGACTCTCCTATCCCGATGACGCCACTCCGGCAGGCAGGGAGGCGGCAGAGCTTTTTAAGACTGTTGATGAACGTCTGGGAACTAAAGATGAAATGAGTACTATGGAGATCGCCGAAGCCATCGGAGGCCTTACCCTGGCCTTTGATCCGGGAAGCGACTATCTTTACAGCACTTCTGCCGATGTCCTCGGGGCGGTTGTCGAAAAGGTCAGCGGTATTAAGTTCTCTGAATTCCTGGCAAAGGAGCTTTTCAATCCTCTAAACATGAATGACACCGGCTTCTATGTGCCGGAGGATAAACAGCCGCGGCTTGCCAGATCCTATGTGGCGGCGAGCCATATGAAAAACGGTCCCGCACCCAACGAAAAACCCATATCGGATGACGGCACAGATGAATATCTCGGTTCTTTTCTCGGTATAAAGAACAGGATGGAGACACCTCCCGCCTTTGAATCCGGCGGTGCAGGACTTGCCTCGACCTTAAGCGACTATATGAAATTTGCACAAATGCTTTTAAGAGGGGGCAGCTCTTTGAACGGAGAGAGGATACTCTCACCCGAAACCGTGAGACACATGACCGGAAGACAGCGGCCGGCATTCATTACTGACCGTTTCCATGAGATATTCGAGCTTTATGGTTTTACCTATTCGAATCTTTTAAGAGTCTGCTATGCACCGGAAGAAGGGGACACCATTATGTTCAAAGGGGAATACGGCTGGGACGGCTGGCTCGGTCCCTATTTCGCGAACATCCCGTCGAAGAACGCCACCATTCTCTTTGGCATGCAGATGACGGACTTCGGCACCTTCAGCCTGACCCACAAGATCATCAACATAATCGCCGCTGAGCTGTAGCGGTTAGTCAATCAGGGGACGGTTCTCAATCAGGGGACGGTCCCCCTGTCTTCAGTATGATCATCCCAATTCGAATTTGAGAAATTGGAGGGCGCCGCTGCCGCGGTATTCGAAATAGAGGGCGGCGTCATTTTCCGTAATGCCGTCTACAGGTATTTCAAAGCGCCTCCAGAAATTCTCCTTTTCTATGTGGACTTTTCCGAGGGGCCTGCCGTCAAGCCCGATGCGGACAGAGAAATCCCCGTTTACAAAACCGCGGACCCAGACAGCCACGCTTTTCAGATCCTTAAGATCAAAGTATTTGAAACCGCAGACCGTGCCGCTCACCATATTCGTGATATAACCGTCATCGTGGGGATCATCATTTCCATCCTGGGTGATCCTCGGAAAATCAGGTCCGAGAAAGGTTCCTGGATCCCCCGTGTAGGTCTGCTCCCTGTCACAGAAGAGATTGCAGGCGAAATAAACGGGATAAACTCCCTTTCCTGCAAAGGGCTTTTCCGCCGCTCCCGCAGAGGTCATTTCCACCTGCTTTATCGTCCCGTCCTTCTCAATGCTTATCTTTTCTATGCAGCCCTGGCGGCTGAAATTCGTTCCGTCGGTATGCCGGTGATAAAAGATATACTCCTTAGAATTGCTGAGCCTTATTATCCCACCATGGTTATTGGCGCCGTAAAAGGCCGGCATGTCCTTATCCTTGTATGAATCAATGCCGATATCGGTGTTGCTTATGATGACGCCCCTGTACTTGAAATCCCCCGTGGGCGAAGTGCTCGTGGCATAGCAGAGCTCGTGGCATTTTATCGAGGAATAGATCAGATAATAGATCCCGTCGTACTTTCTGACAGAAGGAGCTTCAAAGTATTCGTGACCCTCAAACCCCGTCCCCCCGGACCATGGCTTGCTCGGCACGACATGACGCGGCTCTAAGGTGACCGTCAGCATATCCTTATCCAGCGCAAGGACCATCATTCCATGGCGCTCTTTATTGTCAGGCATGCAGAAACCCGAATACAGATAGGTTGTATCTCCTTCTGTGATCACAGCCGGATCAAACATGGCTTCTTCGCCGGGCCGCTCTCCTGCGCGGGTACCGTCCTGATAATGAACATAGCCGTAGAATTCATACTTTCCGGCGGGCGTATCGCATCTCGCCACGGAGATATAGGGCACCAAATCCAGAACATAATAGAGATAATATTTTCCGTCAGGCCCCTTTGTCACGTCCGGTGCATAGAGACACATTCTGCCATCCCTGTTATCCGGATCATCGGTCTTTTTATAGATCACGCCCTCATAGCGCCAGTCGGTCAGATCATCAGCCGGCGCGGAATAACATACATAGTCCAGGAGACAGTAACCGCTCCCCTTAAATTTATCATGGGAGCCGTATACATAGACCCGCCCGTCGTATTCATGGGGCTCTCCGTCAGGTATGTACTCCCAGCATGGTAAATATGGATTCATCTCTCACCTTTCTACAATGTCAAATACTCTGCCCCTGGCAGCCTTTTCCTTCGGGTCGATCCCCTTAAGACGGAACATTTCCTCCACCGTCACAAACTCGAATTCTTTTTCCTTCAGAGTGGGAATGATACTATCCAGCGCTTCGACCGTAGCCATATTGTCCTCCATATCGTGGAGCAGTATTATGGCACCGTCCACAGCCTGCTCTATGATTCTTTTCGCCCTCTCCTCTGCGCTTACGTTCTCATCCCAATCCTCACAGTGAAGACCGCCGATAAAACAGAGGTCGATATTATCATACATATATTTGCTGACCGCGAGGTACGGCGGACGGAAAAAGGATGAAGGCCTTCCCGTTATCCTCATAAGGATCTCTTCATTCCTCTCTATCTCCTCCCGGATTATCTCCGGCGCCAGCTTGTCCATGTAATAATGATGAAAGGAGTGGTTTTCGATCTCAAACCCTCTGCTGAAGGCCTCCCTCGCTATGGCCTCCGTTTCATCGGTGATATTTTTACCTATCAGAAAAAATGACCCTGTAACCCCGTCCCTCGAGAGCATATCCAGCACCGCAGGTGTCACGACGCTGTCCGGTCCGTCATCAAATGTCAATGCAATGTGTTTTCTCATATCTTTAGTACCCATCCGGTTCTTTGATTCAGAATAGAATAGCAAAGCCGTTTTGTTTTGGCAACCTTCCTCCGCTGTTTCATTATAACATCACATCGATCACAACCATCACAATGATCCTTTCATTTTTCGGTTGACGTAAGTCTGTTCGTGAATTAGAATAGTAATGTTGTAAAAACTTAATAGGAGGTAGACCGTACAGATGATAACAACTATTATTGCT
The DNA here is from genome assembly GCA_024683935.1 of Lachnospiraceae bacterium. The sequence goes on along the minus strand of JAIKXV010000085.1, from coordinate 31,829 downwards.
GTAGTTGTGACTCTGGTTGTAGCGGTACCTGTATCAGCGGTCATAGCCACAAATCTCCATGAGAGAAAGATCGAAAAGCTCATCGGAGATGCGAATGAAAAGGCTAAGGAGATCACCGACAAGGCTGAGAAAGCGGCTGAAGAATTAAAGCGTGAGAAGCTTCTGGAGATAAAGGAAGAATCCATCAATCAGAAAAACGAGATTGAAAAGGAAGCCAGAGACAGACGCGCGGAGGCTCAGAGGCTGGAGAGACGTGCACAGCAGAAGGAAGAAGCTGTGGACAAGAAAGCCGAACAGGTTGAGAAAAGGGCGCAGAGCATTGCAGACCGGGAGGCGGACTTAAACCGTCAGAAGGAAAAGATCGCAAAGCTCAATGAAGACAGGGTACGGGAACTTGAAAGGATCTCAGGTCTGACCTCTGAACAGGCTAAGGAATATCTTCTTAAGATAGTTGAAGACGATGTAAAGCACGAGTCCGCACTGATGATCAAGGAATATGAGTCACGTGCTAAAGAAGAAGCGGACAAGAAAGCCAGGGAATATGTCGTGAACGCGATCCAGAGATGTGCTGCGGATCACGTGTCCGAGACGACAATTTCCGTTGTACAGCTCCCCGGAGATGAAATGAAGGGGCGCATAATCGGACGTGAGGGAAGAAATATCAGAACCCTCGAAACCCTGACGGGAATCGATCTTATCATCGATGATACCCCCGAAGCGGTTGTACTCTCGGGCTTTGATCCTGTGAGACGTGAAGTCGCACGTATTGCCCTTGAGAAGCTCATCGTAGACGGCCGTATCCATCCTGCCAAGATAGAAGAGATGGTGGAGAAAGCCAGAAAAGAAGTGGACACCATGATAAAGGAGGAAGGCGAAGCTGCCTGTCTCGAATGCGGTGTTCCGAATGTTCATCCCGAGCTTGTAAAGCTCCTGGGAAGAATGAAGCTCCGTACGAGCTATGGCCAGAATGTTCTCAGACACTCCATCGAAGTGTCCATATTATCAGGGCTTCTGGCTTCAGAAATCGGACTGGATGTCCGTATTGCAAAGCGTGCAGGACTTCTGCATGACATAGGCAAGGCTGTAGACCACGAGATGGAAGGAAGCCATATCCAGCTGGGCGCAGACCTCTGCCGCAAGTACAAGGAATCTCCCATAGTCATCAATGCAGTTGAAGCGCATCATGGCGATGTGGAGCCCGCATCACTTATAGCTTGTATTGTCCAGGCTGCCGATACTATCTCTGCCGCCCGTCCGGGTGCCAGAAGAGAGACATTGGATGCCTACACAAATCGTCTTAAACAACTTGAAGATATCACCAATTCCTTTAAGGGAGTTGAAAAATCCTTTGCCATTCAGGCAGGTCGTGAGGTTCGGGTAATGGTAGTTCCCGAACAGGTTACAGATGCTGACATGATAATCATGGCGCGCGATATTGCAAAGCGTATCGAGGATGAAATGGAATATCCCGGTCAGATCAAAGTCAATATCGTTCGTGAAAGCAGAGTTACAGATTTCGCAAAGTAAAGATCACAATAAACCCCGTCGCGGTAAGCGGCGGGGTTTTTATTATCGTCAGATAAGCACGTAAGTTTTGTCACGGATGAAAAAAATCCGCCGGCATCAGCTGCCGGCGGATAGTGATTCTTATACTGGAAAAGATAATGCTTATGCAGTTTCCTTGATCTTCTTTGTAAGCTCGGGAACGATCTTGTTAAGGTCGCCTACGATACCGTAATCAGCTATATCGAAGATAGGAGCATTCTCGTCCTTGTTGATGGCGATGATGATATCGGACTCTTCCATTCCTGCTGCATGCTGGATGGCGCCTGAAATACCGATTGCGAAGTAAACATGAGGACGAACGGTCTTTCCGGTCTGTCCAACCTGCATGTCCTTAGGCTTCCAGCCTGAGTCAACAACTGCACGTGAGCAGGAAACCATTCCGCCCTTGAAGCATGCTGCCAGATCTTCCAGGATCTTGAAGTTCTCGGGGCTGCCTACTCCACGTCCGCCGGATACAAGGATCTTGGCATCCTGAATGTTTGCAACGCTGGAAACTTCCTTAACAACCTTGTCTATGGTTACATAGCAGTCATTAGGTGTGAATCCGGGATTGTACTCAACAACCTCTGCCTTTGCACCCTTCTTCGGCTCGATCTTCTGCATAACGCCGGGACGTACGGTTGCCATCTGAGGCCTGTAGTCAGGGCATGCGATGGTAGCGATGGTGTTTCCGCCGAATGCCGGACGGGTCATGAGGAGCTGCTTATGTCTCTGCTCCTGTCCCTCAACAGCTACAAGAGGGAAATCGCCTATATCAAGCTGTGTGCAGTCTGCTGTAAGACCGGTGTGAACACGGGCTGATACACGGGGGCCAAGGTCACGTCCGATGGCTGTTGCGCCTACGAGCATGATCTCAGGCTTGAACTCGTTGATAACGGATGAAAGAGCGTGTGCATAGGGCTCTGTCCTGTATTCCTTAAGCTCGGGATCGTCAACAACGATAACCCTGTCTGCGCCGTACTCTGCAAGAGTGTCTGCAAGTCCCTTTACGCCTGAACCGATAAGAACGGCTGTAACCTGCTTGTTGTCAAGGTCATTTGCGAGATCCCTTCCCTTTCCGAGAAGCTCCAGGGCAATGCTTGACACTTCATTATCTACCTGCTGGGCGAAAATAAATACGCCCTTATATTCTTCTAATCCCATTTTATTCCTCCTATATTAGAGTTTGTTAAACTTACACTTAGATGACATGCTTCTCTGTCAGCTTACCTACGATGTAATCAACTGCTTCTGCAGGAGAGCCGGGGGTTACAACCTCGCCCTTGCCCTTAGCAACCTTATCGGAAGCCTTTGCAATAACTGTAGGTGAACCACCCTTACCGATGTTCTCATCGGCAACATCCAGCTTGTCACGTCCCCAAACGGTTACACGGGACTCTTCAGCATAAGCATCGAAGATACCGCCGGGAGTCATATAACGGGGCTCATTAAGCTCTGAAAGAGCTGTTATAAGGCAGGGAAGCTTAGCTGTCAGCATATGATATCTGTCATCGAACTGACGCTTAACCGTAACGGTATTTGCCTTCCTGTCAAGCTTGATCTCCTCTGCATAGGAGATAACAGGGATTCCGAGATGCTCTGAGATCTGGGGACCAACCTGAGCAGTATCGCCGTCGATAGCCTGACGTCCGGTAATGATAAGGTCATACTCCATATTCTTCAGTGCGCCTGCGATGGTTGAGCTGGTAGCCCAGGTATCAGCACCGCCGAGTACACGGTCTGTGATAAGGAGGCCCTTGTCTGCTCCCATAGCAAGAGCTTCACGAAGAACGTCATCAGCCTTGGGAAGTCCCATGGTCAGAACTGTAACCTCGGTATTGTCGGGATCCTCATCCTTGATGCGGAGAGCTGCTTCCAGACCTGCCTTGTCATCAGGATTCATGATCGCAAGCATTGCTCCTCTGTCCAGTGTTCCATCGGGTTTAAACTTAACCCCGCCCTTTGTATCGGGCACCTGCTTTATACATACAACGATTTTCATGTATTTTTTTCCTTTCCTAAATATTCTTTTCAGTTAGCTGACTTCATCACCTCATTCGTCAGCTTCGCTGACAGAAGGCACATTCTCAGACATTATTTTAAGAGTGCGCCTGAAATAACCATTCTCTGAACTTCAGAAGTACCTTCGTAGATTTCTGTGATCTTTGCATCTCTCATCATACGCTCTACTTCGTACTCTCTGATATATCCGTAACCACCGAAGAGCTGTACGCACTTGGTTGTAACGTCCATAGCAGTCTCAGCAGCGAAAAGCTTAGCCTTGGCAGCTTCTACACCGTAGTAGCTCTTTGTTGCCTTAGCATCAGCAGCCTGGTATACGAGAAGCTTTGCAGCTTCAATCTGTGTAGCCATGTTTGCAAGCTGGAACTGAGTGTTCTGGAAAGCACCGATGGATCTTCCGAACTGCTTCCTCTCCTTAACGTACTCTATGGTCCTGTCAAGAGCGCCCTCAGCGATACCGAGAGCCTGAGCAGCTATACCGATACGTCCGCCGTCAAGAGTGTGCATTGCTACTGCAAAGCCCTTTCCTCTTGTGCCAAGAAGATTTTCAGCAGGGATATGGCAATCCTGGAAAATAAGCTCATAGGTTGAGGATCCGCAGATACCCATCTTATTTTCCTTTGTTCCGAATGAGAATCCGGGAGTATCCTTCTCAACGATGAATGCTGAGAACTTCTTCTGCTTTCTGCCCTTCTTGTCTTCTACTATATCTGTATAAGCGATGATGATGTAAACATCAGCTTCCTTACCGTTTGTAATGAAGCACTTGGAACCGTCAAGGATCCACTCTTTTCCATCTTCGGAAAGAACAGCCTTGGTCTGAACGCCCTGTGCATCAGTACCTGCGCCGGGCTCTGTAAGACCGAAAGCACCGAGCTTCTCGCCCTTTGCAAGGGGTACGAGATACTTCTGCTTCTGATCTTCTGTTCCGTATGTCATGATGGGATCGCAGCAAAGTGATGTATGAGCAGATACGATAACTGCGGTGGTAGCGCAAACCTTTGCAAGCTCTTCAACGCACATAGCGTATGTCAGAGGATCGCAGCCCTGTCCGCCGTATTCCTTGGGAATAGGGATGCCCATGAAACCGTACTTCTGCATCTTTGTTACGGTCTCCCTGGGAAACTCGTGCTTCTCATCAACTTCGATAGCAAGAGGCTTTACCTCTTTCTCGGCGAATTCCTTAAAAAGATTTCTCGCCAGAATGTGTTCTTTACCTAAAGAAAAATCCATTTGTTTCCTCCTTATAATAAATGTATGATTTCTTCCCGCGATCTCCTTATTGAACCGGGGATTCTTCATCATATCTCTATCTCCTGCGGCCTCTACATCCGCAGGAGACATTATCATAGATTATTGAATTTCATCAGAGCTTGTCAACGGGAGTCTTTGTGCGATCCTCATTGTACTTATAGAAGCCGATACCGGTCTTCTGTCCAAGCTTCTTTCCGCGAACCATCTTGCGGAGAAGTGTGCATGCCCTGTACTTGCTGTCACCGGTCTCATTATAGAGAACGTCCATGATAGCGAGACAAACATCGAGACCTATAAGATCACCGAGCTCAAGGGGTCCCATGGGATGATTGCAGCCAAGCTTCATGGCAGCATCGATACCCTCGATGTCAGCGATGCCTTCATTGTAGATGAAGATAGCTTCGTTGATCATCGGAACAAGGATCCTGTTAACTACGAACCCGGGAGCCTCTGCAACCTGGACGGGAGTCTTGCCGAGCTTCTGGGATATCTCAACAACCTTGTCGGTAACTTCCTTAGGGGTGTTCGCGCCGTTAATAACCTCGATCAGCTTCATAACAGGTGCGGGATTAAAGAAGTGCATTCCGATGATGGGCTTCTGAAGGCCTGCGCCTATCTCTGTAATTGAAAGGGATGAAGTATTTGAAGCATAGATGCAGTCAGGATTCTTAACGATATCTTCCTGCAGCTCCTTAAAGGTCTGCTTCTTGATATCCATAACCTCGAGAGCTGCCTCAACTACGAGATCCGGATCTGTAGCCTGTGAATTAAGGCCTGTGGAGATCTTTGCAAGGATCTTGTCAGCTGCATCCTGAGTCATCTTCTCTTTCTTTACGAGCTTGCCAAGGTTCTTCTCGATCTTGCTCTTTCCGCCGTCAGCGAATTCCTGCTTGATATCGCAGAGATAAACCTTCTCAACCTCATCATTTACCGCAAAAGCCTGGGCGATTCCGCTGCCCATTGTTCCTGCACCGATAACTGCTACTTTCATATGTTTTCCTCCTTTATCTTGGTCAAAATGCGGTAGCAGATAACCGCATTTTGATCCTTACGGACAACTCCCTACGGGAGTTGCCATGTACGGTTCGGTATATGCCTGATGCATATACCGAACCTACTCATTCTTAAACGCTACATGCTTAACCTTCGCGGGGTCATCCTTCTTCCTTAAGAAGTTCGCCATTCCTTCCTTCTGGTCATATGACTCGAAGCAGGATCCGAAGAGCTTCTCCTCGATAACGAGAGCGTCATCGATATTGGTCTGAAGTCCGTCATTTATAGCCTTCTTGCAGGCTCTGACCGCGATGGGAGCATTTCCGGCTATGGTATTTGCAAGCTTCTCAGCTGTAGCCATAAGCTCAGCCTGAGGAACAACCTGATTTACGAGACCGATGCGAAGTGCTTCCTGCGCATCGATATTCCTTGCGGTATAGATAAGCTGCTTAGCCATGCCTACGCCTACGGTACGGGCAAGTCTCTGTGTTCCGCCGAATCCGGGTGTGATGCCGAGGCCAACCTCAGGCTGTCCGAACATAGCGTTCTCAGAGCAGATACGGAAATCGCAGCTCATGCTGATCTCGCAGCCGCCGCCCAGTGCAAAACCGTTGATAGCCGCGATAACGGGAACAGGGAAGGTCTCGATCTTTCTGAAAACATCATTTCCCTTCTTACCGAAAGCTTCGCCCTCTGCCTTTGTAAGGGTGCTCATCTCACCTATGTCAGCTCCTGCCACGAAGGACTTCTCGCCGGCACCGGTAAGGATAAGACATCTCACTGCATTGGTGTCCACGCCGTCAAAAACCTTCTCAAGATCATCAAGCACCTCGGAATTCAGGGCGTTAAGAGCCTTTTCCCTGTTGATGGTGATAACGGCGATACTGCCTTTTACTTCATAATCAACAAATCCCAATTATTTTTCCTCCTTACATTATTACTGTTCACAATACCATGAAACATATGTCATTAGTATTTCTCAACAATTGTAGCGCAGCCCATTCCGCCGCCGATGCAGAGGGTTGCAAGACCCTTCTTTGCATCGTCTCTCTTCTGCATCTCGTGAAGGAGAGTTACGAGGATACGGCATCCGGAAGCTCCTACGGGATGTCCGAGAGCAATAGCTCCGCCGTTTACATTAACCTTGCTCATATCAAAGCCGAGATCCTTTGCTACTGCAACAGACTGTGCCGCAAATGCCTCGTTTGCCTCGATGAGGTCGATATCCTCGAGCTTTAAGCCGGTCTTTGTAAGAACCTTCTTTGTAGCTGCAACAGGTCCGATACCCATAACCTCAGGTCTTACACCTGCAAGGGCTCCGCCGATCCATGTTGCCATAGGCTTAACTCCGAGTTCCTTTGCCTTCTCTTCGCTCATTACAACGATGGCAGCAGCGCCGTCATTGATACCTGATGCGTTTCCTGCTGTTACAAGGCCGCCGTCCTTGCCTGAGCAGCACTTAAGGTTAGCAAGGGATTCCTTGGTGGTTCCGGGACGGGGACCCTCGTCCTTCTTGAAGTCAACCATTTCCTTCTTTACCTTAACGGGAACGGGAACTATCTCGTCGTCGAACCTGCCCTCATTCATGGCCTTCTCGCACTTCTGCTGGCTGTTGGCTGAGAACTCGTCAAGCTCTTCACGGGTAAGCTTCCACTCGTCGCAGATATTCTCTGCGGTGATCATCATATGATAATGGTTAAAGGCATCCGTAAGGGCATCGTTTACCATTGTATCGATGATGGTAGCATTATTCATACGGTATCCGAAACGTGCCTTTGTCATTGCATAGGGTGCCATGGACATATTTTCCATACCGCCTGCTACAACTATATCGGCTTCTCCTGCCTTGATAAGATCTGCTGCCATATTTACGCAGTTAAGACCGGAACCGCATACAACGTTGATGGTTACTGCAGGAATCTCATTGGGAATGCCTGCATTGAGTGATGCCTGGCGCGCAACATTCTGTCCCTGAGCCGCCTGGATAACGCAGCCCATTAATACCTCATCCACCTGATCCGGCTTAACCCCGGCGCGCTTCAGCGCTTCCTTGATAACGATGGTTCCCAGATCAGCGACGGGAGTGTTGGAAAGAGCTCCGCCCATCTTGCCGATAGCTGTTCTGACAGCACCTGCCAATACAATCTTCTGTGCCATATAATGCCTCCTTGAATTTAATGTATGCCGTGATTGTTATTTTTTTCACATGCAAAGTCTACTATACCACAGAAACAAGTAAAATTCAACAAAAAAAGACCAGGAAAGTGTAACTCTCTTGGTCTTTTTTGTATACATTACAACCCGGCTTTTTTATAATGCCGGAACCGGCATATTTGCTGTTACTTCACGTTGATCTTGCTGCCCTTGATAAAGGCCGTTCCATAGTAGCCGTTTATTCCGGTGAGGGTCGCTCCGCCCTTCTCCGAACTGTACTCGAAATATGCGTCGTTCTTCTTTTCACCCTTCAGATCATAGGCCGACTTTGATACCACCTTCAGCTTCTTGCCCATATTCCTGAGCTTCCGGACATTAAGGGTGGACTTATTGGTCTTTAAAGTTCTGTACTGTATCGTGCCCTTAAGGGTATTCTTGTCGGAATTATATGTGAGCTTCTTCACATAGTATTTTCCGGGATCATACTTGTCATAGGTTATAAGCTCCGTGCTGAGCTTCCTGGGCTCAATGGTGAAGTGGATCTTCGTACTTGCCAGGGCGTTCTTCAGGGAAAGCTTCTGGTCTGAAGTAAGGAGATCATTTGCCATCTGCTTCTTCTTATAGGAAACGGGGATGATGAAGTAAGGCCCGTCATCGTCATAGTAGTTGCCCACCTTGCTGGCATTATATACCTTGGGCTTCTTTATGGTTATTCCGGTTCTGTCCTTCCAGAAATAGTTCCCGTAGCTCTTTCCTTCCATGGGGATCCATGCTCCGTTGGCGCTGAGCTTTTCCAGTCTGACAGCCACACCTACGGCTCCGTCTACCGTTCCGGTAACTTCCTTCGAAAGATCGTCGCTGGAAACTGCGAGATGATGGCTGGTCGCGGTGACCTTGGTCCCCCTGTATTCCACACATGCGTCGTATTCAACCACAACAGAGAACTTACCATCCGCAAATTTCACTCTCTGGCTGGATACGGTTCCGCTGGTCCAGACCTTAAGGAGGATATCTCCTTCCACGGTATTGCACTCCTTCGCTCCCGGGATCACCTTTTTATTAATGGTGGCGGTATAGTGGACAAGCTGATTTCCCTTTGCGGAAATGATCCCCTTTGATGCATCGGTATAACTGATCTCCGTCGCTTCCTTTAAGGGGCTCGCAGCCTTCCTTATGCTGTTAAGGCTGATATTGGCGCTGTCCGCGGTGAAATCAGTGGATACCACCGTATCATCCGTGGTTTTAATAAGCGAATAGCTATTTGAATTCTTTTTCACATAATAGCTGTTATCTCCCATCGTGAATTCCAGCTTTTCAAAGACAGCTTTCTTCACGTCGTCCACAGATACCGTATTATTGGCGGATACATGAACGTCAGGGGTTCCTGTTCTTATTGTGACATTTCCGCTGAGGGCATTCTCCGCATTAATGTCAGATGCGAGATATGCGTCATTCTCTTCTTCATCTTCAGAAAAGAGCAGTGCTCCCTCATCCTCTGTTTCATAATCTGTATCGTAAAGCTCTGCTGCATCGGAAACTTCATCAACAGCTTCTTCGTCAGCGGAAAGAACCCCTACTTCCTCCGGGGATGCATCCTCTTCGTAAACAATATCGCCATCCACGATCTCATCCGCAAAAGAGACGGAATTCATGGAGAAAACCAGCGATGCGGTCAAAGCAAGGGCTATGGCCCTTCTGTTTCTAAGTCTCATAATAATCCTCCGAAAATAGAATCAAAACTCATACTTACACCCACTAAATAATAGTAAGCTTACTCCTTAAGAAAGTTTTAAATTACAGATTGTTTCCAAAAAAATACCCCGGCGGCAATGCCGGGGTAAAACTTTTAAGATATCAGTCGGGTTCTATAAGTCCGTAGGTATTTCCCCTTCTCTTATAGACCACGTTAACCTCATCTGTCTCCGCATTCCTGAATACATAGAAGCTGTGTCCGAGAAGCTCCATCTGTACGCAGGCATCTTCGGGATACATGGGCTTGAATCCGAATCTCTTTGTACGGACGATCTTAATATCGCCGTCATCGGAATACTCCTGATCCACATAATCCTTCTGGAGATTTCCCCCGTCCTGGGATCTGTCGATAATCTTGTTCTTGTACTTCTTCATCTGCTTCTCGATGATCTCCTCAACGAGGTCAACGGAAACATACATATCATTGGAAACCTGCTCGGATCTGATGATATTTCCCTTTACAGGAATGGTCACCTCGATCTTATGCCTGTCCTTCTCAACGGAGAGAGTCGCATGCACCTCCGTATCCGGTGTAAAATACTTTTCAAGCTTCCCGATCTTGTCCTCCACCGCGCTCTTTAATCCCGGTGTAACATCGATATTCTTTCCAGTGATTATAAAATGCATACGCAGCACATCCTTTTCTTATTTATTTTTGTGATTTACCTTTTCAGAAGCCTCCTGAAAAACCCCTGAAATATATGTCAGTATAGCACAATCGCTTGTGTTTAGCAATCCTCTACAGCGCTATATGCAGTACGTGAACAGCCACCTGGAAATAGATGGAAAGGGTCAGGGCATCTATTATCGTAGTGAGCATCGGGCTCGCCATTACCGCAGGGTCAAAGCCGAATCTCTTCGCTATCATCGGCAGCATGCAGCCCGCAAGGTTCGCGCAGATCACCGCGCATATCATCGTTATGCAGACAACGAGAGCCACTGCGGGTTCTGCCCTGTCTATCACGAGAAGCTTTATGAAATTCGCCACTGCCAGGGTTCCTCCGCAGATAAGGGCCGTCCTGAATTCCTTCCACACAACCTTCGCTATATCCGGAAAATTGATCTCATTCAGAGAGAGCGCACGGATAATGGTGGTGGAGGTCTGGGATCCGCAGTTCCCTCCTGTATCCATGAGCTGCGGGATAAAGGCCGTGAGTATGATATACGCCTGCAGCGAGGACTCGTAGCTCGTGATTATCTTTCCTGTAAACGTTGCGGAGACCATGAGCAGAAGGAGCCAGCCTATCCTCTTTTTCCAGAGATCCAGGGGTTTCATCCTGTCATAGGGATCATCGGAAGGCACGATAGCTGCCATCTTCTGGATATCCTCCGTTGCCTCTTCTTCGATGATATCGATGATATCGTCAACGGTTATGATGCCCACCAGCCTCTTCTCCGAATCCACCACGGGAATGGAGCTGAAGTCGTACTTTGAGATCATTCTCGCAACCTCTTCCTGGTCGGTCATGGTCTCAACACTGATGACATTTTCCTCCATGATGTCCCGGATAAGGTCGTCTGCCTTTGAAAGTATCAGGGTTCGTAACGCCACCATTCCGGTTAAGCGCCTGGCTGTATCCAGGACGTAACAGTTATTGATGGTCTCACGGTCTATACCGGTTTTCCTGATCCTGTTAAGGGCTTCCTCCACAGTAAGGTTTTCCCTGAGATCCACGAACTCCACCGTCATTATGGAGCCTGCGGAATCCTCCGGGAATTTGAGGAGGTGGTTGATATCCCTTCTGGTATCCGGACTCGCATGTGAAAGAAGCCGCTTCACCACATTTGCCGGCATTTCTTCCATAAGGTCGGCAGCATCATCCGCCATCAGGTTATCTATGATGGCTGTTGCTTCGGAATCCGTAAGGGATGTGATGATATCCTGCTCCACATCCGTAGGCAGGAACGAGAATACGTCTGCAGCCATATCCTTTGGAAGCAGACGGAAGGTCTTTAACCGTATTTTCTGAGGAAGATCTTCAAGAAGCGCTGCCACATCGGCTTCATTTAAATCAGACAACGTGGCCCGGAGGTCATTATATCTCTTGTCCTCCATAAAGCTCATGATTTCATCGACTGTCACTTTATCCGCCTCCCTTCAGGTTCTGTTTCCGGGAGGCAGATCATGGGATCACTTGAATGTGATCTCTGAGAAATGCTTTAAGAGCGCAAGCCTGAGTAAGGCCAGCGCCTCAGTAACCGCCTGGGAACGTATGTCCTGACGGTCTCCCGAAAAATAATACTCTTTTACAAAGGTCTTTTTCTGAACAGTAACCCCTATAAATACCTGTCCCACAGGGTGTTTATCGGATCCCCCGTCAGGACCCGCTATACCCGTTATAGCAATGGCGCAGTCGGTCTTTGCTGCAGCAGCAGCCCCCTTGCTCATTTCCATGGCGGTTTCTCCGCTCACCGCAGAGAATTTGTCCAGGGTACGCCTCTTTACGCCCACATATTTCCGCTTTGCCTTTTCGGAATAGGTAATAAACCCGCATTTCAGGATATCGCTTGCTCCGGGAACATTCGCCAGTCTCCCGGTGAAGAGCCCTGCCGTACAGCTTTCCGCAGTGGCTATAGTAAAGTGGTTCTCTTTTAAGAGACCTACCACCGCATCCTCAAGAGTCTCATCCTCATCCGTGGAATAGATCATCTGTCCCAGCCTGGACTTGATCTCCTTGACAACAGGCTTTAATACCTTTTTTCCGTTTTTCTCTTCATCTCCGACCGCATGAAGCCTTATACAGACTTCACCGTGAAGATCCGTTATCTCCGCAGAAGGATTTCCCGCAGACAATATGTCCGCAAGCTCCTCCCTGACCTTATCAGCCTTAATACCGACAAGCCTTACAGCGGCGTCGGCACTTCCGTCCTTCTGTTTATTATTATCATCGTCTGACATGACATTAATCTTCCTTCATAACGTCCTTATTGTCCACAAGGTAGACAACAAGGGATATAACAGTGAGTATCAGGGCGATCCATTTAAAGGCCTCGGTAATAATGGGGAAAGGGCTGACCCCTATATCCGCGATCAGAAGACAGATCATTATCATCTGGGACGCGGTTTTGAATTTTCCCCAGTAATTGGCGGCGATAACCCGGCCGTTTTCCACGGCAACCAGACGGAATCCGCTGATAACGAAATCCCTGACCACGATTATTATTACCATCCAGGACCATATCTTCTGGAGCTCCACCATACAGATAAGCGCAGAACACACCAGCATCTTGTCCGCCAGGGGATCCATGAATTTCCCGAAATTCGTAACCAGGTTGTATTTTCTCGCGATCTTCCCGTCCAGAAGATCCGTAAGGCTTGCTATTATAAATACAGCCAGCGCCACCCATTTTGACACATCCCCGAAACAGTTTGAAAGGATGATCGCCACAAAGACCGGCACCAGCACTATTCTTAATACGGTTAGTTTATTTGGAAGATTCATATTATCGCTCCATACAGATCATATTCCGAAGCTCCGGTGATCCTGACTCTTACAAAATCCCCGGTCATCAGTTCACCCTTTACGCCCTCTTCATCTATAAAGACCATTCCGTCCACGTTGGGGGCGTCCCTGTAGCTTCTCGCCACATATACCCCTTCTTCCGGGATCCTGCCCTCTATGATGCAGTCCAGCTCCTTCCCCTTCTGTCCCTCATTTACCGAAAGGGAAATCTCCTGCTGCAGGGTCATCAGCTCGTCAAGCCGCTGTTCCTTGACACTTTCCTCTGTCTGATCCGGAAACAGAGCCGCTGCCGTACCTTCCTCAGGAGAATACTTGAACACTCCGAGCCGGTCGAAACCTGAACTTTCCACAAAGCGGAGAAGCTCCTCATGCTCTTCCTCCGTTTCCCCCGGGAAACCGGTGATCAGCGTGGTCCTCAGGGTTATATCCGGTATTTCCTTTCGAAGCTCACGGATCAGATTCCCGATATCCGCTTTGGAAGTCCGCCGTCCCATCTTTTTTAATATCCTGTCGGAGCAGTGCTGCACCGGAAGATCCAGATAGTGGCAAACCTTCGGGAGCTCTTTTATCGCGGATATCAGCTCCCGGTCTATTTCCTCAGGGTAGCAGTACATGAGCCTTATCCACTTAAGCTCCGGTATATCGTTCAGTCTGCGAAGGAGCTCCGCCAGGGACTTTCTGCCATACAGATCCTTTCCGTACACCGTGGTCTCCTGGGCGATAAGAATAAGCTCTTTCACGCCCTGCTCCACCAGCTCCCCGGCGTCCTTTATTATCCGCTCCATGGGAACCGATCTGTAATGTCCCCTTACCGATGGAATTATGCAGTAGCTGCAGTTCTTGTCGCAGCCCTCAGCTATTTTAAGGTACTCATAATGTCCGCCGGTTGAGATACTGCGGCTGACCTCAGGAAATACAGGAAGATCCTTATCCTTTATCTCGACTATTTTTTCTTTGCTTTCTTTTGAAAGCCTGTTAAGAACGTCAACAATGGAATCTATGGCTGTGGTTCCGATCACGGCATCCACTTCCGGGAGTTCACTGCCTATTTCCTTACTGTAACGTTCTGCCAGACAGCCGGCCAGTACAATATACTTAACCTTTCCCTCTTCCTTAAGCCTCCCGGCCTCGATCACGGCACCGATGCTCTCTTCCTTCGCATCTCCGATAAAGCAGCAGGAATTGATGATAACGGCGTCCGCCTTTTCCTCATCATCCGTGAATTCAAAGCCCCTGTCACGGAGGAGCCCGGTCATGATCTCGGAATCTACCAGATTTTTATCGCAGCCGAGGGATAAAAGAAAAACTGTCATGCTTTATCGGGCTGCCTGCCCTTCGTCTTCATCCTTGCTCTCTATCTTCAGCTCTCCCTTGTAGAGCTCGTCTATCGCTACTGCAAGCGGCTTCTTTCCCTTGGGATCGGTTAAGGGTTCGCTTCCGCTGATAAGCTGCCTTGCCCTCTTGGCAGTTGCCAGCACAATGGAATACCTGCTGTTAACTACGGGTGCTTCCCCGTCCTCAACTTCTGAATTAACTACTGCCATAAGGTCGCCGTATGACGGATGTAACATTTTATTTCCTCCTAATTATCCGGTATAAAGATTCTTCGCAATCTGTCTCCGCCCGAAGGCTCTCGCCCCTCTGTCATCCCGAGGAACGCAGTGACGAAGGATCCTTACAAATTTCTCAGGTCGCTCCTGACTGTTTCAATAAATTCCTTCTGTCTCACAGGCTGGTATACTGCTGACAAAATAATATTATGCAATGTTTCGGTGCATTTGTCCACCTCATCATTAATTACTATAAAATCATAATTCTCAATTCCTTCGGACTCGGACACCGCCCGCTGCATCCTTTTGGCTATTACCTCCGGGCTCTCCGTCCCTCTCTTTGTAAGCCTTTCCTTCAATATCGCAGCACTCGGCGGCATTACGAAAACGAGGAGTGCATCTGGAAAGGCCTTCTTTATCTGCATAGCCCCCTGTATCTCTATTTCCAGAAGGACATTCATTCCCTCATCTAATTTCTTTTCCACAAAAGCCTTCGGAGTGCCGTAGTAATTTCCCACATATTCCGCATGCTCCAGCAGCTCATTGTTCCTTATCATCTCCTCAAATTCTTCCCTGGTCTTGAAGAAATAATGGACGCCTTCCTTTTCCCCTTCCCGGGGCTGTCTGCTGGTGGCGGACACTGACAGAGCGTAACCCTCGTATTTTTCCAAAAGCGTATTCATTATGGTACCCTTGCCCGCACCCGCGAAGCCGGATACAACCGTCAGTATTCCTTTCATCCTTACCGAAAGCCGCTCCTTTCTGTCTGTTTACTTTTCCCCGGAGTCCATAACTCCCTTTAACCTGTCCAGGATAGTTTCCGGCAGAAGGGCCGACAGCACTATCCGGTCGTTTTCCATGAAAATACAGGACTTGGTCTTTCTGCCGTGGGTGGCGTCTATGCAAAGTCCCTCTTTCTTTCCGTTCTGTATCTGTCTTTTGGCGGGAGCGGAATCAGGGGATACTATCGCTACTATCTTATCCCCGTTCACTATATTCCCGAATCCCACATTAATAAGGTTAAACACTGTTATCGCACACTCTCCGGAAAATTAAAATCACTTCCTGATCTTTAAGATATGATCCGCAAAGAAATTATCGATGCTTTCCAGAAGCTGATCCTTCGGAGTCGATTTTAACAGATAACCGTCCGGTTTCTTTTCCAGTATCTGTATAACGGAATCCCTGTCATCCTTTCCGGTGAGGAAAATAACCGGGATGTCCGCAGTCTTCCAGGAACGCCTGATCTCTGACAGGAATTCATAGCCGTTCATCTTCGGCATCTCATGATCCAGGAGGATCAGGTCCGGTTTCTTTTCGGAAAGGTACTTTATCGCTTCCTTTGCAGAGCTTACCACATCCACATTGTAAACTCCGTCAAACCAGGTATAGGCGATCTGCAGGAAGTCGATATCATCATCAACGAGGAGAATGCTCTTCCTTCTCGCATATTCCACCCTGGTATTCAGCATGAGCTTCAGATCCGAGATCAGCTTCCGTACATCTATCGGCCGCTTATGGCTTATGGTTATCGTGCCCTGATCGCAGGTTTCCTCTGCCTTCCTTAAGCTGTTTGTCTCACCTATGATGCAGAGCGTCTTTCTGTATTCCCTGCACATGCCGTTTAAGCACTTCAGCACACGCCTGGTCTCCAGCTCCACATTGCCGAGATAATACACGATAATATCCGATGCGTACTGGTTCCTCTCTATCTCATGAAGATCAGCGTTTATATCTATGACCTCCATACCGGCTTCTTTTATATTGTTTACTATGGTCTGCACCATGAAACCCGGTTCATCATAGATAAATACTATTGTATCATTCATCTGCCCTTATTACCCCCAAAACTGTTAAGAAGTTTCCTGGCGCTTTCCCAGTCCATCTTCCTTAAATGCTCCTGAAGCCTGTCAAAAAATGATTTCCATTCTCCCGGAAGATTGTAGTTCTTCATGGAATCCAGAAGATTGTCGGCGTTTTTCCTGTCGTAAACCTCTACCAGCTCCTTTAAGGTGCTGTGCGCATCCGCAAGCTTGTGTTCCGAGATCTCCATAAGCTCCATTTCGCTGTCGCCGTCCATGAAGACCGTCTTCAGCTCATCCCCGATATCCCTGTATTTCTAGATAAATTCCGGGGTAAGGCTGTATACCAGCGGGATATTATACTCCACGCAGGCCTTTTCCAGGAGCTTGGCCATCTCGGATATCTGCTTTGCACCAACCGCAACGGAGGTGCTCTTCAATGAATGTACCGTCATCTGCAGGTCTTCGATATAACCCCTTTTTATATATTCATCCATCTGCGCCGACTTTTCATCCACAGACAGATAAAAGATCTTCAGTGCCGCGAGAAAATCGCTTACCGACCCGCAGTGACTGATCCCGTACTCCGTATCTATTTCCCTGTATATCCCTTAAGGCCTCGGGAATATGATCCTCATTCCCGCCCTCGGCATAGTCCTCCGGCTCTTCGACTATTGTCTTTCCGGAAGGAATATATCTGAATAATATTTCCCTCAGGGAATCAACGTTTATCGACTTTGAAAGATAATCCGAAAAGCCCGCTTCCTTTGTCTCTTCATCAATCTCTTCACCGGTCATTCCCGAAATACAGATAACCGGAGTATGTATGCCCTTCTGCCCAAACAGCCTGGAAAGATGCTTCATCGTATCCTTACCGTTCATGTTCGGCATACTGAGATCCAGAAAAATATAGTCGAATATCTTTCCTTTTTTACAGATCTCCAGACACTCGTAGCCGTCCCGGGCGGTGACGGTTTCTATGCCGAAACGTCCCAGCAGCTTATCAAATATCAGGGTATTGATCTGCTCGTCGTCCACAACGAGAGCACAGGGTTTATCTGTATTCATGCGGATATTGTACCCGAAACAAAGGAGTTTTACAATGCAGCCTGTCCTATGCCAGCAGTTTTCCCATCGTGGAAAACAGCACTTCAGGCTCTACCGGTTTTGAAATATGGGCGTTCATGCCGGCCTGCTTTAAGAGCCTGTACTGTTCACTGTTTTCCACGCCCTCGGCCACCACGGTGAGCTTCAGGTAATCCGCGATACCCATGATCAGCTCCACCATCTTCAGGTCCTTCTCGCTCTCATGGATATTCTTTATAAAGCCCCTGTCCAGCTTCAGCACATCTATAGGCAGTGATGAGAGCATGTTGAGGGGATTCCGTGACCTCCAGAAGATACTCGTCTGCGGAGATGCCGGCTTCGTTCATGATGCCCGTTATCTCATCGATAAAGCTTATCTCCATAAGGTCAATCCGGGAAACATTAACGGATACCGGAATCGTAAAGCCGTATTCCCTTTTCCATTCTGCAATCTGCCTCGCAGCCTCCCTCCATACAAAACGGTCAAGACGCCTGACCATTCCGTTTGCTTCAAATACGGGTATGAATCTGGCGGGACTTATCATTCCGAGGGTCGGATGCACCCAGCGAACAAGAGCCTCTGCGGATGTCAGATACGGTTTACTGCTCTGGATCGCGAATTTGGGCTGATAATATACCCTGAACTGACCGTCTGCCATGGCCTGGTCCATGTCCGATATCAGCCTCTCCTAATAGGCCTCCTTTTCATGCATGGAGGAGTCGTAATACGCCACCCTGTTGCCGTAATCGCCCTTTATACTGTTGCAGGCGAGAAGGGCGCAGTCAAAACGCCGCAGCACATCATATTCCCTGTCCACATCGGGATATATACCGAATCTCACGCGGATATGGATATCTCTCATGTCATCGGTCTCGTATTCTGCTATCACTTCGGAAAGCTCCTCGGGGATATTGTGGCCGTGGGGTATATAGAGATAATAGCCGTCGGCATCATATCTGCAGGCAATGCCTTCGCACCTCCCCACATAGTCGTTTATGGCTCTTCCCAGCATCAGCAGGAGCTCGTCCCCGAAGCTCCTTCCGTATATTTCGTTCAGTATGTGGAACCGGTTTATATTAAGCGCCGCCGCATCCATTTTCCTGTCGGGATTATGCTGATCGAGAACATTGGAGTATTCCATGAAATACTCTTTGTTGTACAGCCCCGTTAAAGGATCCAGCTCGGTAGCGTTCACAATGCTTATGGTCTCAAAAAGACGTATGGTCTTTTCAATACGGGTAAGGATCACATCCGGAATATCATAGGGCTTGGGAATGAAATCCGCCGCTCCCATCCTGAGGCTCTTTACCTCGGCAGATGAATCGGAAGTAAGGACAATAACGGGGATCTTTTTAAGCTCCTCGTCGCTCTGCATGGTTTCAAGCACCTCATATCAGTCACGCCCGGGCATAATAAGGTCAAGAAGAACCAGAGACAGGGTTTTCCTATCCCGTTCTATTATCCGA
This sequence comes from Lachnospiraceae bacterium, assembly GCA_024683935.1. The sequence continues at coordinate 12,740 of JAIKXV010000085.1, read as the reverse complement.
AGGGCTTCATCTCCGTCTCCGGCAAGGACTACCTCATAAGCCGAAGAGAGTATCCGGCTTAGTATCTGACGGTTCACGGACTCATCATCCACTACCAGAACCCTTCTTTTGAATTTGAGAATATCCCTCAAAAAGCCAACCACCTTTCAGGCTGCATACAGTAAATGCCGCAGCTCCCCTTTATTTCTTCTTTTACTCCAGATTCTGTATCTGCTCCCTTATCTTTTCAATACCGGTCTTTATCTCTATCGCGGTATCGCTGGTGATAAGGTCATTTGCCTTACTGAGTGTGGTATTCGCTTCCCGGTTCATCTCCTGGGCTATGAAATCAAGCTTTCTTCCGATGGGACCGCCCTTCTCAAGTTCTTTTTCCATCGCTCCTATATGGCTCTTAAGCCTGGTGATCTCTTCATCTACGCAGATCTTATCGGCAAAAATAGTGACCTCGGTTACGATCCTGGATTCGTCTATTGTGGAATCCTGCAGCATCTCCCGGACCTTATCGGTGAGCTTTGCCCTGTAATTTTCTATGATCTCAGGCCCGCGCTTTTCCACGATGGCAACTTGCGTTTCCATTTCCGAAAGCTTCTGCAAAAGATCCTTTTTCAGGTTCTCTCCCTCTCTCTCCCTGGATATCCTTATTTCCTCCAGAGCCTTCCTGAGAACCGGCTCGAATTCAGTCCAGATCTTATCTTCGTCCAGCTCCGCTTCCTCTGTGGTAAAAACATCGGGAAAGCGTGACAGCAGGGATATCCTGATATCGTCATCCAGACCGAAGTCATCGCTCATTTCCTTCAGATACTTCAGATATTCCGCGGCGAGGCCTTTGTTGTAGCGCACACATTCGGTCTCGGATGCGGTATTGTAGAAAGAGATAAAAACATCCACCTTTCCTCTTTCCAGATATTCCTTCATGACAGTCCGTACAGATGACTCGAATTTGGATAATACCTTCGGCATTTTAATGCTGATATCCAAAAACCTGTGGTTCACGGACTTGATCTCAACGGTATATCTTCTCCCGTCGTTCTCCGCTTCCCCCCTGCCGAAACCGGTCATACTTCTCACTATGCCCATAAAATAACCTTACTCCTTTCAATACTCATCCCGTTCCTTCATCCTGAATATCAGTCCGAAGGTTCCTACGCCGACATTTACGGCAATGGCAGGTGAGCCCTTTGTGATATAGATCTCCTCAAAGTCTACTCTCTTTGTTGCTTCCTTTTTGATCAGATCCAGTTCATCCTTGGGAACACCGGCGTGGGTGATAAAGAGGATCTTTTTATCAATGATACCGGTATCCTTAAGGGTGCTGGATATATAGCGTTTCCAGGCGTGCTCCCTGGAACCCATATAGAATTTTGTAACCTTCATCCGGCCGTTCCTGATCTCAAATACCGGACGTATCAGAAAGGCACTTATTACGCTGGCAATTCCGGGACTGATCTGTCCCGAAGCCACCATGGAATCCACATGGTCAACGATGAAACTGGTGTGAATATGGTACTTCTCCTGATCGAGCCTCTCTATTATCTCATCCACCTTCATGCCTTCCTCCGCCATGCGGCAGGCTTCGATGGCCATGAGTCCCTGTCCGGAAGAAATATGCCCGGAATCAACTATCGTAACATTGTCAAAATTGCTGGCAGCGTCAAGGGCCGAGAAGTAACTGGTATCAGCAACCTTTCCGGATCCCGAGATGTGTATGATATTATTGCCCTGCTTAAGCTTGGCAGCGAAGAAATCCTCAAAGTCACTGGCCTCAATGGGAAGTATACGCGCTTTCTTTCCGCGGGTTCCCACGTACGAAAGCATGGCATCCGAATCCATGTCCACGCCGTCCTTAAAGACTCCGCCCTCCGTCTCTATCTTAAGGGGGATCACACCTATATCAAACTGATCCGTGAGAGCCTTCGGCATATCCGCCACACTGGATACCGTAACCTTGATATTGGCTCTCTTCCTGCCCTTCTTTATCCAGGAAACACTCTCCTCCAGGATATTCTCATCCGTAAGCTCATACTTGATAAGGTCCCGGGGCAGCATTTTTTTCAGCTCCTGCTCCAGGATATTTCCGCTTACGGGCTTTAATACATAGCCGTCAAATCCGGATTTCTCATACAGCTTCCTGCTTTTTTCATCGGCGTTGGCGGTAAGGGCCACGATCTTTGCTTCCCTGCTCTGTCCTCCAAGCTGCTCCTTTATCCTCTTCATGCATTCAATGCCGTCCATTTCAGGCATCAGATGGTCCATAAAGATAACGTTGTATTCGGTATTCAGGGTCTTTTCCAGAGCTTCCTTTCCCGATGATACTGTATCCAGAATAACCTTTGTTTCACGGAGGAGCTTCCTGATAACCATAAGGTTTGCCGACGTATCGTCAACAGCCAGCACCTTTGCCTCCGGCGCTTCAAAGCTCTGGTGGTATACGCTGTTCTTCCTGATCTCATGATTGCCTAACATGTCCAGTCTTTCCACAGGAGAAGGATCAATGACATCCTGGGGTATCTCGACTATGAAGGTAGAGCCCTGGGTGTAGATACTGTTTACGGTAACCCGTCCGCCCATAAGTTCCGTAAGCTCCTTTACTATGGAAAGACCCAGTCCCGTACCCTCTATATGTCTGTTTACGTCCTCATCCACCCTTTTGAATGCCGTAAACAGGTAAGGTATGCTCTCCTTCTTTATTCCGATACCCGTATCGGTAACGGTAAAGATCAGATACACCTTGTTGTCAAACAGGTTCTCACACTGAACTGTAAGGGAAACCCCGCCCTCCCTGGTATACTTTACTGCGTTATTCAGGATGTTGATAAGAACCTGCTTTATCCGCATCTCATCGCCGTTAAGTTCCGCCGGCAGATCCTGGGCGATATTAACGTCAAAGGTCAGATCCTTTTCCATGGCCTTTATCTGGATCATGGAAGACACTTCGCTTATCATTTCGGCTGTTCCGTAGTTCACGTTATTCAGCTTCATCTGTCCCGACTGGATCTTTGACATATCCAGGATATCGTTTATAAGGCTAAGGAGCATTCGGCTGGCTCCCTGGATATTCCTGGCGTCCTCCCTTACCTCATCCGAGACATCTTCCCTGAGTATCATCTCGTTCAGTCCGATTATCGTATTAATTGGAGTTCTGATCTCGTGGCTCATGCTGGAGAAGAAGCGGTTCTGAGCCTTATTCAGATCATCTATCTCTTCCTTCTGCTTTTTTACGATCCTTGTCTCACGCCTCAGCATAAAGACCTGTACACTTGTCATCAGTGTCATGATGAGGCTGCATACCACAAAGGAACCGAAGGAATCCCAGTAGAATTCGCTCTCTGTATGGGAAAGGATCAACTCCGGATATCTGTACTGCAGATAATAGCAGACTGCTGTTACGACGATCTGCGACAGCAGCATGACAACTCTCCATCTGCCCCGCAGTATCATACCCACGTACAGCATTACGAAAACAAACCAGATAGGCGTTCCGCCGTAAACTCCCCCGCTGGTAAAGAACACCACCGGGAAAAAGAAGAATACCATCATAACGGCAACTATATTGGACGTGAGCCGAAGTTTATTATGCTTATATCCGAAATAAACAACGGCACAGAAGAAAATGAAAGCGACCATCATGGAGAGGACGCCCTCCATGTTTTCGCCGTTAAAAATGCTCACGAAGAAGGAAGCCACCATTCCGCTCATGGCGGTAAAGGTGATCAGCATAAACAGTCGTTCCTGTATGTCGGTCTTACTGTCGAACAGGTATTCCTTAAACTTACGAATGTCCATATACTTCCCTTATTACCTGTACAACTGCCTCATATTCAGGCAGGAATTCCGGAAATGCTTCATGCACTAACTGCAGATCCCTGTCCTTTGCGGCATCTTCTATCATCTTTGCTTTCTTTGAAAGCCTCTCCGCTCCTATCATCAGCGAAGAACTCTTTACCGAGTGTATGCGTATGACAAATTCATCCCATTCTTCTCCGGAATAGAATTTATTCATGTCAACTATCTTTACCGCCGCATCCTTCTGGTATTCTTCCAGCACGGAAATATACATTTCCCTGTCTTTCAGGCAGTAGTCCATGCCCTTGGCGGTATTTATCCCCTGTTTCTCAAGACGGACAAAGTCCTCATATTCCTCTGTCTCAGGAGCACCCTCTTCCTCTGACTGAGCTGTCTCATCGGCAGGGGCATCCTTTTCCTCATCCTCATCCGCCATGACCTTCCTGTAGGATATGACAGAATCGGAAAGCAGCGACTTTAATACCCTTTTCAGCTCATTTAATTCGATGGGCTTGCTTAAGAAGGCGCTGAAGCCTTCGTTAACAAAGATCTCCTTCGCAGTGCTGACGGCATTTGCGGTAAATGCAACCATTTTGGGTACGTTCCCGTCTTTTCTGATGGCCCTTATCTTTCTCGCGGTTTCGATGCCATCCATTCTGGGCATCATATAATCCATGAATATCAGGTCAAAGTCATCCCTCATGCAGCAGTCTATGGCTTCCACTCCGGAGGCAGCCGTTGTAACCTTTATCCCGTATCTTGAAAGAATGCTCTTTGCCACCATGAGGTTCATGGCTTCATCATCCACCACCAGGATCTTTACGCCCTTGCAGTACATACGGTTTTCCTCATCATCCGCCGAACCGCCGTCGGAATTGAGGAGCTCCACAACATCAAAACTGCACAGGGGTTTTCTTAAGATCTTTACCTTTGACGCGCTGTCCGGAATAAAACTGCTGTCACAGACCAGGATCACCTTCATCTGCTCAGCAAGGGATTCCATATACACGGGATCGGAACGGTATTCATTCTCACCCACAAAGAGATGGGTCATGTTCAGGCTTTCCTTTAACACTCTCAGATTCTTCAGGTTGTCCACCCTGTGCATGGTGGTCTTCAGGCCCTTTACCGTATCGCTTATCAGCCGGTTATAAGCATCCCTGACAAAGGGTTCCTCAATCTTTTCAAAGGTGAAGAATCCTCCGATAACCTTATTATCCCTGTCATAAAGAGCCATACAGGGATTGTCGTTGGCCACTGCCTGGGGAATGCAGATACGTACATGGGTTCCTCCGGAAGGATTGCTGTTAACCGTTATGAATCCCTCCAAAGCTTCGGTAAATCCCTTGGCAATGCTCATCCCGAGTCCCAGCCCGCTGCCGGTCCTGCTCCGCCCGGAATCGGACTGATAGAAGTGTTCGTAGATCTTTTCCCTCTCATCCTCAGTCATTCCTATACCGGTATCCGTAACGTCGATCCTGAGGTTAGTGCCGTATCTCTGCGGTGCAGCGCTTATATGTACATAAACTCCGCCCCGGGCCGTATATTTGAAGCCGTTAGTAATGACATGCCACAGTATCCTTTTTAATTTGAGGGTATCAGTCCTCATGACCGACGGTACTTCCGGATCGATATCCATGATAAGCTCCACCTCGGAGTCTTTGTATATGTCCAGCTCCCGGGTCAGATCCTTCACAAGGGTTGCCAGCCTGTAATCTTCCGGATTTACAGCCAGCGCCTCTCTTTCTATCTCGGAATAGTCCAGGATGTCGCTTATCTGTTCTGACAGCCGGTGTCCGGCCTCGGATACCATCTTCAGGTTTCCGGTGATCTCCGGATCCTTTTCCTTTTCCAGACAGACTCCGGTAAGCCCTATGACTGCGTTCACGGGAGTCCTGATCTCATGGGATACATTGGCGAGAAAATCGTCGGCACTCTTATTCTGCTGCTTTAACCCATCGACAAATTTCCTGTAGCTGCTCTCCATCTTCTTTATTTCGTTAAAGACATTAATGCAGACAAAGGCCGTGATCCATATAAGGATCGTATGCCACACTATCCTTCCGGGGGTATCAACGCTGAAAAACCTTAGTAGCAGGCCGACGGTTCCCGCCAAAGCCGCAGACGTGATCAGCCGCCTTTCGCCAGGCATGGAAAGCAGCACCACCGTAAGCATGGCGACAGGTGCAGTATTATAAATTATATCAATATTGAGAATGTAATAGAAAAGCTCGAGGCAGAGTATGGAGGAATAGGTATATATCCTCTCCTTCTCTCCCGGCCTCCCTGTGATGTGCATGAAAAAAACGGCCGCTATAACGACACAGAGAACAGGGATGATCCACTTCTCCCATCCCTTTCTGAAATTCAATGAAATAAGTACTATTGAAAAAACTGTTATGGAGATGACCAGCACCACATGCGACAGTTTTCTCGTTTCATTTTCAAAGAAGTCTGACATAACTGACGAAACGCCTTTTCATCTCTTGATTCAGATAACCAAAATCAGATGACGCCTGAAATAAGTTCAAACGTCATCCGGACTTTTGGCGTTTGTATCATTTATTATAAAATACCAGACACAATTTGAATAGTTTTATTTTTTGCTGTTTCTGTATTGAACGGGTGTCATGCCGTAACGCTTCTTAAACTGGCGGTTAAAGTGCTCCACACTGGGATAACCCACGTTTTCCGCCACCCTCTCAACCTTCATGTTTCCGTTCTTTAACAGGGTGCAGGCCTTTTTCAGTCTGATCTTCTGCAGATTATCACTGAAGGTGGCCCCTGACTGTTCTCTGATATACTTGGAAAGATAGGGCTTTGACAGATAGAATTCCTTTGAAAGGTCATCCAGCGTAACAGAGAGATAGTTCTCCTGTACATAATTCAGTATCTCGGTTATCCTCTTATCCCGGTCTCCGTCCTGTCCCGCGATCTTCTCCAGCTGATTAACAGCCACCGTCAGGGCGTTGATAGAGGAGGTGATGATATCCTCGTCAATTCCCACGCCCCAATACTTCCTGCCGTCACAGGTTATTCCCACATAGGTGCAGGCCTTACTGGAGGATCCGCGGCTGAGAGCGTGTTCTTCATAGGTGGAGAGCTCATACGAGATATCAAAATAGGACTTTATGGCGTTGCTCACCGCATCCAGACGTCCGTTTCCGTTGGCGGCAACCACCACGTCCTTTCCGTTCCTTCTGATGGTGGCCTTCGCCAGCATGCCGTCAGGCTGCTTTTCAAAGTGGCACTCGGGTATGGAGAACAAACCTTCGTTATGTATGTATTTGTCTTCAAAAATATGATATACGCGGTCAGGCGAAAGCTCCGCATGCTCGTGGTCTGAAATACCCTTTACGGTATAACCCACGTCCTCCTGCATTTCCTTTGGAACCTGCATGCCGTAATTGGTCTTCAGGATAAAGCTTACGCCGCCCTTTCCGGACTGGGAATTGATCCTTATCACATCACCGTCGTACTCACGTCCGAGATCCTTGGGATCAACAGGCAGGTAAGGCACGCTCCAGGGCCTGTCCATATGATGCTTCCTCCAGGTGAAGCCCTTCGCGATGGCGTCCTGGTGGGAACCTGAGAATGCGGTGAATACGAGGGCACCGCCGTAGGGCTGTCTCTCATGTATATGCATTCTGGTAAGTCTTTCGTAGGTATCCCCGATGGCAGTGATATTTGAAAAATCAAGTCCGCTGTCCACGCCATGGGTAAACATGTTCATGGCGAGGGTTACTATATCCACGTTTCCGGTTCTCTCACCGTTTCCGAATAATGTGCCCTCTATCCGGTCAGCCCCGGCAAGGAGTCCGAGCTCGGCATCGGAAATGCCGCAGCCCCTGTCATTATGGGGGTGAAGTGACAGCGTAACGGCGTCGCGGTATTTCAGGTTTTTGCTTATGCTCTCTATCTGTGTCGCAAATACATGGGGCATAGCGTTCTCCACCGTGGTGGGGATATTGATTATAACCTTATTGCTCTTTTTCGGTTTCCAGACATCAAGCACCGCATTACATACTTCCACAGCGTACTCGACCTCTGTTCCCGGGAAGCTTTCGGGAGAATACTCAAAGGAGAAATCCCCCTCCGTCTCGTCAGCAAGGCGCTTTAAGAGCTTGGCTCCGTCAACCGCGATCTGCTTTATCTCTTCCTTGCTCTTCTTGAATACCTGCTCCCTCTGGGCTACGGACGTGGAATTGTAGAGATGTACTATGGCCTTTGGAGCGCCCTTTACAGCCTCAAAGGTCTTTTTTATTATATGGTCCCTCGCCTGGGTCAGAACCTGCAGGGTTACATCATCCGGCACCATCTTCCTCTCGATGAGGGTTCTGGCAAATTTATACTCGGTCTCGGATGCCGCAGGGAAACCTATCTCTATTTCCTTAAAGCCTATCCGCACCAGCATCTCAAAGAATTCCAGCTTTTCTTCCAGGCTCATGGGCTCGATGAGGGCCTGGTTACCGTCCCTAAGATCCACACTGCACCATATGGGCGCCTTGGTGATATGATCCTGCTTTACCCACTCGTAGCTCGGCTTTTTCGGCATGAAATACTGAATCTGATACTTATCCCTATTTACCATAATCTCCTCCGGTTAATTATTAGTCAATTTAATTGATGAATGTTATTATAACATCCATTTTAATTTTGCATAGGGATAAATTTAATCTAATTAATTGATCTTTTTTATGTTTTCATTTATCCTGTAATCCCTGTTTGCATCCGCGGAACCGTTATCGCTTACCTGTACCTGGTAGTTCGGATCGATAAGCATATAGATGTATTCTTTTCTTGTTTACGGATCGTGTACTTGTCCTTCTGAAGCCTGGCCTCCTGCTGTCTTGTAACTTCAAGCGGAGTCAATTGATGAAGAAGCTTTGCAGGATATATTGAGGATCGAAAAGGAAGAAAACGATCCGGTAAAATACCCGGTGGCCGGGGAGTAGGATGTTTGGAGTCCCCATTGACTCACCTGGAACCGTCCCCGATGACTTATAGGTATTATACACCTTTGAGGTTGATTTCAGCGTACCTTTATGTTCATTTTGTACTTTTTATTCATGTACTTATACTTTAATTTTATGGTGTCCTTTCCCTTAGGGTCGATCACCACCAGATTATCTGCGGAAACCGTGACTTTCGCTGCATTCTTCTTTGACCTGGTATTGAGGTCCCCGCTGTCTATATCAGTATTAAAAAGATCCTTCATGGTCTTTATTACGCTGCCGCTTCCGACTGAAAGGGTATGCTTCTGTCCCTTGGGCTTATTCACGGTAAAGCTTATGGTATAGGTGTATCCATCCTCCATGGGAAGGGTCACGTTACCATCTCCCTTGCAGCTGATGGTGGCGATATTTGTCTTTTTATTTACTTTAACCTTTATCTTACCTGTCTTCTCTGCCTTTTCACCGTTTTTAACACGGGCAACGGTGGTGAATTTGGTGCCCTTTATGACAGTCATCCGGAGATCCCTGGGGTTGACAATGGATTCCTTTACCCTGGAAAAATCAAGCTGCATCTTTGTGATCTTCCCCTTGGGGGAAAGAGGGGCAAAATTATCCTTGGAAGATGCGTATTTTGAATTTCCGATAAGGGGCACTTTGGCCTCTCCTATATTAAAGGGAAGCACACCGGTTTTACCTGCCCAGGTAAACTGAGCCATATAGCAGCCCCTTTCTGAAGGAGGTCCTGAAAGGGCGGACCCTGAAGGAGTGGTGCTTCCCGCTTCCTCTGTCTTATAATAGACCACTCCTGCAGGTTCAGGCTCGAGATCTGTGACATCGGAAACCGGATAGCCAGTAAGGGTAACCACCTTTGGCTGTCCGTCATAACGGCTGCTCTCCGGAGGATTAAGGGTCAATGTAACATTTTCATATCTGCATCCATGGGTGGCACAGTGACCGGTTACCGAACTTCCGCCTTCAGAATAACTCCAGACGTGATCATGATATCCAATAGTTGTGGTGCCGGGCCGGAAATACTGGTGCTCGTTATCACAGACAAATTTGCCGGCAGAATAACTGCCTGATTTAAATAAGCCGGAGATATCCTCCTCGGGATCCGTTGTAGATCCCGGTGAATTTCCGGGAAGATGCTGATCAGGGATCCTGCGCCAAGAGGACTGGTTACATTGATCTTAGCGCTGCTTGCGAGACCTCTTGCGAGACCTACATTACATTCTTTTCTGTTACCTTCATTGTCTAAATATGTATTTCCCGCAATATAGGGAGTGCCTGACAGATTCAAATTTTTTGAACTGTCGCTAACATAGACCGGGGGTCCCTGGCTATTATTTCCTATATCGGTAGGGTTACCGCCGATGGAATTATCTGTTATCTGCCCGGAGCCTCCAAGAGTAATTTCTCCTGCATAGATCAGGCCTCCTCTTGTACGGGTAGAACTGCCTCCGATGGTGTTATCTCTTATGGAATAGCCGTTGTTTACAGTAACCTTGTCTGCTTTAATTATACCTCCGGTTATGGATGAAGCGCTTTCGCCGATATGGTTACCGGTGGCATTTATACTATTTAAATTCAATCTTTGACTCCCTGCATTTATTATTCCTCCCGTTACAGCGCCTCCCGTTACAGCGCCTCCCGTTACAGCGCCTCCCGTTACCACATTATTCTCCATTGTAATGTTGTTAGCCGTAATCTCGCCGGTGGTATTCATAAGAGGTGATGTTCCGGAGCAGTTCCTAATAATAATATCCAATGCTTTTCCACTCGCTTGGGTTAAACCCGTGAGTTGAAGAACAGGATGGCTGATACCGGAAGTACAGTCCTCACATATGATAGATCCATAGCAACTAGGTAGATTTTGATGTAATTCAATTCCACCATTACTGCAGCCCGTGGCCTTCAGGGTTCCTCCGTATAGTGATAATACCGAATTTGAATGGTTAAATACCAAGCCGCTTCCCCCGGAAACCTCGCAGGTAGCACCGGCAGAACAGGTAAGGATTCCACCGTTCTCAACTACGAGACAATTACCATTGGTACTCCCCGCTGTAAAGCAGGCACCTTGATTTATCGTAATGCCACGTCTGGTACCCGTTGAACTATGGACAATTTCACCATTCCCTTTCTTTACAGAAAGTGTACCGCTGCTGCAGATAATACTGTCAAAACGTCCGGAACCCCCACCAATTTCCAAGCTATAATGATTGCTGTCTAATGCTTCGTTGTTGTCTAAATTCCCGTAGCCCTGAATAGTTCCGCCTCCGTAAAAAGGACAGTATGTCGAAGTATTGTTTATTATGGAAGCTCCGGACATTACGATATTATCTTTTACATATAGTGCGCCTCCGGATACTCCGCTGTTTCCTTCTATAATACATCCTTCATGAAATGTATGACTGTCTCCGCCTGCTATTGCACCGCCATATGTTGCGGTATTATCATGAATAGTAGATGTATACCAATTACACATAGATGCACCTATACTTACTGCGCCTCCATATACAGCCGAGTTTCCGTAAATATTATCTAAATAAAACAAACCGGAAGTGATCTGTGTTGAGCAATTATAACCAACAGGCATGTAAGCGGAATCTAAAAGCAGCCCATATACATTCCGCCTCCGGCTTTATTTGCGGTATTACTGCAGATATTTGAAATATTGAAAATACAACTTGTAGTAATAAATTGACTTCCTTGACTTCCATCTGTATTTCCAAAAGCAATGGCCTCGCCATAATCTGCAGAGCAGCTGCTTATATTTTTAATGTTAAATGTTACATTAGCGCTATGTGAGTTAGAAGGCTGAGGCCACAGAAAACGTGTTCCAGAGTGTACTACATAGGTCGGACCTAAAGAGGCACTGCGTAAATTAATGCGCTCCACACTGTCAGGTGAAACACTTTTTTCACCGGCTGAGGATGCAGTGTCATAATCTGAGGCGAATGCATTATCTTCACTTACTGTGTAAACACTGTCTTCGCTAACCGTTGAAGCGTTTTCCTGATCTGACCCAATATCATCACTGTTAAATCCGTCTTCTCCATTTATAAAAATGCCTCCACCGTAATCTCCGGCTTCATTACCGATTAAAACTGCATTTTCTACGTCAAATCCATATGTTCTGCTTAAGAAGATCCCGCCACCGTTTTCTATGGCGTGGTTTCCGTGGCCCTGCTCTCCTACTTTTCCGCCGCCAAAGTAAAGATTTCCTTCGCTGAAAATGCCGCCGCCGTTTTTCACGGTGCAGTCAACGATGGCTCCACCGTCCATATTGAGGGTTCCGCTCTTTGCGATATAGATACCGCCGCCGTTACCATCCATGTTGCAGCCGCCTTTGATGTAGCCGCCCATGGGGGCAGAAAGGCCGCTCTCGTTTGTTATGGTGAGGGTGTCATATACATTTATCACGGCGCTGTCAGTGATATTCCCTGCAGCGTCAATGGTGTGTCCGTTTAAGTTAAGGGAAGCGTCATTAACTACCAGGAATCCTTCCGCACCTTCGGGAGCGATGATATCCTCATTTAATACATAATCCCCGCCGTTTATCAGGGCATCGCTTAAACCCTCCCAGGTACTTACGGGCACCGCCGCCGACTGAAGCTGAAGTCCGGGAGGACAGAGGGTTGTAAGCATTATGTAGCAGAGGATCTCCGCGATCACCCTCCGGGCTTTTCCCTTAAGTAGTCCGAGGATCAGAAGGTATATAAAGAGAAAGGCTGATGCCGCAAGGCCCCGCCGTTTTAGATCAATATCCCTTAATCTTTCAGTTGCAGAGTGTGTTCCCATGAAAGCGCTTCCTTTCTGAAGTCAGTGGGGTCAGTGGGAAGTCAGTGGGGACGGTTCTCATTGACTGAAGTCAGTGGGGACGGTTCCAATGCCGTTAAGTTAAGAAATCCGTCCTCCGAATAAACAGTATCCGAGATCGATTCCCGTATTAGGGGATCGATCTTTTTTGAATAATAGCAAAAATAATAATAAAAAAAGCCC
>JAIKXV010000042.1 GCA_024683935.1 Lachnospiraceae bacterium | reverse complement strand
CGGAGAGCCTTTGCAGCATCATAGGGGTGAATAACTCCTATACCGAGGTTTTCGGCTGCATACTCCAGAACCTGTCCTGTATCTGCTGTTTCTACTGTAGGTTTGAATTCCAGTCCTGATTGTGCAAATAAATGCTGGTAGAAGGCATAGGTTTCAGAGCCTTTCTTTGTACAGATCAAAGGATGTTCCGCAATTTCCCCTAATGTCATCACACGGCCTTTAAGCTTTGAAAACGCCTGTCCGGCGATGATAGTGTCGTTGAACCGGTGCAGTACTTTTTTATGGTAGTTGTGCTTACGGGTGTTTTCATCGAAGGGTGTCGTGATAAATGCAGTATCCAGAAGATTGCTGCCGACCCATTCGGCAAGCAGCGGAGTGCTTTCGTGCAGTATTTCGATCTTCACATCCGGGCAGGCATTATGAAACCCGATGATCGAAGGGATGACATACCGGTTCGTGATACTCTGTGTTATATCAACCGAGATACCTATCTTAAGTATACCGCCGTCATTTTTGGCGATGGAAAGCACCCGGTCTTCGCCTGCAGAAAGGTGCTTAAAGGCGGCTTCGACCTGGATAAAGAGTTCTTCACCGGCAACTGTCAGAGTGACTCCCTTATGAGAGCGGTTAAAGAGCTTGCATCCCAGCTGTGATTCAAGGATCGAGATGGAACGGGAGATATTGGGCTGGCTGTTCGAAAGTACTGCTGCCGCCTTGTTGAAGCTGCGATAGGTGGCAACATAGTAGAATACTCTGTAGTAATCATAAGAAACTGACATTATATGACCCTCGTTCTGCGATATTGATATCATTTAAGCAAATCATGTCTTAATGATAGAACATCATTATACATTTATTTCCGTTTCATAATCAAGAACGGACTGTACATTTCTGTTTTAAGAGGTGTAAAACGGAGGTTTTCAATGAAAAACAGGAAAATATCGCTGAGATTCATGCTTACTGTCATGGCCGTTGTTCCCATGATAGTTGCGATCATCGGACTGGCCGTGGCATCCGTAAGAACCATATCGGACAAGCTGGAGGAGAACACGCTTGAGGAACTTCTTGTGGCCGCACAGGGTCTGGAGAGCTACTATGAATATGATCTTCTGAATGATAATGGGCTTACGGACGGTTTTGTGGAATATAATCCGGAAGAGTATATTGACCGGATACTTGATAAGACAGGCATAAACCTTACTCTGTTCAAAGATAACATCCGTTTTATGACTTCCCTCAGAAATGAAGACGGATCCAGAAACGAAGGAACGGAAAGCTCTGCGGAGGTTTGGGCAGAGGTGAAGGCCGGAAAGGATTATTCGTCAAAAAGCGTTGTTATAGGCGGAGAGGATTATTATGTTTATTATCTTCCTCTGGTGGGTGCTGACGGCAGTGTTGTTGGAATGGCATTTGCGGGAAAACCGGCCGGGCAGATACGGAAAGCCGAAAGAGATATAACATTGATCATTCTTATAATAAGCGTGATACTTATCATTATCTTTGGTGCCCTGGCCCTTGTTGTCGCGGCGTATATCGCGGATCCCATCAGGTCAACAGCGGAAAACATACAAAGATTGTCAGACGGAGACGTAAATGTAGAGTCTGATGCTTCATCTCCCATCAAAGAGACCTCAATACTGATCGAGAGTACAAACAGCCTTTCGGAAGCTCTCAGCGATATTGTAAAAAGAATAGCCGGATCCATGGACGAACTGTATGGGATCATAGGAACAACGACCGATCTGGCAAATGAATCGTCTTCATCCACATCGCAGATATCAAACGCCATGAACGGGCTTGCAGATACAACGGAGCAAATGGCACAGTCTGTGCAGGATATCAATAATAATATCATCGATATGGGCAATATCGTTGAAGAGGCCAGGAATACCGTGGGAACCCTCATGGCATCATCCGGAAATATGGAAAGTGCAAACAGGGATGCCCTTGAATGTATAAACAACATAATAGAGAGCTCCGGGAAGTCTGTTTCCGCCGTTCAGAAGATTTCCGGGGACATCAGGGATACAAATGAGTCCGTTGTAAAAATAGCGGAGATGGTAAGTCTTATCACTGAAATTGCGGAGCAGACAAACCTTCTTGCCCTCAATGCTTCCATAGAAGCCGCAAGGGCGGGGGAGTCCGGCAGAGGATTTTCCGTTGTGGCTGATAACATTAAAACTCTTGCCGAGCAGTCAGGGGCTTCGGCGAACGAGATCAAAGCCATCGTGGAGGAGATCAGCAGGCTTTCCCGGGCCTGTGTTGATCAGGCTGAAAACGTCATGGCTATCATAGAGGAGGAACAGGAACTCCTTGACAAGGCAAAAGGTCAGTTCAATACTCTTAACGATGAGATCAATTCGTCAGTAAATAATATACACACAGTTGATACTATCACCGCGAGACTTGGTGAGATCAAGACAACGGTCATATCTGCCGTTTCCGATCTTTCAGCCGTATCCGAGGAAACGAGCGCGACAAACGAGGAGGTTACCGCATCGGCACAGCTTGTTGCGGGTAACGTAAGTGATGTTTCAACAAGTATGGGAGATATGAATACTTCAGCTGATGAACTTAAGGGTGCGATCAGCTTTTTCAAAGGATAACGGATCTCGTGGAGATCACAACAACTCTCTCCTTTTCATATGGTTTTATCCCGAAGATGCCGGCCTGCGGAGGCCGGCTTTCTTCATGGTTCCGGCCAGCGCACCGGGTATCTGTTTTTTCATCCCCTCCGTCTTACCTCCGGCTGCCTGCGGGAGCAAAGGGAAGCATAGATAAGCAGGAGTCCCTTGAATACATGCGTAATTCTGATACAATATGAGGATAGGATCTGATCACGAGGGGAGTGACTATGAATAATAATGCCAATGCGGAAAGCATTGATAAGGGCATTGGACAGTTTAACGCAGAAGCCAGTGCCAACGTTGATGACCTGACGCCTTTATTTGATATTTCAGACTATCCGAAGGAGATGCACGCTCTTTTGGCCGAGTGCAACAGAAGGATAGATGAGGCTAACAGCAAATACCGGATCGCCAGGTACAGAGAGGATATGTTCGCCAAGGGTCTGAAAGCGGGCATGTATTTCTGCACTTTTGACCGGGATGAGAACATGCTCGGTTTTGAGTTCAATGATGAGACCAGACAGATGCTGGGTTATGACGGACTGGAGGATCTGCCCGATGAGTTTGACAGCTGGGTAAAGACTCTTGTGCCGGAAGAACGGGACGCTATAGTAAAGCTGTTCTGGGATTCGGTTCGGATACACCGGGAACTGCCGGATATCACTCACGCTACCTACCATATGCAGAAAAAGGATGGCAGCATCATTTGGGTCACCGGAGCGGGAAGATTTGTGAGACGCCCGGATGACGGCTCTTTAGAGATCTACATGGGCTGCTATCGTGATATTACCGCCCAGCAGGAGCTGGAGGAGTATTTAAAGATCATTGAGGCTATCGGTAAGGTCTTCAATTTTTCCCTGTTTATCGATGTTAATGATATGAGCTACCGCATGATCAGCTCCAATAAATATGTGGATATGGTTCCGAAGGACCCGGACGCATTGCAGTTCCTCAGGAATAATGTGGCTGCATCAGTGGCCGAAAGCTTCCGCCAGGGGCTGTACGAGTGGCTGGATAAGGATAAGATCCTTTCGGCCATCGATGAACACGGGACCACAAGTAAGGAGTTCTTCAGCGAAAGCGCGCAGCGCTGGTTCGAAGGGATCTTCATGGTGGGTGACAGGAATGAGGACGGAAGCCTCGCACACATCGTATACGGCTGTCAGGATACCACGGAAGCCAAGCTGCAGAATCTTGCCCAGCAGAAAAAGATTTCCGATTTTGAGACCGAGATCTATATCGATTCTCTTTCCAGGATCAGGAACAGAAAATTCCTTGACGAGAAGCTTATCTATGAACCCTGTCAGGCTGTGGTCATGGCCGACATCGATCTGTTCAAGAATATAAATGATACCGCTGGACACCAGTGCGGTGATGTGGTCATCCAGAAGGTTGCGGAAATACTGGAACGGTCAGTAAGAAAGGAAGACGTGGTCATACGCTATGGCGGCGACGAATTCCTGATGGTATTTTTCGATATTTCCGGGGAGGATCTGGAAAACAAACTGTCCAACATCAAGTCAGAGCTTAGGAAGATAAAGCTGGAGACCTATCCGGAAATCCGGATAAGCATGAGTTTTGGCGGAGCATACGGAACGGAGCTGGTAAACAATTTGATAAGGACTGCGGATAAGGCATTGTATGAATCGAAAAAGACGCGGGATACATATACCGTGATCAAAGCCGGCGGGAACGGTTCCCATTGACCGGAGGTCATCCGGAGTCAGGGGAAACCGTCCCCTTCAGGCTCAGATATTCCCTTTGTTATGCTCCTCGATAAGAGTCTTAAGGTCACTTAAGGGAACCTGGCTCATGACCGCCTCGGCGTTGCCGGTGTATGCCCACTGGCTTAAGAGCCACTTCCACTCTGCATCGGTGAAGTTGCTCTTTAAGGAAGAGGCTGCAGAACCTGCGGAGCTTCCGGCGGAACTGCCTGCTCCGGCGGCTACGGAAGCGCTGGCGTAGTTTGCGGCTGAGGTATCAAGGGTTCCGTTTACCAGAGCCTGGCCGGTGGCACCGCTGAAGAAGCTTATGATCCCGGCTGCGTCAGCATGTGCAAGGCCTCCGGTGCCTACCCTTTCAAGGATGGCCCTGTCTACCGCGTTATCCATATAACAGTGTTCAACGATTATGGTAGGTATGCCGAGAGAGGTCCCGTAGCGGATCACTCCGTAATAATCCCCCTGGGAGCCTGCCTTTGTCCATATCCCCTTATTTACGAATCCGAGAGACGTCAGCTGTGAGAGGATCTGTCCTCCGCACTCGGCGCCTGCCTTATAATGATTCCCGTACATGGAAGTCCAGACGGCACTTCCGGTCTTATCATGGGGAGCGGAAGCGTTGAAATGGATGCTTATAAGCATTTTTGCCCCGGAATTCTTTGCAATGGCAGCTCTCTCCGGAAGGGAAAGGGCTTTATCACTGGTCCTGGTCATTTCCGCGGAAACCCCGGAAGCATTCAGCTCAGCACAGAGCTGGCTTGCAACGTCCAGAGTCAGGTTTTTCTCAAAATAAGGGGGATAGATAGCTCCGCAGCCTTCGGTGCCTTCGCCCCCGTGTCCCGGGTCTATCATCACGACCGCCGCGCTTACGCTCACAGCCATTCCCATAATAAATACTACGAGCAGTGTAAAAAATCTTCCTAAGTACTTCAAACTTTGATTCTCCTTTTAATAAATCTTTTTGGCAATTACCGGTTTATTATATACCAACTTCTCTTTATTTCAAATAAGGAGCTGTCGGGAAAGTAATCCTTGTTTGAGATGGCTGGGGTATGTTACTATTATTCTCAGTTTCACGGAGTTGGGGACAGTATAAATACCGATGTGAGGAACCTGGCAAGTTTATATCGCAGCTTTCAGCTGTATCACGGAGGAAAAAATGAACTTAAAGATTATGGAAAAAGCAATGCGGCTTGTACTGCTCTTTATCGGACTGGTGATAGCACACCTGGGGGTGACGCTGTTCCTGCTGGCAGATCTTGGGGCAGATCCCTTTAATGTGCTTATACAGGGGCTGAGGCTCCTTCTCATAAACCTGACGGCCATATCCCCGACCCACGGCACCGTTCATATGGGTGTGTGTTTCCTGATCATTCTGGTGCTTTTTGTGGTGGACAGAAGCTATGTGAAGGCAGGCACCGTGGTCTGCATGTTCTGCGGAGGGCCAATAATCGACTTTTTCACCTGGCTGCTTGCAGGCCTTAAGATCGGTGAAATGGCGCTGCCCTTTAAGATCATAGTCCTTATTTTGGGCTGTGTGATCCTTGCCCTGGGAATGTCCATAGTAATACGTTCCGAAGCCGGTACCGGGCCCAACGACCTGGTGGCAGTGGTAATAAGCGATAAAAGCGGCAAACGTTTCGGGATCGTAAGAATGATCACGGATGCGGCCTTTCTCCTCACCGGATTTTTCCTTGGGGGCAGATTTGGCGTGGGAACTGTGATCTGCGTATTCCTCGTGGGACCTGTGGCGGAATTCTGCATGCCATTTTCCAGGGCGCTGGTTGCTAATTCCTTAAAAGCCGTGATCCGTGAGTGACTGTGGGGCCGTAACCTACAGTTTCCCTAGTTTTTCGGCGATCTCTTTTTCCATATCTTTTATGCGCTGTTCAAGATTCAGGGCGGAGAGCCGTATGGCGCCTGCGCCGAAGATTATCACCTGCTCTATACCGTCGCTGGTGGCAACTGTGACTTTGTGCTTTTTTCCCAGCTCGTGGGCTGCTTTCTCTATATAGAGATCGGCGGTTTCCGCTTCCTTCGTATAAACAACGCTAATATTATTGTATTTAAATGTCCTTTCCCTTCCGCCGTTTACCTTATAGGCGTCAAAGACCAGTATCACATTTTCCCCGGTGTAACCTGCGTAATTCGAGAGAATATCCATGAGCTTGTCCCGGGCTGACTGCAGGTTTCCCGCGGACAGGGATTTCAGCTCTTCCCAGGCGTGGATTATATTGTAACCATCTACTAAAAGATAATCTTTTACCGGTTCGGGAGCCTTCTTTTTCTCCTGATATTTCGGGTCACCGCCTTTTGGGCCTTTGTTTTCTTCAGGTTCCTCATAGTCGTCATCCATACTGTAGGAAAGACGGCGCTGAATGGGGCCGTAGGTTCTCTCAAAGATCGCCATCAATTCTTTGTCAAAGGCCCGCCTGTCCTTTTCCTTCTCCTTAAAACTCCTGTTGTCCGGTGCTGTTTTTGCAGGGCTTTGAGGAATAACGGGCGTTACCGATGCGCGCTTTTCTTCAGCCGGCTTCCAACCGGTGTCTATATGCATATATTTCCGGACTTCATTCCAGGGGATTATGGTTCCCGCTCCGTGTTGGCAGAAGACCGATGAGCCGGTATTATACTTATCCAGTTCGGGATCGTAGGCCTTTGCCGCGATCACTTCCTCGTGGTTGTGGCAGGGGGCACATTCCTTAAAGGACGTGAAAAAGCGGCCGTTTCCCGAAGTGTAGGAGATCACCGTCCGTGCGTAGTCCTTCACCTCGGATGCGGGGATGGTCCCCTTAAGCAGGGAAAAAGTGCCGTCATTTATGAGTTCCGGCGGCTCTGTCTTAGCTGACATGGCTGAAAGGTCCGTCATTGCCCGTCCTACGGCGTAAGAGGGTACTTCCAGGGTGAAGTTCAGCACCGGTTCCAAAAGCACCATTTCAGACATCATCAATCCCTGGCGCACAGCCCGGTAGGTGGCCTGTCTGAAATCCCCGCCCTCTGTGTGCTTTTCATGGGATTTTCCGGCAATAAGGGAAATGGTTATATCTGTGATCTCAGATCCCGTAAGGGTTCCCTTGAATTTCTTCTCATTCAGGTGGGTCAGAATGAGTTTCTGATAGTTCTCCGTGAGATAATCCCTGGGGCACTTATTTTTTATAACCACGCCGCTGCCCCGTTCTCCGGGTTCCAGATACAGGTGGACTTCGGCGTAGTGCCGTAAGGGCTCGTAATGGCCGACACCCTCAACGGCGTTCAGTATGGTCTCTTTATAGACGGTTTCCGGGGAACCGAATCCCACTTCATAGCCGAAACGCTCTTTCAGCATATCGTTCACTATCTCTGTCTGCACGTCTCCCATGATCTCAGCGCTTATTTCCCCTGTATTATCGTCATGGGAAATATGGAGCATTGGTTCTTCCTCTTCAAGGCTTTTAAGCTGCTCCAGGGCTTTTACCTTGTCTGCTCCTTCGGGCAGGATCACCCTGCACCTTTCAAGGGGCTGCAGCAGTCCTTCTTCGGCATCCTTTTCAAAACCAAGCCCCATGCCGGCTTTGCTGCCGGAAAGGCCAGCAACTGCGCAGACTGTTCCGGCCTCCGCGATCTGAACCGCATCGAACTTAGCGCCGGAATACAGGCGTATCTCATCTATCTTCTCGTCATTTATGCTGTCCCGGATCTTTAAGACTCCGCCGGTGACCTTTAACCAGCTTAAGCGCTTATTGTTTTCACGTGTGATCTTAAAGATCCTGGCG
>JAIKXV010000005.1 GCA_024683935.1 Lachnospiraceae bacterium | reverse complement strand
GTAGCAGCGAGGGAAACCCCGTACAGATGCGCAATGGCGCTTGTGCGGTCGCCCGGATCCTCCATCTTATTCAGCTCTGCATTCACATATTTTCTCAGTTCTTTCAATCTGCTCATATCTTCCTCCAGCCATGGGTCCCGGTTAAAACCTCTTTCTGCCATATTACTTGATAAAAATCAAACTATCAATAGCAGGCACACAAATATCATGTTATAATAAAGAACCGTACTATTAAAGATTTCAGAGGTGTTATCAGATGAAAAAAAAGAAAACCACAAGTAAAACATTATTAACTTTTCTGGTGCTTATATTAAGCCTCTTCCTTCTTGGCGGCTGTTCGGATGACGAAGAAGACAGCATTGATACAGACGAAATAGCAGAGGAAGAGTATCCGGAAGAATACCAGGAAGAGTATCCGGACGAAACAGACGACAGCGACACATCAGGGAATACAGATAAACCCGCTGCAAACAAGTCTTTCAGCGATCCTGATGCCACATGGACGGTAATGATCTACCTATGCGGTACAGATCTTGAAAGCAAGCACGGCTTTGCCAGTGTAAATCTTGATGAGATCCTCAGGTCAGATATAAGTGACAATATAAATGTCGTAATTGAAACGGGCGGAGCCAACACCTGGCAGTCATACGACATAGCGACCAGCAAGCTCTCACGCTATCATGTATCAAACGGTGATCTGCAGCTTGATGAGACCTGTCCTTCTTCATCCATGGGAGAGCCCAAGACCTTAAGTGATTTCATCAGCTGGAGCGCATCGAAATATCCCGCAGACCACAATATGCTTGTATTTTGGAATCACGGAGGGGGAAGCCTTTTCGGGATCTGTCAGGATGAGCAGTATGGCGGCGACTCACTTTCCTTAAAGGAAATAAAAACTGCCATTTCTGATGCAAAAACCCCCTTTGAACTGGTGGGATTTGACGCCTGCCTGATGTCAACTCTTGAAACCGCCGAAGTATTCCAGGGATATGCCCACTATATGGTAGCTTCCGAAGAAACAGAGCCGGGAACAGGATGGGATTACGTTACATGGCTTGAATATTTATCCGAAAATGCAGGCTGCAGCGGTAAAGATGTTGGCAAGTCTATAGTTGACAGCTATATGAGGAAATGTGAATCTATCGGGCAGGAAGACCTGGCCACACTTTCTGTCACTGACCTCACAAAGCTTTCTCCGCTTTCCGCGGCTTTCAGGGATTATTCCGGCGAGCTTGTAAAATCTACGGAGAATGCTTCAAACTTCCAGACTATAGTACAGGGAGCGGCACAGTCGGAAAGCTATGGTGAAAGAACCGGTTCAGGTGGAACATACGACATGGTGGACCTCGGGGACCTGATGAACAATACGGGCAGTATACTGACAAAGCATTCGGGTGACGTATTAAAAGCACTTAAAGATGTAGTGGTCTACGAATCTCATGGATTGTTCAGATCCAAAGCAACAGGACTTGCGGTATTCTATCCCAAGTACATGGATAGTGATATTTACGAGGCATATGAACAGATCACGGATAATACAGCTTACCTTGAGTATGCCAGCATATTAAACGGAGACTGGGATTCCGAGGAATGGGAGACCGCCTGGTCTGAAGCCTATTCTCAACATGAGAATCAAGAAGAATCTTCCGGCGGTAACTTTGATGAATTATTCTCTACCGGAGTATCCGGTGAAGAAGACGAAGATTCCGACGAAGATTCCGGCGAGGATTCCAACGAGGATTCCAACGAGGATTCCAACGAAGATTCCGATGAGGATTCCGACGGATTTATGGATAATTTCTTCGGTTCTGATTACAATGAGGATTCCGTAAATCTGTTCCAGAATCTTAATCCGGTACAGTCCGGAGACGAGGAACTGAAGTACAAGCAGTACCTTGACGACGACAACGTAGTGAGACTTGATATCACCTCGGGCATAAGTCTTGTAAAAGATGTCAAATTCAGGATCATGTACGAGGATGAGGATGAAAACATTCTCTATCTCGGCTGTGACCAGGATATCAATGCCGACTATGATACAGGAAAATTCAGCGATAATTTCCGCGGGACATGGATGACCATCGGCGGTGAATATGTGTGTGCAGAGCTTATTGACAGCACGGACGACTATTACCTGTATATCATCCCTGCAAAGGTAAATGGGGAAGAAACCTATATCAGAGCCGCATACGAATTTGATAAAGAAAAATTCAAAGTCCTTGGAACTTACGACGGTGCTGATGAGGAAACAAACCTCAGCGGAAGGAATATCAATCCTCTTAAAGAGGGAGACAAGATAGAGTTCATTTTCTACGCCAGCAATATGCAGTCGGATGATGATGAAATGGAAGACGTGACCATGGGCAGCATTGTCTGGAGTAATGACACAGAGATGCTGGATGAAGATGTGGGCGACGGTAAATTCTATTATATGCTTGTAATAGAGGACATCTTCGGAAAAGAGACAGAATGCGATCCTATCATCATGGAAATAGCCGACGGTGAGATCTCCGCATATGAATTGGCAGACTACGTGGCTGAGAATCCTTAAAACAACCGGTCAGCAGGTCATTCAGCACTTCAAATCAGTGCCGGATGACCTGCTTTTTTTATTCAAAACTGTCTATCCGTTTTTCCAACAGCACTAAATTCACATCAGGGATCCCGTTGAAAACTGTGGGCACTATCCCTACTTCCTTGTAGCCGAGTTTCCGGTACATCTCTCTCGCCCTGATATTGCGCTCATTTGTATCGATCCTGAGCTCGTGACATCCGTGTTTTGCGGCGTAGTCCTCATAATATTTCACGAACTGCTTCCCGTAGCCTTTTCCGCCCGCCTCGGGAGAAATGACCAGGGTATGGAGCACGCAGACATCTTTATCTTCCGCCTCATATTCCCACGCGCCGTTTTTATAGGAATCCACCTGGATCTGATTTATTATCCCGGCACCAAGCACGGATCCCTCTTCCAGCACAAACAGGTCGCCCCTTTTCAGGGAATCCGCTGCGGTTTTTCCTGTGGGATAAATACCTCTTATCCAGCCTACGGAAATCTCTCCACGTTCTTCGGCATAGTGGAGCGCGTCGTATATTTTTTCAACAGCCTTTAAATCTTCTTCTGTGGCAGGTCGTATCATTTGATCATTCCCCGGTATTAACGCTCACGATCTGTCCTGTGGCGGGATCGATGGTCAGCCCATAGGACTGAAGTGCAGAAAGATACGCCATCTTGTAGGCGTCCGTATCTGTGGGAACGCCGGTTGAAGGAGTCGGGATTACGGAAACCGTGGCCATTCCGGTATTTCCATAGGTCGTGGTGATCTGTGTATATCCCGTTCCGTTGACGTCAAAAACGCTGTCCCTTATGCCGTATGCATACAGTGAATTATCCGAGACAGCAGCGCCGGGATAATATACAATATCCGTCCTGCTGTAATTACCGTTATTCTGCGGCACCGTCTGGGTAATGGTGTTGGAACTCCCAAAAGGTACTGCCACGGTATCCGCATAACATAGGGTCGTAAAACCTATAGAAACCACAATCGTAAGCACTGCAAGCATTCTCATTTTTCCCATAACAATCCTGCCTTTCTCTATCCTGGTTTTCTGCC
>JAIKXV010000119.1 GCA_024683935.1 Lachnospiraceae bacterium | reverse complement strand
GACAGTTAATACCGGAAAGCGGCTGTGTAAGTGCAGCCGCTTTCCTTATGCCCGGCGACAGGGGGCAAAGGATCAGGACTTTTCACCGGGGGATTTACCGGTGATAGTGCGCTTTAGCTGAAGAAATGATGAATAATGTTTAAGATTCTCTGAATTCCATGGATTTTGGATTTGAACTGTGATACCATACCGAAAAGTCAGATACCTCACAAGGGGAAAATTCAGAAATGATAAGGAGCGTGACGGAAATGAAAAAGTCAGATTTCACAAGAGTTTTAGCATTATTCTTTTCAACCATATTATTGATCTCATCTTTAAGCGGATGCAGAATGAACCTTCCGGACACAAAGGGCATAGGACCTGACGGGAACAAGGAAGGCACAGAGGCAGCAGCGGAAGATGAAGTGGAAACAGATGAGGAATCCGCTGAGATCCTGTTTGAGGATGATGCTGATTCCAACCAGGATGTTACCGCAGGAACTGTTGAGGACGGTGACTATAGCATGTCTGCATATATCAATGATCAGACCTACGTATATGTGGATGCGGTGGAAACGGTATTGAAGGAAAAGAGCCCCAAAAAGGCAGTTGACATCAAGGATAAGGCCGGAGACTTAAATAAAGCAAGGCTTGCTTATCTCACATCCTACTATGAGGGAGATGAGGAATCCGCAAAGGAAGATCTGGAGGAGTACGAAGTAGGCCCTCTTACCGATAACCAGAAGAAGGCTATGCAGGCTCTCTATCCCGAGCTCGGAAAGATCTTCGCCCAGTTCGACATCACAAACTACGACATGAGCGCACCTTCAATGTCCGACGAGACCTATGTGGAATATGATGTTTATTCATCAGACAATGAACCCTTCCTCATCGACTTTACCTTTGATGATGAGAATACCATCTCTGAGATCGACGTTTCCTACGACGGAGAACTTGAATAAATCTTCTGTTCCGGATTCTTCGGATTCCGGACAGCAGCGAAGGATGATCGACCGCATTGAGCAATACAGAAAACAGCCCGGAGACAGGAATCCTCGGGCTGTTTAATTTTTAAATAAGGATAGGGTTTATACCTTTATGGATCCAAGAACTTCTCCGATGCTGTCGGATATGCAGAGGTCCGCCTGTGAATCTCTGGAGGTGGCTCCCTTATTGATGAGCACAAGGGCATCTCCGTTGAAATAGTCCACAAGTCCTGCTGCCGGATATACCACCAGGCTGGTGCCGCCGATTATCAGGACATCTGCCCGGGAAATGGCGCTTATGGCGCCGGAAATGGTGTCCTGGTCAAGGCCTTCCTCGTAGAGCACCACATCAGGCTTTATGGTCCCGCCGCACTTATCGCATTTCGGGACAGGATCGGTGCTGTTCTTCATATAATCCAGATCGAAGGATTTTCCGCAGTCCATGCAGTAATTCCTTAATATACTTCCATGAAGCTCGTAGACGGTTTTACTTCCCGCCGCCTGGTGGAGACCGTCGATATTCTGTGTTACAACAGCAGTGAGCTTTCCCTTTTCCTCCAGCTCCGCAAGCTTTAAATGGGCTTTGTTGGGGCCGGGGCTCTTATCGGAACCAACCATCAGGATCTTGTCCCGGTAGAATTTATAGAATTCCTCGGGTTTTCTCATAAAGAAGGTGTGGCTTAAGATCTGTTCCGGCGGGTAGTCGTACTTCTGGTGATAGAGGCCGTCCACGGATCTGAAATCCGGGATGCCGCTTTCCGTGGAAACTCCCGCGCCCCCGAAAAATACTATCCTCTGCGCCTTGTCGATTATTTTCTGCAGTTCTTCAATCTTCGCATCCATAAGCTATCCTCCTTGTTGTTGAGAGCTACGCCATTCCAATGCCGCTTCGCGCCATTAATATATGCTTATTCTTCAGATAAAAACCCGATCTGCATGGAGCCTCTTAATACCTTTTTACCAGTATCATTTTTTACAGACACCTTTATCCT
Organism: Lachnospiraceae bacterium; assembly: GCA_024683935.1. The sequence continues at coordinate 321 of JAIKXV010000119.1, read as the reverse complement.
TATGACCCTGTAGGCATCATTCTTTTCAGCCACTTCACCGCATACGGTCAGCCTGTCCCCCGGGTATACGGGCTGCATGAATTTCACTTCCGTATTCTGTATTATGCTTTTTTCACCGGGGAGGTACATTCCCGCCATTGTCGAGAGAAAGGAGGCTGTCAGCATGCCGAAAGACGCATGTGATCTGAAGCCGTGTTTTCTGGCAAAATCGTCATCCCGGTGAAAGGGGTTCATATCACCGGTGATCTTCCTGAAACCCTCCAGCATATCCTCCGTAACTGTAACGGAAAACTCTTCCTTATGCCCGATCTCCAGATCTTC
>JAIKXV010000101.1 GCA_024683935.1 Lachnospiraceae bacterium | reverse complement strand
AAGTGCACCCTGCGTAAACATGGTCCGAGGTACTTTCTTTATCCACTTTACTTTCTTTCGATTAACATACTCTCCTGGCATATCCTTTGCCTCTGGAGCATAGAAATACTCGCCTTCGACGGTACCGATATTGATCATACGGTCATTTCGAGATGGGAATACAACATAATCTCCCACCTTCACTTCGCAGACAAGCTGTGAACGGCTTACCACAATAGGGACAGGTATATTCGTAGATGGCTTTTCGGTCGACCTTGTCCTGATGACTGTTCCAATAGGCCATACGGCATGTCGAATCACAGAAGCCCCTTCAAAAACCTTGACACTTCCATATGCTTCCCCGCATTGTCCCGGATATACCAGATGTGCAGCCTCCGCTTTGCACGGGTCATAGCGACGTATAGAAGCCGCCTCTCTTCTTCGATCTCGGAGGGCAGCATTGCCTTATGATACGGGACAATACCCTCATTTACATCAAAGAGAAACACTTCGTCAAATTCCAGGCCCTTACTGGCATGCATAGTCATCAGACATAAGCCCTCTCTTTCGGTATCTGTCTTATTTCCCTGATCCTTTATCCTTTCAAGCTCCCTCCTGTACTCACTTATAGCGTCGTTCCACACGGCATACGATCTGAAGGACTTTGCCCTTAGCTTTATCTCCTCAGCGGTCCGTAGGAGCTCTTCTGAATTTAGCTTCCTGTCCGCAGCGTAATCCTTTATGAATTTCTCGTAGCCCATTCCCTTGAGGATATAGTGTACTGCAACGTAAGGCTTCATCTTTGAAAGGAGCTTAAGGTCATTTTCAAGCCTCCTTACGGCGCATACTGTCCTTACGTCAGATGAATGAAAGGCAAGTATTTCCCGAAAGTCCACTCTCTCGCCCTGCACCGCGTTCCTGCTTATCCCCCTGAAAGGACGGTTCATTATGCGGAAAAATAAGCTCCGCCTCATATTCCCCGAAGCAATGGCAAGATATGACAATATATCTTCTGCGATAAAGTGGTCGTAGATATTCCTTATCCTGTCACGGCAGGAAAATGGAATACTTAAGCTTGAAAGCATTTCCGCGAAATATGACAGGAGCTCATTTGTACGGAGAAGGACCGCTGTACTCCTAGCCCCCGGGCCGCTTATAAGTCCCTTAAATTCCGAGATCTCCTCTTCCCTGTCCTTAAACTCCCTGATATCTACAGAGTTCTCTTCTTCCCAATCGGAAAGCTTCCCGTTTAATTCCTCTGAACCTGAAACAATATCCTTTTCTATCCGAAGGGTGTTTTCCGAGACCACGATCCCCGCTGCGTCAACGATCTCCGGGACAGAGCGGTAATTTACCGAGAGCTTCACCATCCTTGCAGATGGGAAATCCTCCTTAAAATGCAGCATTATCCCCGGGTCCGACCCCCTGAAACCGTATATGCTCTGGTCATCATCCCCCACCACAAACAGGTTCCGCTCCTCTCCTGCTAACAGCTTTAAGAGCTCATACTGCACCATGTCCACATCCTGGAATTCATCCACCTGTATATAGCAGAACTTATCCTGCCATCTCTTCAGGGTTTCCGGTCTCTCACGAAAAAGATCCAGGGAAAGGAGCATCATATCGTCAAAGTCAATGAGTCTCATGTCGTTCATCCGCTTTTTATAAAGCCTGAACAACTCACCAAACTCATCGTCAGATAAAAACGCCGACTCAAGTTCCGCATTTTCCTTAAGGGAGCACTTCATGCGGCTTATCTCACTGATAAGCCCGGGTATGCCTCTGCCCCTGTCGGTAAGCTCTGCTTCCAGGGATTCCAGTATTTCACTTATGATCGCGTGCTGTGTCTGAAACTGAATGATGTTTTCCGATGAAAACCGGTAGGTATGTCTTAAGATCTTATAGAAAACCGAATGAAAGGTTCCGATGGTAAGAGCGCCTGCTCTGTCCGATAAAAGCCTGTGCGCCCGGGAGGACATTTCCTCCGCTGCGGCCTTTGTAAATGTGATGGTAAGTATATTTGAGGGATCGATATCAAGGGAAGATATGAGGTGATGAAGTCTGTAGGTAATGACAAAGGTCTTTCCGCTGCCCGGACCCGCTATCACCTGACAGGGACCGGAAGAATGGGTTACGGCATCGGCCTGGGCAGGGCTTAGTGCAGAAAGCCCTGTCCCGTAGGCCTCAGGATTCTCAACCGCCAAGCTTTGCTATGCCTGCTTCTATCCTTTTTATCGACTCATCTTTCCCGATTATCTCCATGATCTCCGTCGCTCCCCCGGGAGTGGTCTCCTTACCCGAAACCGCTGTCCTTAAGGGCCAGAGAACATAGCCGTTCTTATATCCCTTTTCGTCAATGAATTCCTTTATGCGTTCGTACAGGGAGTCATTGTCATAGGCCTCATGCTCCTTTAATACGGGCAGTATCTCCTTTAAGACAGCGAGGCTCGTCTCCTCATCCGTCTTCATCTTCTTATGCCTGTAAATCGCGTTATCATATTCCGGCAGTTCTTCAAAGAAATCAATATGCCCGCTGATATCCGGAAAAATCTCTATCCTGGACTGCACAAGGCGCGCGATCTTTTTAAGGTCCAGGGGCTTCTTTATAACCTCCTTAAGATAGGGCTCTGCCTTTTCATAGAAAGCGTCAAAGTCCATTTTCTTAATGTATTCGCCGTTCATCCACTTCAGTTTCCCGTAGTCGAATACCGCGGGACTCTTATTTATATGGTGATAGTCGAATTTCTGAATAAGCTCCTGTAAGCTCATGATCTCCTGATTGTCCTCCGGAGACCAGCCGAGGAGCGCCACAAAATTCACCACGGCCTCGGCCACAAAGCCCTGCTCCAGAAGATCCTCAAAGGAGCTGTGCCCGCTTCTCTTGCTGAGCTTCTTATGATCCTCGTCTGTGATAAGAGGACAGTGGATGTATTCCGGTACCTCCCAGCCGAAAGCGGCGTAGAGCCTGTTGTACTTCGGGGAAGAAGAAAGATACTCATTTCCCCTTACCACATGGGTGATCCCCATCAGATGGTCATCCACCACGTTGGCGAAATTATAGGTGGGATAGCCGTCGGACTTGATAAGTATCATATCGTCCAACTCATCATTATTCACCGTGATATCCCCGTAGATATCGTCATGGAAGGAGGTGGTGCCCTCAGTCGGGTTATTCTGCCTTATTACAAAGGGTTTACCCTCCGCAAGGTTCTTTTCAATCTCCTCCCCGGAAAGGGAGAGACAGTGCTTGTCATATACGGATATTTCCTTTTCGGATCCATCCTCGCTCTTTATAGTCTTTTTAAGCCCGTTCAGCCTCTCTTCCGTGCAGAAGCAGTAGTAAGCCTCACCCTTTTCCACCAGCTTTTTCGCATACTCCATATAGAGGCCGCTCTTCACCCTCTCTGACTGCACATAGGGGCCGCAGTCCCCTTCCTTGTCCGGTCCCTCGTCGTGATCGAGGCCGGTGAGCTCCAGCGTCCGGTTTATAATATCCACCGCGCCTTCCATCTCACGCTTCTGGTCGGTGTCCTCTATCCTAAGGATAAAGTCGCCTCCGGCATGCCGTGTGATCAGGTATGCATATAAAGCCGTCCTTAAATTTCCTACGTGCATCCGTCCGGTGGGACTGGGTGCGAATCTGGTTCTTACTTTTGCCATTGTTTGTCTCCTGTTATATATTATGATTCGGACTCCAAAAGTCACATTTTGATTAAATACGGATTGTTCCGTGCTACGGTGCCTTGATCAGCGTATCCTCCGGATTGAAGGTGGTGCTTTCCGGATTCTCCGGAGTATAGCTCTCCGCCTCCTGATCCTTTACATACTGCTTGTATTCTCCACTGCTCTCGTCATAGTCATCATCGTCATCTTCATCTTCCTCATCATCGATGATCTTGACGGTTTCCGTGGTTTCGCTGTCGGAATCATCTTCATCAGACATTTCGCCGCTCGCTTCCTCTTCCTCTTCCACTTCTTCCTCTACTTCCGTGTATTCCTCTTCTTCATATTCATCATCCGTTTCCTCGAATTCGTCATCGATAAGCTCTTCCGAATCCGCATCATTTTCCTTTATGCTGTCTGCGCCGGACTGCAGCTGCCGGAGATAATCATAGTCGTAATCGATCTCATCCCCGTCAAGTGCCCTGTATCTGTAATAAAATACAGGTGAGGAACCGTTATTTCCGAATTCCGAACCCACATGGAAGGAAACATTTCCCGCGGAACTGGATTCATGGACATACATCATATCCCGGGTATCGGATCCGCCGTGCCTGGTATATCCGAGGAAGATGGCGGCATGTCCGAATCTGTGGCTCGCATCATGTCCGTATACCATGATATCACCGGCTCTGATATTTGAAAGTCCTTCGTCGTATTCCGTTCCCTCTTCATCGACGGCGATCAGCTTCAGGGCGCCGTTTCCCTTGGTATATATCATGGAATCCGTATTGCAGTATCCGAGATTATTGTTGACAGCGATATAGTATATCCAGTCCACCCAGTGGGAACAGTCCATCCCCTTTATCTGGTTCGCAAAGCTTACGATCGCGTCATCCGGAACAATGGGGAAGCCGGTATCATCCTTTTCCGTATTGGAGGGTCTCGTGGGCTGGGCGCCTCCCAGAAGATAGGGGATCCTGCCCACTGTAAGAAGGGCGGATTTCACTAACCTGAATTCCTCTTCGGAAAGGGAATCGTTATAGGTCCAGACCAGGGTAAGTATGCTCTTTATATCATCGGCAGTCAGGATCTCGCTGCTGGTCAGGGGCGCATTCGTAGTACCGTCCATTTCCAGCTGGTCCTGGGTATAGTGGTCAGCCTTTTCATAGAGCTCGTCCCCTATGTCTTCGCTGCCATCACCGTCCATCTTGTCTTTAAATCCGGCGGCAGTCAGGGATAAAAGCAGTTCCCTCCTCTCTGCCTCGGCTCTCTCCCTTTCATCCAGCATTCCCTGCAGCTGGATATTGTAGCTCACGATCCAGTCGATAAGCTGGGAATTGTAATTCATGAATATCGCAAAAAACAGCAGAAAAAGCGCCGTCAGGGTCTGACGCCAGTATTTCTGCACTGTCCTTACAGTATTAAGGATTGGTGGGAATTCAAGAGGGTTTATGCGCTTCTTGTGGATCTTCCAGGGTTTACCCGTGTCATTGTGAAGCGCGTTATCCACATAGTAAGGATCATAATACCAGAATCTTTCCAGATCGGAAAGCCTTATTTTCTGATTCCCTAATTTAATTTTCTTAGGTCTCGTCAGACGATGATACCTGTATATCCACTTGTTCATATATGCATTATAAACATACTCATTAACGAAAATCTTTGTCATTTCGTTAATGAGTATGAATTATTTCTGAATCAATAAATCATTTTCGCATATAAAAACACAAGTTTCAACCGTCGGATAGAATCCCCCTCCCGGGAGCCCGTCACATCCTCTTACGTCTCATATGCAGGATTATACCGAAAATGAGTACCGCCAGCGGGATCACTATGATAAAGAGGAATCCGAGTATCATAGCGCTGCCGTAAGGCACGGTGAGCGCCGCGGTATTATAGCTCTTTGCCGGTATAGTGACATTTAATGTGGTATCCGTCAT
>JAIKXV010000071.1 GCA_024683935.1 Lachnospiraceae bacterium | reverse complement strand
TAGACTATACCATTGGCTCCATTGAAGGAGAAAATAAGGCCGGGAAGAAACTGACCGTCATGGTTACCGGTATAGGATCGTTCAAGAATTCCGTCAAACCCAAGTTTAAGCTGAGAAAAGCTAAGGATAAGAAACCTCTGAGCGATGCCACGGTTTCAGTCAATCTGACGCTGACAGTGGACGGTAAAGAACGTCATTGGGCAGAAGGGGAACTCCCTGAGATCCCGTACACGGGCAGCAAGATCAAACCTCAAATAGAGGGTATTTATGATGCTGAGACAGGGAAAAAGCTGGAGCCCGGCATAGACTATAATGCAAAGATAAAGTACAAGAATAATAAACAGGCCGGCATGGCCAGCATTATCATTAAAGCCCAGAGAGGCGGTTTTTATTCCGGAAAGATTACGAGGTACTTCCTTATTACCCCGATGCATGTCACCACGGATGCAAAGGTCAAGTTTAAGAGCAGTTACAGGTACACCGGCAATCCGGTAAAACCGATCCCTACAGTTACTTATTTCGGAAAGAAGCTGAAGAAGAGCGATATCTACGTGCAGTACAAGAATAATACCGGATCGTCCACCGGTTCTGCCACCAGCCAGGGCATTGTCTTCGGAAAGGGGCGCTACGACGGCTACATCGGATACGGAAACTTCACGATAAAGTCTTCCGGCACGTCCAGCTCCTCAAAATCTTAATACAACGAATAACCGGCCGGATTCCTCACGGAACCCGGCCGGGTTTTTAAGGCAGGTTAATTTCTGACATCACAATTGAAAATCCGGGATAAAGCCGGTATCCGAAGATGAGAGATCCTGGATATATGCGTTCTCAATGCCGAGTTTCAGGGCGTAGTCTGTAAGCTTATCATATTCTTTTTTGCTTACTTTCCTCTTTAGCTCAGGATGCTCGTCAGGCACATTGGCTGTCGGGGTATACTGGCTCATTATGCTGATAAATATCTGATCTCCGTACGTTTCATGGAGATATTTCAAAACCTTTTTAGAATTCAGGACATGTTTCGGAAGCAGCATGTTTCTCACGATCACGCCCTTTTTAATCATTCCTTCTTCATCAAATATACATTCCGGCCGCTGCCTCACCATTTCCGAAAGAGCTGCGGCGGCAACATCGGGATAATCCTCCGCATTCGATAATTCCTTTGCAAGGGTCTTTTCCGCGTATTTAAAATCCGGCAGATAAATATCGATAAGCCCTTCCAGCATTTTCAGACTTTGAACCGTTTCGTATCCCGAACAGTTAAAGATGAAGGGGAGATCGAAGCCCTCATAACGGGCCTCCTTTACTGCCTTGGCAATTTCAGGTATATAGTGGTCGGCGGTAACAAGATTTATATTATGTGCTCCCTGATCCCGCAGATCATGGAAAATACGGATCAGTTCAGGAGTATCCGCTTCAATCCCCGGAAGCTCCTTATCCTGCGGCCGGACAGCGGATATCTCATGGTTCTGGCAGAATACGCATCGCAGGGCGCAGCCTGTGAAGAAGACGGTGCCGGAGCCTCTTTTTCCCGAAATACAGGGCTCTTCCCAGTGATGCAGGGCAGCCCTTGCGATACGCGGAGTTATGCCGGATCCGCAGACTCCGAATTTGGTTTTCCTGTCGGCCATACAATGCCGGGGGCAGATGTCGCATTTCATGTTTTGTATTGTACCATTTTTGCGGCGATATTATCGACATACTTATGGTTTGGAGTGGTATAATGAGACAAAAGCTCGAGACGGGCAAGGAGGGAACATGAGCGACATCGGAAATCTGCAGCTTGGCAATATCAAGAAAAAGAAGGAAGACCTTAATAAAACAGGCGGCATCAATACCAGTAAATCCGTATTTGATACCGAAAATGACAGCGGGATCAATACCGGTTCCTATGCCATGCCGGGACAGCAGCCTTTTATGACCAGAGTGGAGGAACTTGCTAACAGAGGTCCTCTGATGCAAACCCGTGTGCATACCCAGAACAGCAACGATATTGCTTTCCCCCAAATGAAGGAGAAGGAAAAAACACATCCCGAAGCAGAGACCACAGGCAGCAAAGTTCGTTCGGAGGAAGGTCAGAATATCATAAAAGCAAAACCGGAGCTGAAGGTCTTTTCTGAGGATGTAATGAAGAAGGGCACCTTTACTCCGCAGGCAAAGGAGGTTGCCCGCAGATTCTTTAATCAGGTGACCGCCTGGGCCGGGAAATTCGATGACGGAGGCTCCGGATTTTACAGCAGCATGGGAATAAGCGGAGTCCTGGACTGTCTCTATGTGGATGGTATGTCATTCAGGAACTATCTGAAGGAGCAGTATTTTTTCAAAAATTCAAATGATCCTGCCCAGGATCTGGAAGCGGCAAGGAATTACCTGGCGCTGATCGCGGCGCGCGGAGAACATATTATTACTATGGTACGCCCTAATGTCAAAGGGGACAGTGCCGAGGTTGAATATAAGAATATGTATGTGGATCTCTCTGATGTGGGAGGAGAGGAAGCGCAGAAATCCAAGGCTCTGAAGGAAAAGGGCAATCAGGTCAGAAGTGACATGAAGAAGCGTATGGACAGCGAGATGACGGAACGCACGGGAAGGGCGTTCAGAAAGGCCTATGATAAGGAGACTGCCGGATTTAAGCGTCTGGAGGATGCCGGAGACAGCGTGAAAGATGCCGGCGATGAGAATTCGGATGAATACAAGACATTTGAAAAAAGCTTTGAAAAATACAACAACGGCATGCAGAAACTGGGTTTAAAACCGGGAAGGGACGATATCAATCTGGCCGCTGCAGAGGAATTGAAGAAACGCTGCAGCGACGCCCTGAAGGCAGCAGATGAATTTCTGCAGAGCGGCTCAAAAAACAAAAGGGCAATAGAGGCTGCAAAGAAAGCAAAGCAGGCCCTTGAAACCGATCTGGAGCTTCTGGACAGGGCGATCAACACAAAGCTTGGGGACGAAGCGGCAAGGATGCGTCTTGATGAGCTTTTTGACGACGGAAAAGCCGATGATCCGAAGAAGGATCCAAATACGGGTTCCGATGATAATGATAACGACGGAAATGATCCCGAGGACGGGGAAGATCTGTAAGGGTAAAGCATGGATAAGAAGTTCAGCTATTCAATAGTAAAAGATCCGGAAATATTCAAAGTCAATGTCCTCCCGGTACACTCCGATCATATAGCCTACGGAAATCAGGAGGAAGCCGGGGAGGGTATCAGTTCTTTACGAAAATCGCTGAACGGCGTCTGGAAATTCCACTATGCCAAAAACTACAGTTCTTCTATTCCCGGGTTTTTTGAGGACGACTATGACGTGACCGGGTGGGTTGACATTCCCGTGCCGGCACATATCCAGTTGGAGGGCTATGATACCCCGGCCTACGTGAATATCCAGTATCCCTGGGACGGAATAGAGGATATAAAACCCGGAGAGATCCCGGAGATCTTTAATCCTGTTGCAAGCTACGTTACATTTTTTGAGGTGCCGGACAGCTGGAAAGGCCAGAGGGTCTGCATTAATTTCGACGGAGTGGAATCCGGCTTCGCCCTTTGGGTGAACGGAAACTACACAGGCTACAGTGAAGACAGCTTTACCGAGTCGGCTTTTGATATCACGGAGCATCTTCGCAAGGGAAAGAACCGTCTGGCAGTTCAGGTTTTCAAGTGGACCTCCGGCAGCTGGTTTGAGGATCAGGATTTCTTCCGTTTCAGCGGGATATTCAGGGATGTCTATATCTATACCATACCCGAAGTCCATGTTTACGATCTGAAGATACGTGCTCTTTTAAACAGCAGCCTGAAAAAGGGTACGCTGGAAGTAACCATGGATATGGGAAGAGACGGGGGCAGTATAGAATATGAGCTTTTCTATAAAGGCGAGCTTATTTTATCCGGAGAACAAGCTGCAAAAAAGAAAACCGTCATCAGGGAAAAAACAGATGCGCCCGGGCTTTGGAGCGCAGAATATCCGAATCTCTACGATCTGGCCTTAACTGTACGAAACGACCGGGGAGAGATCACGGAATATATTGAGGAAAAAACCGGATTCCGGCGCTTTGAAATAAAGGACGGTCTCATGAAGCTGAACGGTAAACGCATTGTGTTTAACGGCGTGAACCGCCATGAGTTTTCCTGCGACAAAGGCCGGGTTCCGGATGCGGAAACGGTGCTTTCCGATATCCTCTTTATGAAGAAAAACAACATCAATGCGGTACGTACCTGCCACTATCCGGACGCCGCATATATATACAGGCTCTGTGACATATACGGCATTTATATGATCGCGGAAAATAACATGGAGACCCACGGAGTCTGGGATGAATTCCGCAGGGGAAAGATCGGCGTGGATGAAATTATCCCGGGAGATCATGATGAATATTGCGGAATGCTGCTGGACCGCGCTAACTCCACCTATCAGAGAGGGAAAAACCACCCCTCTATCCTTATCTGGTCCTGCGGAAACGAATCATACAGCGGAAATGTCATACAGGGTATGGCGGATCAGTTCAGGAAAATGGATCCGGACAGACTGGTTCATTACGAGGGCGGTGACTGGGATAAGGACAACAGATATCCGGATATGACGGATATGTATTCCAGGATGTACCCTTCTGCTGCTGAATGCGAGGAATTTATCAACTCTCCGTCCCATCAGGACAAGCCCTTCATCCTCTGTGAATATGTCCATTCCATGGGGAATGCCCAGGGTGACATGCAGACCTATATTTCGCTCTCCGAACGGAATGACCGCTATCAGGGCGGATTTATCTGGGATCTTGTGGATCAGACCATCAGAAAAAAGAACCGTTACGGCGAGGAATACTTTGCTTACGGCGGAGATCACGGCGAAAGGCCTACGGATTATGATTTCTCGGCAAACGGACTTCTGAGCGGTGACAGACGTCCCTACGCAGGAAAGGTCCGGGCGGTAAAATATAATTATCAGGGAATAAAGATCAGTATCAGCGACAAAAGGGCAGTTATCAGGAACAAGTATCTGTTTACCCCTTCTTCCGATTTTGACTGCGTGCTGACTGTTGAAAAAGAAGGAGATCTTATCTTTGAAACTCATCCGGAGATAAGCGTTCCGCCCCTTTCTGAAAAAACTATAGAACTACCGATAGAATACGAGGATATTCCCGGAGAGTACGTGATAACCCTGTCGTTCCGTCTGAAGGAAGATACAGATTACGCCCCCGGGGGATATGAGGTGGCTTTCGGACAGGGCACATACATAGTAAAAGCCTTTGAAAAACCGGTGACAGACCTTAATTATTCTCCCGTCCGTGTGGTAAGGGGAAATATGAACACCGGTATCCACGGGGATGATTTTCATATCCTCTTTTCCGATCTGAAGGGCGGTATCACATCATATAAATACTGCGGCAGGGAGATGATGGTGTCGGTGCCCAGGCCTAATTTCTGGAGAGCTCCTACCCAGAACGACAATGGTAACGGGATGGCTTTCCGTCAGGGATTCTGGAAACTTGCCAGCAATTATCAGCTCTTTCTTCCTCCGGGATCGGATCCCTACGAAGACGGCAGTGAAGCGCGGAAATATCCCATTATCAAAGAAAAGAAAGAATGCTTGGAGATCAGCTGGAACAGATATCTGCCTTCGGATCCGGTGAGCTATGTGAAAACTACATACAGGGTATTTAAGGATGGCCGGGTAAGGGTCATAATGGATTATGACGGGAAGGCAGATCTGCCGCCTATGCCGGAATTCGGGTTCCTGTTCAAGCTGGATAAGGAATACTCAAAGGTGACCTGGTATGGCCTTGGGCCGGATGAGAATTACTGTGACAGGACAGAGGGTGCGAAGCTCGGAGTCTATGAAAGTACGGCAGAACAGAATGTATCGCAGTATATAGTTCCCCAGGAAACAGGAAACCGTTCGGGAGTGCGCTGGGCCAGGGTATCAGACAGCCGGGGATTCGGTATGGAATTCCGCGCGGTTTCTCCGGGAGACGGTATCGGGGGTATGGATTTCTCCGCAATACCGTATACGCCGGATCAGCTGGAAGAAGCCGGGCATCCCTACGAGCTGCCGCCTGTACATCATACGGTTGTGAGGCTTTCTCTTAAACAGATGGGAGTAGGAGGAGATGATGCCTGGGGCGCTCCGGTACTGCCGGAATACATGCTGCCGGTCAAAAAGCCACTGCACTTTGAATTCGAATTCCGTGGGATCAAGGCTTAGCTTTTATTCTGAGCGCAGCGAAGAATCTTTATTATTATCCCCAAGAAACGGCCTTGCGATTTTGATATTAAAGAACTCTATAAGAGGCCCCATAAAGAAGGCTGTGATAATGGTACCGATACCTGCAATGGTGGGAATGTCAAGTGGTTTCCCGCCGGACAGCAGGAACAGCGCGGTTCCGGTTATTACGCATATCAGGTCGGTGACTATACGAACGTACAGGAACCGGCCTTTTTTCCATGTGTTGCATATGATCAGGGCAACGGCGTCATAAGTTGACACTCCGAGATCCGCAGTCATATAGAAAGCGGAGCCAAAACAGATCACCACAATACCGATTACGAGACAGAGAATACGTACCGGCATTGAAGGCGAGGGCAGCAGTTTCTGCAGTCCTTCATATGTGAACTGGGTGATATACCCGAGAAGAAACAGATTAATAAAGGTCGCGATGCCGATATAGTGCCTGTCAAAAAGCAGAGCAAAGATCAGAAGCACCGCATTTGCAATGACATACAGGGTTCCGAAGCTAATCGGAACAAGGGCGTCAAGCCCCGCCATAAATGACTGGAAGGGATCCACGCCAAGTGCCGCTATCTTAAATACCCCCACGCTGACAGCGCAGGTAATCACCCCGAACAGGGACATAAGAACTCTTTTTCTCATAGACCGTATTATATCATTATCCGGCCATTACACAATATACTGTTTTAGGTGTTTGGATACAGCTGGATTTTTTTGACATAATTATGGCACATATTGACAGAATAGTGACACAAAAACACATTGTTCGCCTATAATAGGGATAATACAATGATATACAGATGACCGCGAGGAGCGGGTTCTTTATAAGCGGGGGCACGGATATGAAATACATGGAGATCATGTATACGAATGTTGAGAATTACGCCTGTCTTGAAAATCTTCAGGATAAGGGTATGCTTGGCGTCAGCATGGCCGTGAACCTCGATTATACCGGGAGAGAAGCCTGCGAAAAGGGCCACCGTTTCGGTCCCTTTGTCCGTTACTGCTATCTGGTGCATGTAGTCACAAAAGGCCGGGGAGAATACCGTGTAATGGGAAAAACCTATCAGGTAAGCGCCGGCAGCGCCTTTGTGATCTTTCCCGGAGTGGAGTCCGTGTACCAGGCGAGCAATGATGATCCCTGGACCTACTGCTGGGTAGGGATGCACGGCTATAACGTTGAAGAATTCTTTGGGGAAATGAATATCACCCCCGATAATCCAATCATAGAACTTACCGAAACCGAAGCGCTGGAGGAAAGTGTGGATGAGATGCTGAAAATGAGCCAGATCACCCACGCCAACGAGCTTATACGTTTAGGGCAGACCCTGCGGTTCATGGGGCATCTGGAAAGGTGCCGGAAGGTAAAGAGCCCCGCCGTTCAGGAGCACCGTTATTCCGCCAGGGTATATGTGGAATACGCCATTGATTTCATCAGGAATAATTACCGCGGAGATGTAAAGATAGGCGATGTGGCTGCCCATATCGGCATCAACAGAAGCTATCTCTCCAGGAATTTCAAGAAGGAAACCGGGATGGCTCCCCAGGAATATCTCATTAATTATCGCCTGGAACGCGCTGCAGAGCTTTTGACCGAGGGCGAAGAATCGATCGGAGTCATTTCTTCCCGGGTGGGGTATTCGGATCAGATGACCTTCTCAAAAGCTTTTAAGAAGAAATACGGTATCACTCCCTGGAAATACAGGACAGAGCGGAGAAAACCGCTTATCAGGGAAAATGACAAGAATCTGGATCTGACAAGGGTTAAACTGTAAAGGAGGGTACATATGGATATAGTTTTTCATGAAGGATCGAAGCAGTTTCATTTGTTCAATGACCGGGTGAGTTACATCATCGGCATATTCCCGAACGGTGAAGCGGGACAGCTGTATTACGGAAAAAGGATACATGACAGGGATGATTATTCATACCTCATTAATTATGAATTCCGGGCAATGATGGTCGGAATGCATGACAATGAGTGCTTTTCCCTTGAAATGAACCGCTGCGAGTATCCTTCCTTCGGCACATCAGATCTCCGGGATCCTGCCTTTGACATCGTTTACGGGAACGGTTCCCGTGTCAGCTGTTTTGAATATGTTTCCCATGAGATAAGCGACGGAAAACCGTCTCTTCCCGGACTGCCGGCTCTCTATACCGAGGATGACAAAGAGGCAAAGACGCTGAAGATACTGTTCAGGGATGGCCTGACGGGTATGGAACTCACTCTTTCCTATACGATATTCAGGGATTATCCCGTTATTGCCAGAAATGCTTATTTTAAGAATGGCGGCAGCGAAAGCGTGCGCCTTGAAAAGGCCATGAGTCTTTCTGTTGATCTGCCTGATATGGATTATAACTGGATTCAGTTTTCCGGTGCCTGGGGCAGGGAAAAATATCCGGTGGAACGTGAGCTTACCCGGGGCATCACAAAGATCGGCAGTATGAGGGGCCATTCCTCTGCAAACCATAACCCCTTTGTAATACTGAAGAGGAAGAATACGGATGAATTCTCCGGCGAAGCGATATCTGCAGCCCTGGTTTACAGCGGAAACTTCGTAAGCCAGGCGGAAGGAGATGTTTACGGCACCTTAAGGTTTATGACCGGTATAAACCCGGAAGGTTTCTCCTGGAAGCTTGATCCCGGGGAAGAGTTCCAGACTCCGGAAGCGGTCCTGACCTGGACGGAGGACGGTCTCAATGATCTCAGTCAGACCATTCACAGGCTGTACAGGAAGCGCCTCTCCAGAGGATCATGGAAAGAAAAGGAACGCCCGATCCTGTTAAATAACTGGGAAGCAACCATGATGGATTTCGATGAGGAGGCTATCCTGAAGATCGCCCGCAAGGGAAAGGAAGCCGGCGTAGAGCTCTTTGTTCTGGATGACGGCTGGTTCGGAAACAGGGATGATGATTTCAGGGGACTCGGTGACTGGTTTGTTAATACCGATAAGCTTCCGGAAGGCATAGCCGGACTGGCTGAAAAGATTCATGATATGGGCCTTATGTTCGGACTCTGGTTCGAGCCTGAAATGATAAATGAGGACAGCGACCTCTACAGGAAGCATCCCGACTGGGTGCTTTCGGTGCCGGGCAGGGACAGGTCTCTCGGAAGGCACCAGATGGTTCTGGATATGACAAGGGACGAGGTCTGGGACTTCCTCTACGAAAGAATGCACACCATTATCAGCGAGGGCAGCATCGACTACGTAAAGTGGGATATGAACCGCACGATAAGCGAGTGCTACAGCATAGGAACTCCCGCAGAGGAGCAGGGAAAGGTCTACCATAAATATATTCTGAATGTTTACCGCCTGTATGAGCGCCTTATAGCGGATTTCCCCGGGCTTCTGTTTGAATCATGTTCCAGCGGCAGTTCCAGATTTGATGCAGGCATCATGCACTATGCGCCCCAGACCTGGGGAAGCGACGACACCGATGCTGTGGAACGTCTGAAGATACAGTACGGTACATCATACGGTTATCCGATTTCCGCAATAGGAGCCCACGTTTCCGTAGTTCCGAACCAGCAGACCGGAAGGATCACTTCCATTACAACCAGGGCTAATGCCGCATACTTCGGAACCTTCGGCTACGAAATGGATCTTAATCATGTCACTGACGAAGAGTTTGAGGAAATAAAGGAACAGATAGTCTTCATGAAGAAGCACAGGGGACTTCTGCAGAGCGGAAACTTCTATCGTCTCCTTTCACCTTTTGAAGATAACTACTGCTCATGGATGGTGGTTTCCGAAGACAGGAAAAAGGCGATATTTGCATATTACAGAGTCCTTTCCGAACCCAACTGCGGACACAGAAAGGTCAGATTAAAGGGACTTGACCGTGACGGGCTCTATCATTTTGACGGACAGGAGTATTACGGCAGCGAACTTATGGAGATAGGCGTGGAAATATCCGAGGCTCCCGGAATAGAATGGAAAACACCGTCCGGTGACTATATTTCCGGCATATTTGTTATAGAGTAACGACAGGCGCCTTTAGTAAAAAGGTTTTGCAAATTTTGTCATTGTGAGCGATTCCCCAAAAGTGTCACATAAACACAAAATTCAGTAACAAACCCTTATATTAGTAGGAGATACAGGGGAGTAAAATTATTAATCAGTAAAGATTGATCGCGGATCAGTCACATTATTAAACATGGGAGGTACTAATTATGAAATTCAGAAAGATCATGGCTTTATGTACAGCGGCAGTACTTGCTTTATCGCTGACAGCTTGCGGAGGATCCTCTGCTGCACCTGCTGCAGACAGTGGAGCAGCTGCACCTGCGGCAGAAGAGAGCGCACCTGCTGAAGAGGCAAAGGCAGAAGAAGCAGCGCCTGCAGCAGCAGAAGAGGAAGCACCTCAGGAAATGGGCGGCAGCGTTGAGGGCGAACTCAATGTTACCATCTGGGACGAAGGACAGAGACCCGGATTACAGCAGATCGTTGACGACTGGTCAGCGGAGTCCGGCGTAAAGGCTACTATCCAGGTTGTTGACTGGAATAACTACTGGACACTTCTTGAGGCCGGCGCTACCGGTGGAGAGCTTCCCGATGTATTCTGGATGCACTCAAATGTAGCACAGAAGTACATGGAGAACGATCTGCTCATGGATCTTACGGACAAGATCTCATCCAGCGACAAGATCGATCTTAATAACTATTACGAAGGTATCGTTAAGCTGTATCAGTCAGACGGCAAGCAGTATGCGGTTCCCAAGGATATAGACACCATCGCACTCTGGTACAACAAGACCATCTTTGATGAGATGGGTGTGCCTTATCCCGATGATACATGGACATGGGATGATTTCGCAGCAAACGCAAAGAAGCTTACAAATGACGACCACTGGGGATATGCGATCGCTCCCGGAAATAACCAGGAAGGTTACTACAACACGATCTACTCCATGGGCGGATATGTAATAAGTGAAGACAAGAAGACCTCAGGTATGGATGATCCCAATACCATAAAGGCTGTTAAGCTCTTCACCGATATGATAGCAGACGGCTCCTGCCCTGATCTTGCAACTGTATCAGAGACAGCTCCCAATGAGCTCCTTCAGGCAGGCAAGACCGCTATGGCGATCAACGGATCATGGATGCTCGCAGGCTATCGTGATAACGAGTACACCTCCAAAAACTGTGACGTAGCAGTTCTTCCTTATACCAAGGATCCCAGCGACAGAGTTTCCATCTACAACGGACTCGGATGGGCAGCAGCTGCCAACACAAAGAACCCTGATGCAGCATGGTCTCTTATCGAGTACCTTGGCTCCAAGGAAGCTCAGCTGAAGCAGGCAGAACTCGGTGTTACAATGTCAGCATACAAGGGAACATCCGATGCATGGGTTAAAAGCGTTGACTGCTTCGATCTCAACGGACATATGAAGATGCTTGATGCCAAGCTCGTATTCAGACCTTACTCAAGAGATACCACAGTTTGGGAAGACATGATGATCGAGAAGCTGCAGGAAGCCTGGACAGGTGACAAGCCTGTAGACGCAGTTTGCCAGGATATCGCAACTGAGATGAATGCGGCACTTGCTGAGGAATAATTATTAGGTCATTCTGGGCTGACTCTCAGAATGACAGGTAAAGGGATGCGCTTGGGGAATTATCCCTGAGCGCATCTTAAGTTATAAGCAACTAAGATGTTTAAGGGGGTTTCCGTGAAGAAGAAGGCTTCATCCAGACAGGTCAGCGAATTTATCTGGGGATGGCTGTTCATCCTTCCCACCATGCTGGGCCTTATTATCCTCAATATTTATCCGATGATCGACACGGTCAGACAGAGCTTCTACAAGACCGGAGATTTCGGAAAGGGCAATATTTTTGTCGGACTGAAGAACTATGAGAAGGTGTTGGGTGATTCGGAAGTCTGGCAGGCTCTGCTGAATACAGTGAAGTATGCGATAGTAGAGGTTCCTTTCTCGGTGGTTATCGCACTTTTGCTTGCAGTTCTGCTGAATAAAAAGCTGAAGGGACGGGAGGTTTTCAGAACCATACTCTTTCTGCCCATGGTAGTTGCTCCGGCGGCTATCGCGATGGTGTGGAAATGGCTGTACAACTCAAACTTCGGTTTTATCAATAATGTTTTCCACATAAAGGTAAACTGGATATCGGATCCGAATATCGCCATATTTTCAATAGCGGTAATAGGTATCTGGTCCGTTATCGGTTATAATATGGTGCTGTTTCTGGCCGGGCTCCAGGAGGTGCCCAGGGATTATTATGAAGCGGCGTCACTGGACGGGGCGAACGGATGGCAGCAGCTGATCCATATCACCATCCCGCTTATTTCGCCCACACTTTTCTTTGTGATAGTTACCAGGATAATCGGAGCAATGCAGGTATTCGACCTTATTTACATGATGATCGACCTCAATAATCCGGCATGGAAAAAGACGGAGTCTCTGGTATTCCTGTTCTATAAATATTCCTTCGAACAGAGCAAGAAGGGATATGGCGCTACTGTAGTGGTAGTTCTTCTGGCGGTTATACTGCTGCTTACCGTATTGCAGCTCATCGGTCAGAAGAAGTGGGTTCATTACGAGTAGGAGGCGCCGGACATGAAAAAGACTGTAAATTATATCATCACGTATATTATTCTGATATTGATTTCCATCACCATGCTGGTTCCCTTCGTATGGATGTTCCTTACGGCCTTTAAGACCACGGCTGAAACGATGCAGATCGATCCCTTTGTTATCATTCCATCGGTCTGGCAGACCCAGAACTTTGCAAATGTTGTCAAGGCTGTTGATTTCGTAAGGCTTTACGCAAATACGCTTGGAATGGTGGCTCTTCGCATATTATTTGCCATTGTTACGGCGACCCTCAGCGGCTATGCATTTGCCAGACTGCAGTTCAGGGGAAAGAACCTGATGTTTGCCATTGTACTGCTTCAGATGATGGTGCCGGTTCAGATATTCATCATTCCCCAGTATGTAATGGTGAGTAAGCTCCATATGACGAATACGATAATGGGTCTGGTATTCCCCGGCGTGGTTTCGGCTTTCGGAACCTTTCTTATGCGTCAGGCATTTATGCAGCTTCCCAGGGATCTGGAGGAGGCGGCCATACTTGACGGCTGCAGTATACCCCAGACATTTTTCCATATCATGATGCCGCTTACGAAGTCATCCATGGTGGCTCTGGGAATCTTCACTGCAGTATTTGCTTATAAGGACCTGATGTGGCCGATGATAGTGTGTCCGGACAACCGGGCTACCACGCTTGCCAGCGCTCTGGCAAAGATGAATGCACAGTACCAGCAGAAGTATCCTGAGCTTATGATGGCTGCGATGATCTCCTGTATTCCGATGATAGTTATCTATGTATTCTTCCAGAAACAGTTCATCGAGGGTATTGCAACATCCGGCGGAAAACTTTAAGCTTGCATTTTTCCCGGACATGGGTATAATAAGATTTTATTGAAACGGAGGCAATGGCGCCTGTGGGTGCCGTTGCCTTGTTTTTTTGTCCCAAACGCATATGCGGAGGGGATTTACCTGAAAAGGAGTATAAAGAAATGTGTGCAATAATCGGATTTGAGGATAAAAACGCCATAGACCGAAAAAAGGCGGAAGAGTGTCTTGCAAGGCTTACCGCCAGAGGTCCGGATATGACCAGGATGGAGGAAGCGGGAAATGCCCTCCTCGGTTTTAACCGTCTCGCCATAATGGGACTGACATCATACGGTATGCAGCCCTTCAGTTACAAGGAAAACAAAGTTGTCTGCAACGGAGAGCTGTACTGCTGGAGAGAGCAGAGGATGGAGCTGATCGGCAGAGGCCACAAGTTCGTCAGCAATTCGGACTGTGAGATAATCCTGCCGCTTTTTGAGGAATTCGGAGTTTCGCTTTTCGGAAAGCTGGATGCGGAATTTGCGATGGTGATCTATGATCACACAACCGGAAAGCTCATAGCAGCCAGGGATCCGATAGGCATCAGGCCGCTCTTCTACGGATATCTGCCAAACGGATCCATCGTCTTCTGTTCGGAAGCAAAGGGCATAGTGGACATAGTAAAAGAAGTATTCCCCTTCCCTCCGGGACATTACTACAGAAACGGAGAATTCATCCGCTTCAGGGATCCTGCCGGAGTTACCCTGGTAAGTGCAGACGATAAGGACAGAGCAGCGGAAATGATAAGGGAGCTTCTGGTGCAGGGCGTGAGCAAGAGGCTTGATGCGGATGCGCCCATAGGATTCCTTTTATCAGGAGGACTGGATTCATCTCTTGTCTGCGCCATTGCGGCAAGACTGATGCCCCGGACCAAGATCCGTACCTTTTCGATAGGAATGGATATCGATTCCATTGATTCCAAGTATGCAAGGGAAGTAGCGGAATATATAGGAGCCGAGCATACAGATGTCATCATGACAAAGGAACAGGTTATAGAGGTTCTTCCGGAAGTAATAGAGCATCTTGGAACCTATGACATCACCACGATCCGCGCCAGCATAGGAATGTACCTGGTCTGCAAATATATCCACGAAAATACGGATATCAGGGTGCTGCTGACCGGTGAGATCTCAGATGAGATGTTCGGGTACAAATATACGGATTTCGCGCCTAATGCAGAGGCGTTTCAGGAGGAATCGGAAAAAAGGATACGGGAGCTTTTCTATTACGACGTTCTGAGAGCAGACAGATGTATATCCGCCAACTCCCTGGAAGCCAGGGTGCCCTTCGGTGACCTCGCTTTAGTTCAGTATGTAATGGGCTTAAATCCCGCTATCAAGATGAATATCTATAATAAGGGCAAGTATCTGCTGCGGCATGCTTTCGATACCAACGACTGGCTGCCGGAGGATATCCTGCAGAGGGAAAAGGCCGCATTTTCCGACGCGGTTGGTCATTCAATGGTGGATGACCTGAAGGAATATGCGGAACAGTATTACTCGGATGAGGAATTTGAAAGCCGCAGGAAAAAGTATGAGCACGCTGCGCCCTTTACGAAGGAAAGCCTGCTCTACAGAGAGATATTTGAGAAGTATTATCCCGGACAGTCCGAAATGATCCCGGACTTCTGGATGCCGAACAAGAGCTGGGAAGGATGCAATGTGAACGATCCCAGTGCCAGGGTGCTCACCAATTACGGCGCCAGCGGGGTATGACCCGGTGTCATTCTGAGCATGGCCTCACGGTGTCATTCCGAGCCCGGCGAAGAATCTTTTTATTCGGTTATTGACATAACAAATTTAGTGATGTAGAATTCGTGAACAAGAGACAAAGGCGTCTCAGGGAATTCCCCTGAGGCGCCTTTTTTTATCGCAGTGGTGCTGAGATGAATACATCTTCCCTGCTCGATCACACTCAGGTACAACGAAAGGAGGAACAACATGATAGATGCATCAAAACTTACAGGAGAATTCGGGTGTCTGGTATTCAGTGACAAGATCATGAAGGAGAGGCTTCCGAAGGATATTTACAAGGCGGTTCACAAGACCATTGAAAGAGGAACCCATCTGGAGCTGGATGTCGCAAACTGTGTGGCAGCGGTAATGAAGGAGTGGGCGATTGAGAATGGAGCTACCCACTTTACACACTGGTTCCAGCCTATGACAGGCCTCACGGCGGAAAAGCATGACAGCTTTATCTCACCTGTGGGAGACGGCACGGTGATAATGGAGTTTTCCGGCAAAGAGCTGGTAAAGGGTGAGCCCGATGCATCAAGCTTTCCTTCAGGAGGATTAAGAGCCACCTTTGAGGCCAGAGGATATACGGCCTGGGATCCTTCATCACCGGCATTCATCAAGGACGGATCCCTGTACATCCCCACAGCCTTCTGCTCATACGGCGGAGAAGCGCTGGATAAGAAAACCCCGCTTTTACGTTCCATGGAAGCACTTTCAAATGAGGCTGTCCGGATACTGGAGCTCCTTGGCATCAGCGGTGTAAACAGGGTAAATACCACCATCGGATCCGAGCAGGAATACTTCCTCATCAACAAGGACTATTACAAGCAGAGGAAGGATCTTCTTTTCACCGGAAGGACTCTTATCGGAGCAAGCCCCTCCAAGGGACAGGAAATGGAGGATCACTACTTCGGAGTTATCAAGCCGAAGGTATCCGCTTATATGCATGATCTTGACGAGGAACTCTGGAAGCTCGGTATCCCCGTAAAGACAAAGCATAACGAGGTTGCTCCTTCACAGCACGAGCTGGCACCCGTTTTTGAGACCGCAAATGTGGCAGTGGATCATAACCAGCTCACGATGGAAGTCATGAAGAAGGTTGCGGATAAGCATAATTACGCCTGCCTCCTTCATGAAAAGCCCTTCGAAGGCATCAACGGCTCAGGAAAGCACAACAACTGGTCGGTATGTACTGACACAGGACTGAATCTCTTAGATCCCGGAAAGCATCCCGGAGAGAACATGCCCTTCCTTCTTTTCCTGGTGGCTGTTATCGCGGCAGTAGATGAATATGCGCCCCTGCTCAGACTTTCTGTGGCATCGGCAGGAAATGACCACAGACTCGGTGGAAATGAGGCACCTCCCGCCATCATTTCAATATTCGTAGGTGATGAGCTGGCAGAAGTCCTGAAGGCTCTGGAAGAGGGTTCAGCCTATGAAGGATCCGGCAAGGTTCAGATGGGAATGGGTGCAAAGGTACTTCCCCATATCACAAAGGACAATACCGACAGAAACAGGACATCACCCTTCGCATTCACCGGCAATAAGTTCGAGTTCCGTATGCCCGGATCATCGGTATCGGTTGCAAATGCAAATATCGTGCTGAATACCGCAGTGGCCGAGGAATTATCAAAGATCTATGAGAAGATCCAGGGCTTGAGCGGAGACGAGCTTGTAAAGAAGCTCCCTGAGGTTCTGAAAGAGATGCTGGCTGAGCATAAGAGAGTGCTCTTCAACGGAAACGGCTATACGGATGAGTGGGTAGCGGAAGCAGGAAAGAGAGGACTTCCTAACCTCAAATCCCTTCCCGATGCAATGCCTTACTGGATCTCCGAAAGCTCTGTAAAGCTCTTCACCAAGCATGAAATCTTTACGGAAGAGGAAATCCACTCTCGTTATGAGATACTTTTAGAGAACTATGCGAAGTCCATACACATCGAAGCGCTGACCATGCAGGAGATGGTTAGGAAGGATCTGACAGACGGCATCATCGCCTATGGCAAGGATCTGACCCGCGAGATGATACAGAAGAAAGAAGTGCTGCCCGGAGCAGAGTGTGCGCTTGAAACTTCAGTTCTGAAGGTGCTGGATGAGGCATCAAAGGAAATAAGCGTGGCTCTGGACAAGCTCGCAAAGGATACAGCTGCAGCCGAGAAGATGGAGGATGATCTCCTGAAGCAGGCATCCTTCTATCAGGAAACAGTCCTTAAGGATATGGAGGAGCTCAGAAAGCCGGCTGACAAGGCAGAGGCCATGATACCTGAAAAGTATCTGAGCTATCCTACATATGAGCAGATGCTGTTTTCACTGAGATAAAAAGAACCTTCGCCTCAGGCTCAGGATGCCGGAAGGGCGTTAGGGAAAAAAGAAAAATGTACGAATTAGGTACATTGAAAGGAAACCGGTAATGGATGCGTGGAAAAGAGAACATGATGCCTGCGGCATAGGAGCAGTGGTAAATATAAACGGGAAGGCTGATAACCGTACCCTGAATGATGCTCTCTCCATAGTGGAAAAGCTGGAACACAGAGCCGGAAAGGATGCTTCCGGGAAGGTGGGAGACGGCGTAGGAATACTGGTACAGATATCCCACGGCTTTTTCCTGAAGGTCGCAAAGAAAAGCGGAATAAACCTTAGGGAAGCAGGCGACTACGGTATAGGTATGTTCTTCCTGCCGCAGAATCCGATGAAGCGCATGTTTGCTAAAAGGATGTTGGAGGTCATTGCAGGAAAGGAAGGCTTAAACGTCTTAGGATGGAGGGATGTGGAAACGCATCCCGAGATCCTCGGCGAGAGAGCCATGGAATGCATGCCCCATATCAGCCAGTGCTTCGTCGAAAGGCCGGAGGATACCGAGCGGGGAATCAGCTTTGAAAGAAAGCTCTACTGCTTAAGAAGAGAGTATGAGAAATCCTCTGAAGACACATATATATGCTCTTTTTCATCTAAAACAATAGTTTATAAGGGTATGTTCCTGGTGGGACAGCTTAGAAAATTCTATGAGGACCTGCTTTCTCCCGAATATAAAACAGCCATAGCAATGGTCCACAGCCGTTTCTCCACGAATACTACCCCTTCATGGCAGCGAGCCCATCCCTACAGGATGATTGCCCATAATGGTGAGATAAACACAATACGGGGTAACAGCGATAGAATGCTGGCCCGCGAAGAAACGATGTCATCTGAGGAAATGAAGGATGACCTGTCCAAGGTATATCCGGTAATAGCGGCGTCTGGCTCGGATTCCGCCATGCTGGACAATACCCTGGAATTCCTGTATATGAACGGACTTGACCTTCCTCTGGCAATGATGATCACGATACCGGAGCCCTGGAAGCATAACGGTTTCATGGATCAGAAGAGGAAGGATTTCTATCATTATTATGCGACAATGATGGAACCCTGGGACGGACCGGCCGCCGTGCTCTTCACTGACGGAGAGCTTTTTGGTGCGACCCTTGACAGAAACGGTCTCCGCCCCTCCAGATATTACGTTACGAAAGATAACAGGCTCATTCTCGCATCAGAGGTGGGCGTTCTTGATATTCCCGAAAAAGACATACTGCGGAAATCGCGTCTTTCACCGGGACATATGCTCCTTATAGATACGAAGAAGGGGCAGATAATCACCGATAAAGAGTGTAAGGACAGATATGCGGAGGCCTGCCCTTATGGCGAGTGGCTGGACAGAAATCTGCTGCATCTGGAAACCTTGAGCATTCCCAATAAGAAGATCATGACCCACTCCCAGGAGATGAGGGACAAGCTCTATAAGGTCTTTGGTTATACCTATGAGGATGTGAAAAAGCAGATTATGCCGATGGCAGCAAACGGCGTGGAATCCACGGTTTCCATGGGAAATGATATTCCGCTTGCCATGCTTTCGGGACACCATCAGCTGCTTTACTGCTATTTTAAACAGCTTTTTGCCCAGGTTACGAATCCTCCCATTGATTCCCTGAGGGAAAAGATAGTTACAGATACCACGGTTTATATAGGATCTGACGGAAACCTCCTGGAGGAGAGAAGTGAAAACTGCCGGGTGCTGGAGGTAAATAATCCCATTCTGACCGGAGTGGATCTTATCAAGATCGCAGCTCTCAACGAGCCGGGATTCCGGGCTGAAAAGGTTTCCATACTTTATTATAAGAACACATCCGTTGAAAGAGCTCTGGAACAGCTGAATATCTCTGTGGACAGGGCTATTTCGGAAGGGGCAAATATCATTATCCTTTCCGACAGGGGTGTGGACGAGAACCACATGCCGATCCCCGCGCTGCTGGCGGTATCCGCCGTGGAGCAGCATCTGGTACGCACAAAGAGAAGGACTGCCGTGTCCCTGATACTGGAAAGCGGAGAACCGAGGGATGTGCATCAGATAGCGACGCTTTTGGGCTTCGGAGCCAGGGCGGTGCATCCTTATCTTGCCCATGAATGTATTGCAGAACTGATCGACAGGGGCATACTGGATAAGGATTACCACACGGCGATCGCGGATTACAACAAGGCGATCCTCGGTGGAGTAGTAAAGATAGCCGCCAAAATGGGAATATCGACCCTGCAGTCCTATCAGTCTGCCAGGATCTTTGAAGCCATCGGCCTTTCGAAGGAGCTGGTGGACAAGTATTTCACGGAGATAACCAGCCGGGTAGGCGGTATAGGAATAAAGGATATCGGAGAGGATGTGGAGCTCAGGCACGATAAGGCCTTTGATCCCTTGGGACTTCCCACCGATACCACCTTAGATTCCTTCGGCTTCCATAATTTACGGAGCGGTGAGGAGATGGAGGACCATATGTACAGTCCGAAGACCATAGTCACCCTCCAGAGAGCCGTACGGGAAAATGACTATGACAGGTTCAGGGAATATTCACGTATGGTGGATGATGAGACCAAGCCCCATACCCTTCGGGCTCTGATGTCATTTAATCCGGTAAATGAGCCTGTTCCCTTAGATGAAGTGGAGCCGGTGGAGGCGATAATGAAGCGTTTCCAGACCGGAGCCATGTCCTTCGGATCCCTTTCCAAAGAGGCTCACGAAACCCTTGCTGTTGCGATGAACACGATAGGCGGCAGATCCAATACGGGAGAGGGCGGAGAAAATCCGGGAAGGTTCAATACCATAAGGAACAGTGCCGTAAAGCAGGTGGCTTCCGGCAGATTCGGGGTTACCAGCGAATACCTTCAGAGTGCATCGGAGATACAGATAAAGATGGCACAGGGAGCCAAGCCCGGAGAAGGCGGACACCTGCCCGGGAAAAAGGTATATCCCCACGTGGCGGACATACGTTTTTCAACGCCGGGAGTATCGCTGATATCTCCCCCGCCCCATCATGATATTTATTCTATTGAAGATCTTTCACAATTGATATACGACCTGAAAAACGCCAATGACCGGGCCAGGATTTCAGTAAAGCTGGTTTCGGAAGCAGGAGTCGGTACCATAGCGTCCGGTGTCGCCAAAGCCGGAGCGGGAGCAATACTGATCTCAGGCTATGACGGCGGTACCGGGGCGGCCCCATCTTCCTCCGTACATCACGCGGGGCTCCCCTGGGAACTGGGACTTTCCGAAGCACACCAGTCCCTTATGGATAACGGTTTAAGGAGCAGGGTGGTGCTGGAAACCGACGGAAAGCTGATGACCGGAAGGGACGTAGCAGTGGCAGCCCTTCTCGGAGCGGAGGAATTCGGCTTTGCAACTGCACCTCTCGTATGCATGGGCTGCATGATGATGAGGGTATGCAATAAAGATACCTGTCCTGTGGGAATTGCCACCCAGAATGAGGAATTAAGAAAGAGATTTAAGGGAAAGCCCGAGCACGTTATCAATTTCTTCCGCTTTATCGCGAGCGAGCTTAGAGAGATCATGAGTAAGCTCGGCTTCAGGACTGTGGAAGAAATGGTGGGCAGGACGGACTGCCTGATAAAGAGGACGGTGCCCGAAGCCAGATGTGCAGACAGCGCGGATCTCAGCCGCATACTGGATGTAAGATATGCGAATAAGGAAAACAGCCACTTTGATCCTGCCGAGGGTTACGACTTTGCCCTTGAAAAGACACTTGATCACAGGGTGCTGCTTCCCGCTTACGAGAAGATAAAGAATAAAAAGGGAAAGGTCAATGTGGAGGTAGAGGTATCCAGTACAGACAGGAGCTTTGGAACCCTTCTCGGAGGATATGTAACTGCGGATCACAAGAACACCCTGCCGGACGACACGATAACGGTCAATGCTGTCGGCGGAGGAGGACAGTCATTCGGAGCCTTCCTTCCTAAGGGCGTCACGATAAAGCTTAAGGGTGATGCAAACGACGGATTCGGAAAGGGTCTTTCCGGCGGAAAGCTGATAGTAACGCCTCCGGAGGATGCCGGCTTTAAGGCTCATGAAAATATCATAATAGGAAACGTGGCCTTGTATGGCGCTACCGCCGGAAAAGCCTATGTCTGCGGTATAGCCGGGGAAAGGTTCTGTGTAAGGAATTCCGGAGCCATAGCAGTTTCGGAAGGCTGCGGAGACCACGGTCTGGAGTACATGACCGGCGGAAAAGCCGTGATCCTGGGTGAAACGGGCAAGAATTTCGCGGCGGGAATGAGCGGCGGAATAGCCTATGTCCTGGACAGGGATCACACACTCTATCTCAGGATGAATAAGGACATGGCGTCCCTGACCGAGGTTACGGAGAAATACGACGCTGCGGAGCTGAAGGAAATAATCGAGGACTATGTAAAGGAAACCGGCTCGGAATTCGGAAAGGAGATACTGGATCACTTTGAATCCTATCTGCCTGACTTTAAGAAGATAGTACCCAATGATTATCAGAAGATGCTTACACTTATAAGCCGCTTTGAAGAACAGGGAATAGACCACAGCCACGCGGTGCTGGAAGCATTCAAGCAGCTTGCATAATATAACCGGTGTCACTCTGCATAGAGCGAAGAATCTTAATTCAAGGACAAAACAATGGGAAAAGAAACAGGATTTCTGGAATACAGCAGAAAAAACAACAAGGATATCCCGCCGGAAGACAGGATCAAAAACTTTGAGGAATTTCATAAAGCCCTGAGCCGGGACGAGAGGATGGAACAGGCAGCCCGCTGTATGGACTGCGGAGTTCCCTTCTGCCAGTCAGCCATAGAGCTTTCCGGAATGGTCACCGGCTGTCCTCTGCATAATCTCATCCCCGAATGGAATGATGAGCTTTACCGGGGACATGAAGAGCACGCCTTTGCGCGGCTGATAAAGACCAGCAATTTCCCGGAATTCACGGGACGGGTTTGTCCCGCGCTCTGTGAAAAAGCCTGCATGTGCGGTCAGAACGGGGACAGCGTGACAGTCCATGATAATGAGCTGTATCTGATAGAAACCGCCTTTGCAAAGGGATATATCAAACCGGTCATCCCGGAGATCAGAAGCGGTAAGAAGGTGGCGGTTGTAGGAAGCGGCCCCTCCGGACTGGCAGCGGCGGATGAGCTGAACCACAGGGGACATCTCGTGGAAGTATTCGAAAGGGAGGACGAGATAGGCGGACTCCTTATGTACGGTATTCCCAATATGAAGCTGGACAAGAAGGTAATACGCCGCAGGAGGAAGCTCATGGAGGACGAAGGCGTGGTCTTCCACACTTCGTCGGATATCAGTGAAACAAAGGATGCGGAAAAGCTTCTCCGGGATTTTGATGCAGTAGTGCT
Organism: Lachnospiraceae bacterium; assembly: GCA_024683935.1. The sequence goes on along the minus strand of JAIKXV010000071.1, from coordinate 6,153 downwards.
CTGCTGCGGATCGAAGAAGGCAAGGCCCCTTCCCCAGGCGGATCCTGAGAAGGTGAAGGGCGTATACTATGCAGTTGATTTTCTTACCCGGACCACCAAAGCTCTGATGTCTGCAGAAGACAGAACGGCAGAGGCCCTTAGGAAACAGGGCGGTTATATAGATGCTGCCGGAAAGAACGTGGTGATCGTCGGCGGAGGAGATACGGGCAATGACTGCATAGGAACCGTTATCAGAATGGGAGCTGAAAGCGTCACAGCCGTTGAAATGATGCCGGCACCGCCGGTTGAAAGGGCAGAGAGCAATCCATGGCCTGAGTGGCCGAAAGTCCTGAAAACAGATTACGGCCATGAAGAGGCTATACACGTATACGGCGGGGATCCCAGAGTTTTTGAAACTTCGATAAAAGGGATCAAGACCGATAAAAAGGGAAATCTGAAAGAGGTAGAAACAGTAAAGGTATTCTTTAAGGACGGACGCCTGACGGAAAAGGAGGGCAGCGAAAAGAAGCTGAAATGCGATCTTCTGCTGATCGCGGCAGGCTTTACCGGATGCGAAGACTACACGGCGGAGGCTTTTAAGCTGGAACGCACGAAGAGGGGCACGGTGGCCACCGGAGAAGGCTCCTTCAGGGTGGGCGACAGCCGGGTCTTTTCCGCAGGAGATATGCGCCGGGGACAGTCCCTCGTGGTATGGGCGGTTTCCGAGGGCAGAAAGTGTGCAAAGGAAGTGGACGAATTCCTGATGGGATATTCGAATATTTAAGGATATGGGAAGAAATCCCTGCTTTACGGGCAGGGATTTTTTTTGTATAGTAAGTAACAGTTTGTAATTACAGAAAAGGAGCGGCATCGAAAATGATGATCCTGGTTAATATAGTAATTCTTCTCATAGGCTTTGTGGCACTGATAAAGGGCGCGGATATCTTTGTGGACGGCAGCACCGGAATAGCGAAGATCTTCCATGTTTCCGGATTGGTTATAGGTCTTACAATTGCGGCCGTCGGAACCTCGGCACCCGAATTTGCCGTAAGTACCGCGGCAGCCATAGAGGGCTCCAATGAAATAGCGATAAGTAACGTCATTGGTTCCAATCTTTTTAACCTTTTAATGGTTCTCGGAATAGGAGCCTGTGTAAGAACCCTTCCGGTAGATGAAAGCGCCATCAGAAGGGACTTTCCGCTTTCCATAGCTGCGGCGACTGTTGTATTCATAGTTACGGGCTGGGCTACGCTTCCTTTCGGATTCATGACAAAGGCCATGACCGAGAAAAACGGCACTCTGGTGAGACCCGCCGCTATTCTCCTTTTTGTCGGATACATTATCTATATTATTACTCTGATCATAGCGGCAAAAAATAATCCGGAAGAACAGGAAAGTACGGAAAAAATAAGCGTCCTGAAATGTATAGTAATGATAATCGTGGGTGCTGTTCTTATTGTAGGCGGAGGAGAGGCTGTTGTAGACAGCGCAAAATATATTGCTTCTGCCATGGGACTCACGGAAACCCTTATCGGACTTACGGTTGTCGCCTTCGGCACTTCCCTGCCGGAGCTTGTGACCTCCCTGGTGGCAGCGAAAAAGGGAGAGCTGGGGCTCGCAGTGGGAAATGCACTGGGATCCAATATCTTTAATATGATGGTTATACTGGGAGTATCTTCAACGATCAGTCCCATAGCTGTAAATACCGCGTCATTATGGGATCTGCTGATACTGATAACGACCAGCATCCTCACATGGATATTCTGCATATTCGGAAGATCGATAAAGCGGGGCGAAGGCCTGATCATGATACTTTGCTATGTCGGCACCGTGGTCTTCGCGATAATGAGATAAATATAGCTTGTCATCCTGAGCGAAGCGAAGGATCTTAATATAAGGAGAAAACATGGGCACCTTCAACAGCATTGACGAAGCAAGAGAGTATTTCAAGGGCGACAGATTTGCCACGGAAAACGGAATGGTTATCGATGAAATGGATGAGAACCGCTCTGTTTGCAGCATGATCCTCAATGATAGCCATAAGAACGCCAACGGCGGGATAATGGGAGGCGTGATCTACACTTTGGCGGATTTTGCCTTTGCCGTGCTTGCAAATAATATCCACAGGCCGACTGTGGCCCAGCAGGTCAGCATGAATTACCTTTCCGCACCGAAGGACAGTAAACTGATCGCTGCTGCGGAGTGCAGGAAGAGCGGAAAGACTTCCACTATCATAGTGGTCAATGTAACGGACGGCAGCGGAAGGGACGTTGCAATATTTACCGGAACGGGATTTAAGCTCTGATTGCGGTGACAGAAAGAAGACAATTGTGGTAACATTTAATAGATATTTCTTTGTCATTCTGAGCGGAGCGAAGAATCTTTTATTGAAAAATAAAGTATAAACGGGAGGTCAGGGATTGAAAGTACTGGTAATAAACTGCGGCAGCTCATCATTAAAGTTCCGTCTCATTGATACGGATAATGAGAGTGTTCTGGCCAGAGGACTTTTCGAAAGGATAGGGGAAGTAAAGGGAAGCTTTACCTATATCGCCGGAGAAGGCGAAAAACAGCAGATGGACATGGTGATCACCGATCATTATGAAGCGGTAAAACACCTGATTTATGCCATAACGGATGAGAAGAAGGGCGTAATAAAGGACATCAGTGAAGTAGATGCCGTAGGACACAGGATAGTTCACGGCGGCGACAGATTCGCCCATCCTGTCGTAATAGATGACAAGGTACTGAGTGAGATAGAAGAGTGTTCACACCTGGCACCCATACACAATCCCGTAAATATACTGGGTATCAGAGCCTGCATGAAATATTTGCCGGACAGACCCATGGTAGGCGTTTTTGATACCGCCTTCCATCAGACCATGCCGGAAGAAGCATATCTCTATGGTATTCCGTACGAATACTACAAGAGGGACAGGGTGAGGAAGTACGGCTTCCACGGTATGAGCCATGAATATGTGTCAGGCGAGACCGCAAAGATGCTCGGTAAGGATATAGCCGATACAAAGATCATCAGCTGTCATCTCGGAAACGGTGCTTCGATCTGTGCCGTTCAGGGCGGCAGATCCGTGGATACATCAATGGGATTCACGCCTCTCGCGGGAGTCATTATGGGAACCCGGTCCGGAGGAATAGATCCGGAGATAGTTAATTATATTGCAAAGGAAGAGAACAAGACGGTACAGGAGGTCATGGATATCCTGAATACCAGGTCAGGTCTGTTTGGAGTATCAGACAATCTGTCTTCCGATGTAAGGGATCTCACGGAGGAATATGATAAGGGAAATGAGGACGCGAGACGTGCCCTGAACAAGCTTTCATATTCCATTTCAAAATTTATAGGTTCATATTATATTGTGCTTGGTGGGGTTGACGCCATTACATTTACGGCAGGCATTGGGGAAAACAGCTGGCTTGTGCGTAAACTGGTGTGCGACAGGCTGAAGGCTATCCGGGTTGTGCTGGATGAGGAAAAGAACAGGAATGTGAAGGGTGCCATGGAGATATCCGCACCGGAGTCGGGAGTAAGGGTATTCAGGATACCTACCGACGAGGAAATGTCCATCGCCCGCCAGGTAGTGAAAACACTGGGTTAAAGGAGGCAAAAGATGAAAGAATTTCAGTTTAACGTAACGGATGAGAACGGCATACATGCACGTCCGGCGGGACTGCTGGTGAAGGAGGCAAAGACCTTTGCAAGCAGCATCACCGTTGAAAAGGACGGCAAGAGCTGTGATATGAAAAAACTCTTAAAGCTTATGGGAATGGGAATCAAACAGGGGGAGACCATTACCGTAAAGATAGAGGGTGAGGATGAAGAGGCGTGTGCCGCAAAGATAGAGGAGTTTCTGAAGGCAAACTTCTGATATCACGATGTCATTCTGAGCGAAATACATTGTCATTCTGAGCGCAGCGAAGAATCTTAAAAAACATAGGAGAGTAAGAAAATGACAGGATCAAGCATTTGTGTCCTGCTTGCCATTATCTGCTATCTCGGACTCACTATTTATATAGGAGTTTACTACAGCAAGAAGGGCAGTGCGGGAAACACCGAAAACTTTTATCTCGGAGGCAGAGCACTCCACCCCGTTGTAACCGCCATGAGTGCGGAGGCATCGGATATGAGTTCCTATCTGTTGATGGGACTGCCGGGACTCGCATATCTCTGCGGTGTTGCAGAGGTCGGCTGGACAGTAATCGGTCTGGCGGTAGGAACCTATCTCAATTTCCTGCTGGTGGCACGGAGACTCAGGGTATATTCTGAGACGATCGGAGCCAGCACCATACCCGATTTCTTTTCCAGAAGGTATGAGGATGACAAACATATACTTTCCCTCATAGCCGCTTTGGTAATACTGATATTCTTTATCCCTTATACGGCATCCGGATTCAAGGCAGTGGGAACTCTGTTTAACAGCCTTTTCGGATGGGATTACCACGTATCAATGATAGTGGGCGCGATAGTTATCATCGGATATACGGTTCTCGGCGGATTCCTTGCGGTATCCACAACAGACCTGATCCAGTCCATGGTAATGACGGCTGCACTTATCTTTATCGTGATATTCGGAGTCGTACAGGCAGGAGGAATAGATGCGGTGATAAGTAATGCGTCATCTCTTCCCGGATATCTGGATCTGACAGCGGGCTATGACCCTTCAACGGGAACAGCGGGATCCTTCGGCTTCCTGCCGGTCATCTCCACTCTGGCCTGGGGCCTCGGATATTTCGGAATGCCGCATATCCTGCTCCGTTTCATGGCTATCAGGGATCCCGAAGAGATAAAGATATCCCGCCGCATAGCAGGAATATGGGTGGTTATTTCAATGACCGTCGCTGTATTTATCGGTATCGTCGGAAACAGCATGTCGGCAGCGGGCAAGATCCCCGTTCTTGAAACCAGTTCCGATTCCGAGACGGTAATAATAAAGATCGCGGATCTGATGAGCAGATACGGCATCTTCTTCTCCATAGTAGCCGGTATAGTAATGGCAGGTATTTTGGCTGCCACCATGTCCACGGCTGATTCCCAGCTGCTGGCGGCATCCAGCAGTATGTCAGAGGATCTCTTAAAGGACTTCCTCGGAATTAAGATCAAAAAGGAAACCTCCATGGTCATCGCGAGACTCACGGTGTGCGTGATAGCAGTGATCGCCGTGGTTCTGGCCTGGAATCCGGACAGCAGCGTATTCCGTGTTATTTCCTTTGCCTGGGCAGGATTCGGAGCTGCTTTCGGACCTGTAATGCTGATCGCCATGTTCTGGAAGAGAGGAAACAGGGCAGGAGCTACCGCGGGAATGGTAGTGGGCGGAGCAATGGTCTTCATCTGGAAATTCCTGGTAGCCCCCATGGGAGGAGCTTTTGCAATATACGAACTGCTGCCTGCTTTCGTGGCTGCACTGATCGTAAATGTTCTTGTATCCCTTGTAACACCGGAGCCTTCTGACAGCATGAAGGCCACATTTGAAAAGGTAGTTGCTTCATGAAATTCATTTCCTGGAATGTGAACGGATTAAGAGCCTGCGTCAGCAAGGGGAACTTCGGCGAAGCCTTTAAGGACCTGGATGCGGATGTATTCTGCCTGCAGGAGACCAAGCTTCAGGCCGGGCAGATAGAGCTGGATATTCCTGAAGAGTATGAGCAGTACTGGAACTATGCCGAGAAAAAAGGCTATTCCGGAACTGCCGTATTCACAAGGGTAAAGCCTATAGATGTGACCTATGGCATGGACGCCTATAAAGAGGATAAGGAGGGGCGGATCATCTGTCTGGAATTTGACCCCTATTACCTTATCACGGTCTATACTCCGAATTCGAAGGCGGAGCTTCTCCGGCTTGATGACAGGATGGACTGGGAGGATGCGTTCCTTCGCTATATCAATGATCTCCAGAAGAAAAAGCCTGTTGTGATCTGCGGTGATATGAATGTTGCCCATCAGGAGATAGATCTGAAGAACCCCTCCACCAATCACAGGAATGCCGGATTTACGGATGAGGAGAGGGAAAAGATGACTGTGCTTTTGCGGGACGGACATCTCCTGGACAGCTTCAGGTTCTTAAATCCCGACAGGACAGGCATATATTCCTGGTGGTCATACCGGGCAAATGCGAGGAAGAATAACGCCGGATGGCGTATCGATTATTTCCTCATTTC
>JAIKXV010000001.1 GCA_024683935.1 Lachnospiraceae bacterium | reverse complement strand
GTTCAGCCGAATCCGCGCAGTGGACTCGTGTATGAAGGCATTCAATTATGCAGAGATGAGAACGTGGACTTTATCCTGGCGGTCGGCGGCGGAAGCGTCATTGATTCATCCAAGGCTATAGCTGCCGGTGCCTTGTATGATGGGGATTTCTGGGATTACTATCAGGGGAAGCCTGTTGAAAAAGCCCTTCCCATCGGAACCGTACTGACAATAGCAGCTGCCGGAAGCGAGGGCAGTCCGGATTCTGTCGTTACCAAAGAAGAGGGTATGTTTAAGCGTGATGCCCACGGCGATGTACTTCGTCCGAAATTCAGCATCTTAAACCCTGCGCTTACACAGACACTTCCCGCATACCAGACAGCTGCCGGAATAACCGACATTATGGCCCATCTCTATGAGCGCTATCTGACCAATTCAGAGGAGGTGGAAGTGACAGACAGGCTGTTAGAAGGCCTGCTGCTTACCATGATCCATGAGGGCCCCAGAGTTATTGCTGACCCCGATAATTATGAGGCCAGGGCAAATATTATGTGGGCCGGGACAGTGGCGCATAATAATTCCTGCGGAGTGGGCAGGAGCCAGGACTGGAACAGCCACACCATAGAGCATGAGCTGTCCGCACTTTATGACTGCGCTCACGGGGCAGGTCTTGCAGTTACCATGCCTGCGGTATTCAGCTATACGATGTCCCATAACGTTATGAGGTTTGCCCAGGCTGCCGTCAGGATCTGGGGCTGCCAGATGGATTTCGCTCATCCTGAGGTGACGGCAAAGGCCGGAATAGAAGCTTTCAGGAATTTCCTTATCTCTATCGGAATGCCGAAGAACTTTGAGGAGCTTGGGGCAAAGGAAGAAGATATACCGAAGCTTGTGGATGTGCTTCTGCACGGAGACGGAAGGGACGGCACCATAACAGGCTTTGTAACCCTTAATGAGGAAGACTGTACAAAGATCTATAAGATGATGGTCTGAAAAGAAAACATCTGAATAATGACAATTCGTGAGATTAAGGAAAATGAATATGGCCTGCTGAAGGATTTTCTGTATGAAGCGATCTTTATTCCCGAAGGGGTTGAGCCTCCGGAGAGGGAGATCATAGAAAGGCCTGAATTGAAACTGTATTACGAGGGTTTTGGTACGGGAATAGCTGACTATTGTATGGTTGCAGACGATAACGGCAGGGTGGTCGGTGCGGTCTGGACACGTATCATGAATGATTATGGACATGTGGATGATGACACGCCGTCTTTTGCGATCTCTTTGTATAAGGAATACAGGGGGAAAGGCATAGGAACCGGCCTGATGGAACAGATGCTGGAGCTGTTAAGGGAGAAGGGCTATAAGAAGGCTTCCCTTGCAGTACAGAAAGCCAATTATGCAGTTAAAATGTACGAAAAAGTTGGATTTAAGACCATAGGTGAAAACAGCGAAGAATACATAATGGTATGTGAACTTTGAGAGGTACTGTAAAGTTTTCTATGAAAACTTTACAGTACGTAGGCCACGGCTCCGCGAAGCGGAATTTAAATGTCGTGGCTCTCAAGAAAGAACAGGGACAAAAAAATGACCGTCAGAGAATACTCAGGCTCCGATTTGCCTGAGATCATCAGAATATGGAATGAAGTTGTTGAAGAGGGTATCGCCTTTCCGCAGGAAGAGTTTTTAGATATGGAAAGCGGCGCGGAATTTTTCGTATCCCAGAGTTACACGGGAGTTGCGGAGGAAGCCGGAAAGATTTACGGTCTCTATATCCTTCATCCCAATAATATCGGCCGATGCGGCCATATAGGTAATGCGAGTTATGCAGTGTCCTCGGATTCCCGCGGTAAGCATATAGGTGAGCTGCTGGTAAAGGACTGCTTAGAAAAAGCCAAAGAACTTGGATTTGGGGTTATGCAGTTCAATGCCGTGGTTGAAACCAATGTCCATGCAAGGCATCTATACGAGCGTCTTGGCTTTGTACAACTTGGAACCATACCAAAGGGCTTCAGGATGAAGGACGGGCATTATGAAAACATCTGCCCGTATTATCATGAACTTTAAAGCAGAGTAACAGATGGTTTATAGATTCCTTTTGTACTGCCGGTGAGAAGGTTGTGCTTATTGAGGAAGATTTTGAAAAGACACTGGCAAGTATATGGCACTTTACAGTTTATTAAGCTCTTCTATCAGCATATCTTCCGAAAATACCTGTATCGCTGCTATCCCAATATTTTTTGCAGCATCCACATTTTCCTTTGTGTCGTCAAAAAACAGGCATTCTTCAGGGATTAAGCCATATTTATCAAGCAGTATCTCATATATTTCCGGTTCGGGCTTCATCTTGTGGAATTCATAGGACACCACTCTGCCGTCCAGCTTATCCATAATAGGGATATGCTCAGCATGCTTATTAAAAAGATATCCAGAGTAGTTTGACAGTATATACAGCCGGAATCCCCGCTTTTTCAATTCCTCTATTTTTTTCCAGAGCCTCTCCCGGGGGACAAGCATCCGCTCGGCTTCATGGATCATGCGGCTTATCGTAGCGGAATCTTCAGGGTACAGGCTGCTGTAATAATCTATCAGCTCTTCCGTACTGACAATACCCCTGTCATAATCACCCCATTTGGGATCATCAAACATTCTGTGGCCAATCTCCCCGGCATGTGCTTCTTCTATCCCGAAGTCATCGGTCAGCATTTCCTTCCAGCGATAGCCAACCAGTACATATCCAAAGTCAAATATCAGATTCCTTATCATTTCCCGACCTGCCTGTCTCTCTTCTTTTGAACCGTTGAAGAACAGGAACCATTGAGTCCTGTTGTAATTCTCCGTCGGTATTATACCACGGTATTATTATACACTGTATCACATGTTTCACTTGCTGCATATCTATATACATGGATAGCGTAATGACGTATAATTATTTCCGCGAAAAACGCAGATGTGATAAGTCGAAAAAAGGAGCAGTATGAAAAAGAAAATGTTATGTTTGATAATTCCCCTTGTGTTAATAGTGATCCTGATTTTGACAGTTCTTCCGCCAAGCATGGGAAAACTCCCGGAAGGGCACAGCTTAAGCGAAAAGTCTATTTTGGAAATTGACGGTTCACGGATAGGACTGATCCTTTTATCCGATAATACAGAAAATCCGGTGCTGCTTTTCTGTGGCGGCGGCCCCGGTATTCCCCAGTATCTTATGGAGAGCCTGTATCCCTCTGTACTGCCTGAGTTTTTCACGGTATGTTATTTCGACTACCGGGGAACCGGGCTCTCATTTGACAGCAATACAGATCCGGAAGGTATGACTGCAGACAGATACATAAATGACGTATTACAGGTAACGGATTACTTAAAGAACAGGTTTAAGCAGGATAAGATCTATATCATGGGGCATTCCTTCGGGACATTTATTGCGCTTAATACCGTGAATAAATATCCGGAGGATTATATTGCATATCTTGCCGTGTCTCAGTGCTGTGACCAGTACCGGTCGGAGCTCATAGCCTATGATCACATGCGGAAATGTTACGAAGAGCAGGGCGACAGCTCAATGGTTGCCAAGTTCGACAAATATAAGATACGGGAATCCGATGAGGATTACAGGAATTATACGAAGTCCGGCCTTCGGGACAAAGCCATGCATTCACTGGGTGTCGGAACCACATCGGATATGGATGACGTGATAACGGATCTTTTCTTTCCGAGCCTTCGGATCAAGGCATATACGCCACTTGAACGGATCAATATCTGGAGAGGCAAGGCGGCTTCAGGGGAGTTTGCGGTCCATAATGAATCAGGTAAGTTTAATGCTTTTAAGGAGGTTCCGTCCATAGATATACCTGTATATTTCTTTGCGGGTGAAAAGGATATGACCTGCTGCACATCATTACAGCAGGAATACTATGAAATGGTAGAAGCTCCCGAAAAAGAGTTCTTTCTGTATGAAGGATGTGCCCACAGCCCGATCTATGAAGACAGAGAAAAGACAAGAGAGATCCTGGGCAGACTCACAAAATAGGGATCATAGATCTGAAAGGATAAATAGGAACAGGGATTGATGATTCTCACTTTATTTCTTACATTTGCAAAGATAGGGTTGTTCACCTTCGGCGGCGGATATGCCATGATCTCATTAATAGAGAATATCTGTGTGGAGCAGAAGAAATGGATCACACATGATGAGATGATGGACGTTACTGTGATCGCAGAATCCACCCCGGGACCGATAGCCATAAACTGCGCAACATATGTCGGTTACAGACAGAAGGGGATATTTGGTGCCATAGCGGCCACCTTTGGAGTAGTGCTGCCCTCATTTATCATCATCTATCTGATCTCTGTATTTCTGGACAATTTCCTTGAGATCACCTGGATCGCAAATGCGTTTAAGGGAATAAGGATAGGGGTAGGACTGCTTATTCTTGAAGCAGGGATCAAAATGTTCATCAGGATGAAAAAGAATGTCCTTCCATGCGTTATCATGGGCTGCTCTTTTGCGGTGACTATCTTTTTAAGCGTTGTAACATGGAGATTTTCATCGGTCTTTCTCATGCTGATCGCTGCCGTTGTAAGTCTGGTGGTTTTTATCATACAGGATGCGAAATCCGGGAAAGGCGGTGAAGGTAAATGATCTATCTTGAACTGCTTATCGGATTTCTTGCTGTGGGATCATTCTCTTTCGGCGGCGCATATGCGGCAATTCCGCTGATCAGGGATGTAGTCCTTTCATATGGATGGCTGGATGAGGAAACACTGACAAATATGATCGCCATTGGTGAAAGTACGCCGGGACCGATCATGGTCAATCTGGCAACATATATCGGAAGCAGTCAGGCCGGGATCCCCGGGGCTGTCATAGCCACCTTTGCTGTTGTACTGCCGGCCTTCTTTATCATACTGCTTATTATGATCCTTCTAAGGAAGATGCTTGGAAATAAATATGTGCAGGCAATCCTTAACGGGCTTAAACCCTGTATAACCGGGATAATTGCCGCCACAGGCTGCTATATGATATTAAAGAATATCATTCCGTCTCTGTTTCCGGGATCCATAGATATCAGGCCTTTGATAATCTCATTGATCCTCATAATGCTTTACCCGGGTTCACGTAAGGTTTTCAGGAAGAAAATTTCTCCCATCCTGCTGATCATCATTTCAGCAATCCTTGGTATTGCGTTTTATGGGATTTAGCCTGTCTACATACTATAATCTGTCAGTCCAGCCGCATATCAAAGGCTTTTTTTGATCCTCCGTTAAAGCCCATTTTTTCATAGAATTTATGCGCTTCTTCCCGGGATATTCCGCTTTGCAGTATTACCTTGTAGCAATTACGGTCCTTTGCAAATGAAACCGCCATATCCATAACCCGGGAAGCCAGACCAAGCTTTCTGTGATCTTTATCTGTAACAACATTCTCTATGAAGCAGATGCCCCGGCCGCCGCGTGAAAGGTTCGGGATGTAAACCGCATAACAAGACGACACAACATGCCCGTTTTCGATCGCGCCGAAATATTGAATATCATCATTGTCTTCGATCTCTTTCCAGACTTTTTCGTACCTGTCCATCGGGCACACGTTATCGTCGGCGTCAAGTTGTTTATATAATTCAAGCAATGAGCTTAGATCTGATGATCTTAGTCTTCTAAACTCCATTTCGTACTTCCCTTTCCGCAAACCTACACTCCCTGTCCGGCTATGAACATCATCACCGCCAGGACAGCTCCCACAACATAGACAAGGATCTCAATGATACCAAGTATGAGAAATACGGGGGTCTTCGCTGAGCCTTCCTTTGCAGCCTTTGCGGCAAACACCGTTCCGATGATGGATATGATGAGGCAGGGCAGAGGTGATAACAATATGCCCATCAGACCCGCAAATGCAAAGACTGTGTAAATGGCGCCTCTGTTTGTAGGAGTTTCAAGTATTGTTGCCAGTACCATAAAGACCGCTGTGAGCGCAAAAACAAAGATCGGGATCAGTGTCAGTATCTTTGACATCAGATAATTGTTGTTTTTCATGTATTCCTCCTGTGTTCCAACCATTATACTTTTTATGTGGCTTTTTTGCCACTTTCTTCCTGTTTTTTTAATTTTTCCGTTTACTATATTGATAGAAAATGATATAATGCGCAAAGTGTGTTTGAAAATAAATGCAATCTTTTATCGTTAAATCCGGCTCCTGCCGGGCAGGATAGGGGATTGCCGAAGTATTAAAGGAGTAAGATTCAGAGGAGTAGTATTATGAAGAAA
>JAIKXV010000140.1 GCA_024683935.1 Lachnospiraceae bacterium | reverse complement strand
CCCGATCTGATACAGTCCCTTTTCGTCTCCGTAGAATTCGGTCTCTTCACCATTTACAACCACAACGCTTACGGAACCGCACTTCGTTTCACTCCGGAAATCTTCTACATATTCCTCTATACTTTCCTGCCCGGCAGCGCTTATATCTGCTTTAGTCCCGGCGATGACGGTATTGTTTACGCTGATACTGAAATCATACTTTGCGTGATCCGCTGTGATCTCTCCCACATCCTCAGCATCCGTCTGATGCAGGGTGGCACCGGGATCGCTGTATCTCTGTACCTTTTCATCTCCGTAACATTTAAGGGTATCCTCAGGGGTGCGGCATAAATAGGGCCCGTTTGCGTCAAAGCCTTCAAAATAAACATAGCCATATCCCGCTACGGCTGCATAATTATAAGCATACATGTCTCCGATCCGCTTTTTACAGGGCTTAAATCCCTGCTCCGGATGGGCAAAGCTTAAGAAATAATTGTCTGCTTCAATCCCGGAGATCCCATCCTTTTCTTCGGAAAAACCATGGGGTCCTGCGATATACAGACCATCCTTCACACCGGCTCCCCTGATAAAACTGTTTGTTTGATCAAACTTATGCCCCTCCGGCAGAATATTTTCAAAAAGTTCCGGTTTCATATCATCCAGGGTAAATCTTTCCGCCACAAGCCCATTTTCCACCGTATTACCCACGATATAGATCATATTTGCTTTCCCCGGTCTTTCTTCATGTGAAATGACAGGGTACTGATAGTATTTACACTTAAGACACCCTGCAAAAATCCCCTTTCCGCTTTCCGGATCCAATTTATAGACCGCTGTACAGCTTTCGTCCTGAGCATCTTCTTTTGCTTCTTCTTCTGTTTCTTCCCCGCTTTCATATCTGGTCCTGAAAAGGAGCATATCCTTTCCGTCAAAGTATAGTTCTGCAGTATCATTGCTGCCTAAAGGTTCCTTTACCCACTGATATTCCGGCGAAACATCCATCGCTTCCGGAACAAAGGGGATTCTCTTAACATTGCCTGTTTCAACATCATAAAACGCCAGGCTGTACTCATCTGAGTACTCCACAAATACAATCTTTCCATCCCAGGCTGCCGTTTTCCCTATATTGTCAGCGATACCATCTATCCTGTCCCACTTACCCTCCTTATACCGGAAGACTGCCAGTTTTTCGTCATCTAAACAATGATAAGCCTTGAAATAAATGGCTCCGTTTAAGGGTATGGAATCATAAATTACATACTGTGACAGCTCAGATGAAAATGAGGAAGGGATCGGAATTCTCTCATAGACATCTCCGATCTCCAGTTTGTTCTCAGGATCCGATACCGTGAGATAACGGCTGTAGCTGTTCCTCCCGGGATCTTTTCCCCTGTCGGTGACGGTAACTATCACCTCTTCATTTCTTTTGATCCCTTCAGGCATATCCAGTATTATCTCTAATGATCCGTCCTCCTTATCCACCACTTTCGATACCTTCAGGTCTTCCTCTTTCCATTCAGCGTCATGTCCCTTTATATTTACGGCCGTTTTATCTTTTGTACCGAAGAAATAACCGCCTATATGAATGCTGCCATTTTCTGCATATATCCTGCTGACAACAGGAGTGTACATTTTTTCATCTAAGGAATTACTTACATTCGCAACTCCTCCTGTGATACAGTAGTTCTTATATCTGTTATCCGTCCTTGCTCCTGCTAAAACCCTGGCCGCCCTTTTGCCGGCGCTGTCTTTGGGATACTTTGCAGCGAGGATAGCCACTTCTCCTGTTACAACAGGAGTAGCCATAGAAGTACCGGACATAGATTCGTATGCATATCTGTCCGCATCCGTGATCCACAATCTGTCTATCCTGAATTCACTCAACACATCCTTGTCCCCGTATTTAAAGACGCCTATACGGATCTTAAAATCCTTATCTTTGACATCATAATTCTCGTTATCAATGTTGCAGACCAGACAGGACGGCCGGTTTTCAATAAAATAGTAATTGAGAAGACCCCATTCACCCTTCCTGTTCCTGGCATAGGGCATTATGAGAAATTGATAGGCTTCATCATAATTGCCGCCTGTACTGCTGCTTATGATAAGGGAATACTGTTTACCATCCGCCAGATCCGGAAGCTTTTCTTCTAAGCTGATCTCCATGACCACAGCTATGTCATTCCCGGCATTTGGTATTGTCTCAGCTGTCATTTTATC
>JAIKXV010000100.1 GCA_024683935.1 Lachnospiraceae bacterium | reverse complement strand
GGATTCAGGGATATGAAATTCCTGGAACACTTTGAGAAAAAGGATCCGGAGATCGTGAGAAAATACATATCAGACAGCAGTTTCACCAAAGCCATTATAGAAGAAGTGGAAATGAGAAGCGAAAAGAAACCTGTATTCGCTTTTAACGTAACAATGCAAAACCATGCTTCGTATGCCGAAGAATATGATAATCTCAAAAAAGATGTGAAGATCACAGATGAAAAGAAGGCTGCCCATACAGACGATCTGGAAACATATCTGAGTCTTCTTAAACTCTCTGATGCAGCGTTTAAGGAGATGATAGAACATTATGAAAGGTCAGATAAAAAGACGCTTGTGCTGTTTTTTGGAGATCATCAGCCGGCAACTGTGAACTTTGAACAGGTATTCATGAATCTTGGCACAGACAGGCATGATCTTAGTGACGATACGGTGTGGGACACATATAAAGTCCCATTTGTCATATGGGCGAATTATGAAATAGAAGAAGAGAGAGATGTAAAGACCTCTGTAAATTATCTCGGGAATCTCATGCTGAAGGCTGCGGGTATACCCTTAAACGGATACCGGGCCTTTACTGACGAATTATCGAAAAAAGCTCCGGTAGTCACAGCCATAAGAACAGAAGACAGTGACGGTAACAGTGAAAATCTTTCCAAAACACACATAGACCTGAGCGAATATAAAATGCTGCAGTATTACGAGTTATTCGACAGAGAGATCAAATGAACAGATACTGAGTAAGTTGATATTAAAAGGGCAATGGATTATTATTCTTTGAGAATAATTTTGAATTTATCGGCAAATCTAGATAAAGGATGTTACACAGATGATCACCTGTTTATATAATTTTTTTATTTTCCCCCTGGTCCTGATCATGGAGTTTGTTTTCTCCACGATGTACCGGATATTTGATAATGCAGGGCTTGCCATAGTTTCCGTGAGTATTGCGGTCACTGTACTTACCCTTCCTATCTATAGAAGGGCTGAGGAGGTACAGGGAAAAGAAAGAGACATACAGAAAGGGATGAATGATATGATAAAACATATCAGGAGATCCTTTAAGGGTGATGAGAGATTTATGATGCTGCAGGAATACTACAGATTAAATCACTATTCACCGGTATATTCATTGAGAGGTATGTTGCCGCTTCTCCTGCAGATCCCTTTTTTTATTGCAGCATATAACTATCTTTCAGATCTTTCCTTACTGAACGGAGCAGATTTTTTGTTTATAAAGAATCTGGGAGCGCCCGATAATCTGATAAAAGTTTCCGGGATGACCTTAAATGTCCTCCCGATCCTTATGACCCTTATTAATCTGATATCTGGCTATATATACACAAAGGGACTTTCATTCAAGGATAAGGCACAGGTATATATTATTGCGTTTGTATTCCTTATATTTCTATATGACCGCCCTGCCGGGCTCGTATTTTACTGGACCTTAAATAATCTCTTTTCCCTTATCAAAAATATATTCTTAAAGATGGTTCCGGATCCGGGGAAAACCATTTCATGGCTTCTTGGGGAAATGGGACTTGTTTTTGCGGTATATTATATCTCCACCGGGAAGCTCTGCACATATAAGAGAGCTGCCTTTCTCATCATTGTGTTTACTGCCTTTAACCTCCCGAAGATATTGCGGTATGTGGATAACTGCAGGAAAGAAAAGCCTGATGGTAGGATAGCCGGGATAGGAAACACACTGAAAAATGCCGTTCTCCGTGTTATTGATTCGGGAGGAAATACAGTTATCCTGTGGTTTGCTTCAGCAGTGTGCTTGACGGTGGTCTTAGGTATTATGATCCCTATGTCAGTGATCAGCGCCTCGCCGGAAGAGTTTGTATCTATATACAATTATATTAATCCCCTGTTTTATGTTGCGAGCACGGCGTCAATAGCTGCAGGATATTTCCTCCTGTGGGGCGGGGCAGTTGTATATTTTTTCGGGAATAAAGTTGTAAAAGAAATCCAGGCATATATCGTATATATTCTTGCAGGCGTATCTCTTATGAACTATATGCTCTTTGGAAGGAATTTCGGGACCCTGTCAGAGGAGCTTAAGTTTACCGGACAGCCTTCTTATACTTCATCACAGATGGCTTTTAATATTGCGGCTCTGGCAGGTTTAATTATTTTTCTCACATGTATATACAGGTGGAAAAAGAGCCTTGCATTGTCACTCGCTGCAATAGTGATCCTGGGCGGTAGCATGCTTACTGTATATAATGCCGTCAGGGTAAATACGGAACTTTATGAGATAGGCGATGCAAAACGGGGTGTTGATTACGCAGGTATTACTGAAGATAATGCGGAAAAGATCGTCAGACTCAGCAAGAATAAGAAGAATGTTGTTGTGATCCTTTTAGACAGAGCCATAAGCGGATATGTTCCTTATATGTTCAATGAACGACCGGAGCTAAAAGAACAATTTGCGGGCTTTACTTATTACCCGAACACTGTCGCTTTCGGAGAACATACCATATTTTGTGCGCCTTCGATATACGGAGGATATGACTATACGCCTGATGCCATGAATGTGAGAAAGGATGTTTCCATCGAGCAGAAGATAAATGAATCGGATATCATGATGCCGCTTTTGTTTTCTGAAAACGGTTATCGAGCAACTATCTGCGATCCTTCCTATGCGGGATATAAGAATATATCAGATCTGTCCATCTATGATGATTATCCCGGGATAAAGGCATATAACACAAAACAGGGACAGTACACGGGTCTTCTCAGTAAAGATGAACTCGCGGCGCAGCATGATGAGATAAAGTACAGACGATTTTTCTGGTACAGCGTGTTTAAGGCATCCCCTCTGTTCTTGCAAAGTGCCGTCTATGATTCGGGAAATTACTTCTGCACTACCACAACAACGATAGATGAGGGTTTTCTTAAGAATTACCCTGTATTAAAGAGCCTTCCGCTACTGACAGATATTTCAGATGATACATCCGGAAGTTTTTTCATGATCCATAATAATACTACGCACCAGCCAAACGAGCTTCAGATGCCGGATTATGTACCTGCTGGAAATGTGAACAATTCGGGGCTTGATGATCCTGACCGCTTTACGCTGAACGGAAGGACAGTTGATGCATACAAGGAGGAAATGCCCGGTAAATATCATTATCATGTGAATATGTGTGCATTTATCCAGCTCGGAAAGTGGTTTGACTATCTCAGGAAAGAGGGTATATATGACAATACCAGAATAATCCTGGTGGCGGATCATGGATATTTTCTGGGGCAGTTTGAGGATATGATCGTAAATGACGAGCTCGATATTGAGGCCGTAAATTCGCTTCTCATGGTAAAGGATTTTAATGCGAAAGAATTCACCACAGATGATTCATTTATGACTTGCGGGGATGTTCCAACTCTTGCAATGGAGGATGTTATTGAGGATCCGGTGAATCCGTTTACCGGTAACGCTATTAATTCAGAAGACAAATATAATAAGGAGATGAGGGTTACCCTGTCACACAAATTCTATCTTAAAGACCAGGATAAAACAGGTGGTACGCTGAACACCAGTGACGGGTCCTGGTATACTGTGAAGGATAACATTTTTGATAAAGCTAACTGGAAAAAGGAAAGTGAGGATGGAGATAAATGAAAACGTTGGGAAGTCTGATCTATTGTTCTATCGATATATAGTTGAATACAGAAAGTATATTGAGGGGGCTTGACGCGTATGTTAAAATACTAGTCGGCGACTTTCCGGGTAGACGAAAAAGCAATAACCGGGAGTCGGTAGATACATGAAGTGATTTATATAAACGGAGGAAAACAAATGGCAAACAAATGGGTCTACACCTTTAAAGAAGGTAACATGTCCATGAGAAACCTGCTCGGTGGTAAAGGTGCCAACCTTGCAGAGATGACAGAGATCGGTCTTCCTGTACCTCAGGGTTTCACGATCACAACAGAGGCTTGTACTCAGTATTATGAGGATGGCCGTAAGATCAATGATGAGATCATGAGTCAGGCTATGGACGGCGTTGCATGGATGGAGAAGGAAAACGGAAAGAAGTTCGGAGATCTTACCAATCCCCTTCTCGTTTCAGTTCGTTCAGGTGCCCGTGCATCTATGCCCGGAATGATGGATACCATCCTTAACCTTGGTCTTAATGATGACGTTGTAGCAGCAATGATCAAGGGAAATCCCGATCCTGCTTTCGAGCGTTTCGTATATGATTCATATCGTCGTTTCATTCAGATGTTCTCAGACGTGGTTATGGAAGTAGGTAAGAAGTATTTCGAGCAGCTGATCGACCAGATGAAAGAAAAGAAGGGTGTTCAGTTTGACGTTGACCTTACAGCAGCTGATCTTAAGGAACTTGCTGAGCAGTTTAAGGCAGAGTACAAGAAGCAGCTCGGAAAAGACTTCCCTTCAGATCCTGTTGAGCAGTTAAAACTCGCTATCGAAGCAGTATTCCGTTCATGGGATAATCCCCGCGCCAATGTTTACCGCCGTGATAACGATATTCCTTACAGCTGGGGAACAGCCGTAAACGTAATGCCCATGGTATTCGGTAACCTTAACAATGAATCCGGTACCGGTGTTGCATTTACCCGTGATCCCGCTACAGGTGAAAAGAAGCTCATGGGTGAGTTCTTAAAGAACGCTCAGGGTGAAGACGTGGTAGCAGGTGTTCGTACACCTATGCCCATCGCACAGATGGAGCAGGAATTCCCTGAGGCTTATGCAGACTTCATCAAGGTTTGCGAGACTCTTGAGAATCACTATCATGATATGCAGGATATGGAGTTCACCGTTGAGAATAAGAAGCTTTACATGCTTCAGTGCCGTAACGGTAAGAGAACAGCTCAGGCTGCTCTTAAGATCGCTTGTGATCTTGTGGATGAGGGACATAAGTCTGAAGAAGAAGCAGTTGCAATGATCGATCCCAGAAACCTCGATACTCTGCTTCATCCCCAGTTCGATGCAAAGGCTCTTAAGGCTGCTACTCCTATCGGAAAAGGACTTGGTGCTTCTCCCGGAGCTGCATGCGGTAAGATCGTATTCACTGCAGATGATGCAGTTGCATGGGCTGACAAGGGAGAGAAGGTTATCCTTGTCCGTCTCGAGACCTCACCTGAAGATATTACAGGTATGAAGTCTGCAGAGGGTATCCTCACAGTCCGCGGCGGTATGACAAGCCATGCTGCAGTTGTTGCCCGTGGAATGGGTGAGTGCTGCGTTTCCGGATGCGGAGATATCGCTATGGATGAAGCTAATAAGAAGTTCACTCTTGCAGGAAAAGAGTTCCACGAGGGAGACTTTATTTCAATAGACGGTACTACAGGTAATATCTACGACGGAGTTATCGAGACAGTTGATGCCAAGATCGCAGGCGAGTTCGGTCGCATCATGGCTTGGGCTGATAAGTTTAGGAAGTTAAAGGTTCGTACAAATGCCGATACTCCTGTTGATGCGAAGAAAGCACGTGAGCTTGGTGCAGAGGGAATCGGTCTCTGCCGTACAGAGCACATGTTCTTCGATGAGGAGAGGATCGCTGCATTCCGTGAGATGATCTGCTCTGATACTGTTGAAGAAAGAAAGGCTGCATTAAATAAGATCCTTCCTTATCAGCAGGGAGACTTTGCACAGCTCTTCGAGGCAATGGAAGGAAATCCTGTTACCATCAGATTCCTTGATCCGCCTCTTCATGAGTTCGTTCCCAACACAGAGGACGAGATCGAGAAGCTTGCTAAGGCTCAGGGTAAGAGCGTTCAGGAGATCAAGGATATTATCTCCGGACTTCATGAGTTCAACCCCATGATGGGACACAGAGGATGCCGTCTCACAGTTACATATCCTGAAATTGCTGAGATGCAGACATCCGCTATCATCAGAGCTGCTATCGAAGTATCAAAGAAGCACTCTGACTGGAACATCGTTCCCGAGATCATGATCCCTCTTGTAGGAGATAAGAAGGAGTTCAAGTTCGTTAAGGATATCGTTGTAAAGACAGCTGATGAAGAGATCAAGAACGCCGGTTCTTCTCTTAAGTATGAGGTTGGTACAATGATCGAGATCCCGAGAGCTGCTCTTACAGCTGATGAGATCGCTGCTGAAGCTGATTTCTTCTGCTTCGGAACAAACGATCTTACTCAGATGACATTCGGATTCTCAAGAGATGATGCAGGTAAGTTCCTTAATGCATACTATGATACAAAGATCTATGAAGCTGATCCTTTTGCAAAGCTGGATCAGACCGGTGTTGGAAAGCTCATGGATATGTGCCTGACCCTCGGACGTCCCGTAAATCCCGCACTTCATGCAGGTATCTGCGGAGAGCACGGCGGAGATCCTTCATCCGTTGAGTTCTGCCATAAGATCGGTCTGGACTATGTATCCTGCTCACCTTTCCGTGTACCCGTAGCAAGGCTCGCTGCAGCACAGGCTGCTATAGCTGAGAAGAGCGCAGCAGATAACGCTTGGAAGAATATCGTAGATGAAGAGACAAAGCAGAAATTAAAGGAAGCTGCCGAGAAGGCTGAAGCTATCGCAAAGGATCTTGCAGAGACAAGCGCAGATATCGCGAAGTCAGGACTTGAGGCCCTAAAGGCAGGCGTTGAGGCCGCTGCAAAGACCTATAAGGCAAACAGGAAGAACTGATAAACAGCAGAGAGAATAGTTTTTCTTAAAGAAAACCCCTTTCGACCGGCGTAACAGCCGGGGGAAGGGGTTTATCATTGTCTGAATTCTCTACTTATATGTTTTGTTCTCCGGTCGTCTTATCCTCTGAGACGTACCTTCAGTCCGTCTAAATTTACATCAAATATCTCATTCTGGAAACCGAGGATGAAATAGCCGTAGGCCGTTCCGGGTCCCTTGCAGAGTATGCCTATTTCCCAGCGGTTCATATAGAAGAATTCCAGCAGCTGTCCCTCTGCGATCAGCTTTTCATTCAGATAATAGAAACCGTTTTCCTCTTTTCTCAGCTCTCCTTCATAGGTCACGCTCTTAGCTGTATAGCTCAAAAAACGGAGAACCTGTATTGTGCGGATTTCCATATTCAGAAAGATTCTGCGAAGGAATTCCTCATCCGGATCCGCAGGGTCTATAGGGTAATCCCTGTCCAGATTTTTGGAATTGTTTTTCTCGACAAATCTTTCCACGATGCTCATCGCATTATGGAAGTTGTTGATGAGATCCGTATATTCTTTTACGGTCTTTCCGTCTTTCTTCTTTTCTTCCTTTTTTTCTGCGGGACTGTCTCCTGAAGAACTGCCGGAAGAACCGCCGCCTATCGTGGCATCATATTCTTTGTGAAGATCTGCTTTTTCCGCATCGGTCAGCTGCGAATATATAACCTGTGACATTTCATAGCTCTGGGCGAGCTGTTTTACTGCAAAAAGCCAAAGTTCAAATTCCATATATTTATTACCCCTTAGTGTTTTATTCTGATATTTATTATCTTACAGCTTACCATAATTCATGCTGAAAATAAAACGGATTTGTGTTAAAATCTATGGAAATGTGACAATTTAATTTGGGAGGTCGGAGAACCTGTATGAAAAACGATAAGATAATGATAAGCAGCCGGGACGTTGATTTCAGCGATGCTCTGAAGGATATTGATGAGAGTATCAGTGCACTGAAGCTGGAACAGAAGGATGGTCTTCATCTTCGTCTCATCGCTGAAGAAATCCTGAGCATGATGAATGCCATGACAGGTGATTTCAAGGCGATGCTCTGGTTTGAGAGGACGGTTAAGGATGCTGCGGTATATCTCACCGCCAAAACAGAGGGCATGGATCTGGATATGAAGGAGGATCTCCTTTCCGTATCCACTACGGGCAAAAATGCCAGCACCAAAGGTTTCATGGCAAAGGTCGGGGATATCATTGAGAACAGTATCCTGAATTTTGAGAATGTAATGAAGCTGGAACAGAAATACGGTGCAGGCTACGTGGGTTACGGTACCGTGGAAATGTCTTCTGATTATGCACTGTCATGGTCCCTTGCCCAGTACAGGAATTCACTGGAAGAAGCAAAAAGTGAAGACTCGGGAGCGGAGGAGGCCTGGGATGAACTTGAAAAATCCGTGGTCGCCAGTCTGGCAAAAGATGTTACGGTCGGTGTAAAAAAGGGAACCGTGGAGATGAAGGCAGTTATGGAGCTTAAGGGGGCTTAAGTTTCTGACAGCCAGATATCCAGCGGAATTAAGAGATATTTAACAATTAAAATGCCGATAAATATTGATTTTTTAGGTAATGTATGATAGCATTTGTTACAGAGAGTAACAAATTTGTAACAAAATTGTTCTCGAGAAAACACAAGATTTTGAGGTTTTTATATAGATGCAACGCTTGAAAGCACAAATTATAGCGGGTGTTCTTATTGCGGGTCTCACTGTTTCAGGAGGCCCTGCAATTGTGTCTGCGGGTACTGTAAGTGAGTTTCTTCCTGCAGCGGGAGCCGCCAGGGTTCTTAATGAGGGAAAATCCGCTACAGTTATAAGAGCAGAGAAGATCAAGGCTACCGGAAAGGTTGACGCCACCGATGTAGCTACAGTCACTACTGCTGCAATGGAAGCTACTGAAAAGGCTTCCGATACCGGAGTTATCACTATCGCTGCAGTGGAAGACGATGAGCCGGTAATAGAAACTGATACTGAAACATCAACTGAGACTCCTTCAGCCGGTGCCGGAGATTACGCGGTAGAGACCGATGGAGATCAAAGCCATAAGAGCAGTTCGAGAACTGCCTCCTCAGAAAAAGAGGAGAGTAAAGATAACACGGTATCATCCGATGATCTTTCCGTGCTTTCCGCCGGTGCGGGAAATGAGGAAGTATCTTCATCTGAAGATGATGATGAGATGGATCTGGTAAAGGCTGTTACCGAGGCTGAAAGCAATGAAACAGAGGACTTCAGTAATCTGGTAGTTGCAAATGTAACGGATTTTGTATATGTCCGTACAGAGCCTTCGGAGGATGCTGAGGTAGCCGGTAAGCTCTATAAGGATTCTGTGGGAGAAGCTCTTGAAGAAGCGGATAACGGCTGGATCAAGATAAAGTCCGGAAATACCGAGGGTTATGTGAGTCTGGAATTTGTATTTACCGGAGAACAGGCTGTATCCAAGGCGAAGGAAGTCGGACGCAGGAGTGCGAAGGTTATTACCACCACCCTCTATGTGCGACAGAAACCCGGTACGGATGCCGATGTTGTGGGACTGGTTCCCATGGACGATATCCTTACCGTTGAAGAAGAGACCAATGATGACTGGATCAAGGTTTCCATAGAAGAAGGTGACGGATACGTAAGTACCGATTACGTAAAGGTTTACACTGAATTTGTTCATGCAGAGTCCAAGGCTGAAGAAGAAGCCCGTCTCAAGAAGGAAGAAGAAGAGAGACGTGCTGCTGCAAGAGCTGCGGAGGAAGCTGCCGCAAGGAACAGGAAGAAGAACGGCAACGGCAATAAGAAGAACGGTGCCGGAGGCGGCGGCAAGACCGGTGGCAGAGGCGGCGCAAGCTACTCTGTAAGCGGAAGTGGAAACGGATCCTCAGTTGCCAACTATGCACTTCAGTTTGTAGGCAACCCGTATGTATACGGAGGTTCCTCACTTACCAACGGAACAGACTGCTCAGGATTCGTAATGAGCGTTTACAGGAACTTCGGTGTATCGTTGCCGCACTCCTCCGGTGGAGACCGGGGCGTAGGATATGCGGTGTCCGGAGGACTGGCAAATGCCCAGGCAGGAGATATAGTATGTTATTCCGGACACGTAGGTATCTACATCGGCGGAGGACAGATAGTACATGCGTCTACGGCGAAGACCGGTATAAAGGTTTCAAATGCTAACTACAGAACGCCGGTGGCAGTACGAAGGATATTCTAAATAACAGGTAAATGTGATGTGAAACGGAGCGATGACGCATTAAAGTTGTTGCTCCGTTTTTATGATTTGTGATATATTATAAAAGATCAACATTTTGATTTAGGGGAGTCAAAGGTGTATTTATGGAAAATTACGGAAATATGCTTCAGATTATCATTCTCTGCGGCTGCTCATTTTTCGCGTTCTTCCGGATGGTGATCAAAAGAAGAAAAGAATGGACCCGGCTGTTTTATTTCTTTGGGAGCTTCCTCCTGGGAGATGTTTACTGGCAGGTGTGCCTGTTATTTAACAGGGAGTTATCGCCGGTAGCGCTTGTGGCAGATTTTTGCTGGTATACATCCTATGTCTGTCTCATACTGCTGGAGATCTGTATTATAAAGGATGCGGCGCAAAATGATGAATTAAAAAATAACGGTCCCTTACGTTTTCTTCCGTTCCTTGCCCCTGTATTCACAGGCGGGATGGCTCTGTTTTATATAACCTGGGGACAGGTTATCAATAATATTATATATGCTGTTTTGATGGGCGCGACACTTTTCCTTGCGATAACGGGACTTACCTTAAAGAAAAGCCCTGAAACGAAGAGGATAAAGCTGTTCTGCATGGCTGTCCTGCTGTACTGCTTTTTCGAATATTCAGCCTGGACAGTATCGTGTTTCTCGGAAATAGAGATCATGTACAGAGCGTATGTAGTATTTGACAGCCTGATGACGCTTAGTTTCCTTCTGTTTATTCCCGCTACGGCTGCTGTTGTTAAGGAAGATTGATCATGTCTAAACTGATAAGCAGATTCGCATTTGGAGATATGCAGGCGCTGTTTTTTACGGACAGCAGGAAGGGAAACGCGGAATTATTACTGCTTCCGGCTGATACGGAATACAGTGATAAAGATATTGATGAAGCACATGACCACGTTGATTCGGTGGTCCAGATAAAAATAACAGGAGATACATATACCGGAGGATATGCACCGGGAGTGTCCATGAGAATGGATACCGGAGCATGTCCTTTTAAATTTGCGGGCCAGGATGTACTGGAGGAAGATGATGTGACTGCTGTCATTACCAGACTTTCGGATGAAAGAGGATATGTGGCGGAACATCACTTAAAGTACAGGAAGGGTGAAAAGGTACTGAAGAGTTACAGTATCTTCAGGAATGAATCGGAATCTGATGCGGATCTGGAGCTGTTATCCAGTTTTTCCCTCGGAAAAATATCGCCCCTTATGAAAGGTGACGGCTATGGAACCCTGAAGCTCAGCAGGATAAGAAGTGTATGGAGCATGGAGGGCAGAAAGGAAGTCATCCCTTTGGAGGATCTGCAGCTGGAGCCTTCCTGGACAGGACATGCTGTCCGCTGTGAGCGCTTCGGAGCAGTGGGTTCCTATGCCGTAAATAAGTTCTTTCCCTATATGGTGGTTGAAGATTCAAAAAACCATCTTTTCTGGGGAGCATCAATTGCTCATAACGCATCGTGGCAGATGGAGCTCTACAGACGGGGAACAGAGGTACAGATGTCCGGGGGACTCGCGGACCGGGAAACCGGCCACTGGTTAAAAACTGTACATCCGGGTGAAGAGTTTAAGACCCCGGAAGCTTTTCTGTCGGTATGTGCAGGAGAGGACGGAGAGGAAATCTGGAGACGTCTCACATCCGCCATGGAAGATCCGGCAGAGCATGGACCTGAAAGCGAACAGACGCTCCCGGTATTATTCAATGAATACTGTACGACCTGGGGGAATCCCTCCCACGATAATATTTGCGAGATACTGGAATCCATAAAGGATAAGGGATTCGAGTATTTTGTGATAGACTGCGGATGGTATAAAAGGCCTGAGGTGCCCTGGGATGTTTCCATGGGGGATTATAACGTATCTCAGGAATTATTTCCCCAAGGAATCGGGAAAACGGTTTCCAAAATCAGAGAGGCCGGAATGAAACCGGGGATATGGTTTGAGATCGATAATACGGGTTCCAGATCAGAGGCATATAAGGACAGCGAGCATCTGCTGAAAAGAGACGGGAAGGTTCTCACCACTACGATGAGGAGATTCTGGGATTTAAGACAGACGTATGTTCAGGATCTGCTCACGGAGAGGGTCATTGGCCTCCTGAAGAAATACGGATTTGAATATCTGAAGATAGACTGCAACGATACCATAGGCATAGGATGTGACGGGGCTGAGTCCCTGGGAGAGGGACTGCGGCAGAATCAGGCCGCATCCGCTGCATTCGTGGATAAGATAAAGAGCGAGATCCCCGGGATCATTATCGAAAACTGTGCATCCGGGGGACACAGGATTGAACCCCTTATGATGTCAAAGTGCGCAATGGCCTCCTTTTCGGATGCACACGAATGTGAGGAAATACCGATAATAGCGGCAAATCTTCACAGGGTGATGCTTCCGAGACAGAGTCAGATCTGGGCGGTTATCCGTAAGGATGACAGCCTGAAGCGTGTAACGTATTCGGTGGCAAATACCTTCCTCGGGAGAATGTGCATTTCGGGAGATGTATGGATGCTGAGCAGTGAGCAGTGGCAGCTGCTGGACAGAGGCATTGCTTTCTACAAAAGGATAGCGCCAGTTATCAAAAATGGAAAAACATTTTACCATGGCTCGAAGATAATAAGCTACCGCCATCCCGAAGGATGGCAGGGAATACTGAGGGAGGGAGAGGATTCGGCATATCTTCTTCTGCATGGTTTTAATGATATCAGGGATAAGGAGATCAGCATCAGGATTCCGGAGTATTACCATATAGGTGAAATATATTCTTATAAAGAAGAAAGCGTAACTTTTGAAAAAGGGATGCTGAATTATACTTTTGATGAAGATATGAAGGCAGTATGTATATTTTTTGAGAAGAGAATCTGATATGTATTTTTGACAGTTGAGTCAAAAAATCATGTATTTTCTTAAATACACAATATATGCTTTCTGGAAAATATTTTCCACATACATCTGGTATCTTATCCGGACAGATCGATGGGCATCTGTTATCAAAAATAAATGTACATACAATAATAAAACCAATTTACTGTATACAGAAAAAAATGCACAAAGATTTTTTCTTTTTTATCATTTCTGAAAGTTTGCGATCTCGGTTTTTTTACAGTTATCCACTAAAATTCTTACGAAAATACACTTATGCACAGAGTTATCCACTTTGTCCACCGAAAAATAACCACTTTTACCCTTTTTTTATGGAAACTTGAGTAAATTATGCTTTTGTGAAAAAATCACAAATAACATTTGAAATGGGCTCATTATTGTTTTCTGTATTGACTTTTGAATTGAATATACAATTTAAGCAATTAAGACAATAAAATGCCGGGAACAGTTTACATAAATCAGCTTTTGAAGTCTTCATATTACTATAGAAGCCGGATTAATCTGCATTTACTGTAATATATGTATTGACAAGAACGGTTCTCATTTGTAGAATATCGGAGTATGCATAAACCCCGTGCCAACGTGTCAGGCCTCGGAAAAAGCATAAATTGAAAAATTCTGAGGATAAGGAGGTAAGGAAGATTGGCAAATATCAAATCTGCAAAGAAGAGAGTTATCACAAGCGCTAAGAGAGCTGAGAGAAATAAATCCCAGAAGTCTGCTGTCAAGACTTCTATTAAGAAGGTTTATGCAGCCATAGATGCAAATGATAAGGCAGCAGCCGCTGATGCATTAAAGGCAGCTATCGGTCTGATGGAAAAGGCCGGATCAAAGGGACTGTTCCACAGAGGAACTGTTTCCAGGAAGGTTTCCCGTCTTACCAAGGCAGTTAACAAGTTAGGATAATAATATGACCCTTACCCCTGCGGTATCCCTCTGTACCGCAGGGTTTTTTTATATTATTATAATGATACAAACGCCAAAAGTTTAAATGACGTTTGAACTTGTTCAAAACGGCATTTGACTTTGGGCGTCAAACAACACGAGCAAGTAGCAATTTACGAAGTAAATTAGCGGAATGCGAGTGTTGTAGAATTGCGAGAGTTGCTGAAAGCAACGGAGCAATTCGTTGTATCTAAACAGTGATTCGGTGCTTTTGGCGTCAGAATCATACGATACAAACGCCAAAAGTCTAAATGACGTTTGAACTTGTTCAAAACGGCATTTGACTTTGGGCGTCAGAACAGCGCGAAGCATCTGTCATTCAGGAATAGTAAAATGAGAGAAATGGATTTCAAGATGGAAATTGAATACCCCCATATCCTTCCGGGAGCAGAGGTAGAGGTGGAAGAGTCCGAGCTTCAGGGAGGACTGGTGGTTTATTATACGATAATACCCGCTATTGCCATGTCCGGGAATTTCAAAAGACAGGATGCACTCAAAAATTTTAAGGGAAAAGTGAAATCCGTCCGGGAAGGAAACGGTGGAGGCTGGTATGTTACGGTGGAGTTTCAGGAATAGCAGTTTTACTGGTTTTGCAGGTGATTATGAATAAATAACGGTCATCCCCTGCAAAGATGAAAGTATTTTTGCAACCACTTGCAATAATCCCCAATATATGGGAAAAAATTCGTAAATAACACTATCTATTGCGTAGATAAATTTTTAGGAAAAATAACACGCCGCACATGAATGGCGGAACTATATATAAATACGGAAAAGGCGGCACAGACAGTAAATGGATCAGCAGCATATAAGAAATTTCAGCATAATAGCCCATATCGATCACGGAAAATCTACCTTGGCTGACAGAATAATCGAAGCCACGGGTCTGCTTACCGAAAGGGAGATGCAGGAACAGGTCCTTGACAATATGGATCTGGAACGTGAAAGGGGCATAACCATAAAGAGCCAGGCCGTTCGCACGGTCTACAAGGCAAAGAATAACGAGGAGTATGTTTTCAATATGATAGATACTCCGGGACATGTGGACTTTAATTATGAAGTAAGCCGGAGCTTAAAGGCCTGTGACGGAGCCGTTTTGGTGGTGGATTCATCCCAGGGAATAGAAGCGCAGACCCTGGCCAATGTCTATCTTGCACTGGATAACGACCTGGATGTATTCCCGGTATTAAATAAGATAGATCTGCCGAGCGCAGATCCGGACAGGGTGGCGGAAGAAATAGAGGATGTTATCGGGATAGAGGCCATGGATGCCCCCAGGATCTCCGCAAAACAGGGAACCGGTATAGAGGATGTACTTGAGGATATCGTACACAAAATACCTGCGCCCAAGGGGGATCCGGAAAAACCCCTGAAAGCCCTTATCTTTGATTCGCTCTATGATTCATATAAAGGAATAATCGTATTTTTAAGGGTGATGGACGGTTCTGTCAGAAAGGGAGACAAGGTCAGGTTCATGGCCACGGGTCGGAGCAATCTCGTGGTGGAAGTGGGCTATTTCGGAGCCGGACAGTTCATACCCTGCGATGAGCTCACTGCGGGAATGGTGGGATATATCTGTGCCAGCATAAAGGACTTAAAGGAGACCAGAGTCGGTGATACGGTAACAAATGACCAGAATCCCTGTGATGAAGCGCTTCCGGGCTACAGGAAGGTAAATTCCATGGTTTACTGCGGGATCTATCCCGCAGATGCTGCGAAATACACGGATCTGAGAGAAGCTTTGGAAAAGCTTCAGCTTAACGATGCTTCCCTGGTCTATGAACCGGAAACCAGTGCTGCTCTGGGCTTCGGCTTCAGATGCGGATTCCTGGGACTGCTGCACCTTGATATCATACAGGAAAGGCTGGAGAGGGAATACGATTTGGATCTGGTGACTACCGCTCCCAGTGTTGTTTATAAGGTGTTTAAGAATGACGGCACCGTGCTGGATATCACCAATCCGGCCAATCTGCCTGATCCCTCCGAGATAGAGCATATGGAAGAACCCTTTGTGGCGGCGGAGATCATGGTGAATACGGAATTTCTGGGAGCCATAATAAAGCTCTGCCAGGAGAGGAGAGGGATACAGACGGGGATGGACTATATAGAGTCCACGAGAGTTCTCCTGAAATACGATCTGCCGTTAAATGAAATAATCTATGATTTCTTTGACGCTCTGAAGAGCAGATCCAGGGGCTATGCGTCCTTTGACTATGAACTGAAGGAATATGTGCCCTCGAGCCTTGTGAAACTGGATATCCTGATAAACCGTGAATATGTGGACGCCCTGTCTTTCATAGTATTTAAGGACAGCGCCTATGAAAGAGGACGGAAGATGTGTGAGAAATTAAAGGGAGAGATCCCGAGACATCTGTTTGAGATCCCTATACAGGCGGCTGTGGGAGGAAAGGTCATCGCCCGGGAAACGGTAAAGGCAGTGAGGAAGGATGTGCTGGCCAAGTGTTACGGCGGTGATATATCCAGAAAGAAAAAGCTCCTCGAGAAACAGAAGGAAGGTAAGAAAAAGATGCGCTCCATAGGAAGCGTGGAGGTTCCGAAGGAAGCATTCTTAAGTGTATTAAAGCTTGACAGCGAAGACTGAGTGAAGGAATGGAAGAAAAAAGGATAAGCATATATATCCATATCCCGTTTTGCGTGAGAAAATGCAGATACTGCGATTTTCCTTCCTTCACCGACAGTGGTAATATCGACAGTTATTTTAATGCCCTGAGGGCGGAAATCCGCGCTGAAAGGGAAACAGCGGGCAGGATAACAGATACTATTTATATTGGAGGCGGCACACCATCCCTGGTGCCGCCTTTTTATATTAAAGAAGTAATGGAAGAGATAGGGAAAAAATATATTATCGGTCCCGAAACCGAGATATCAATGGAGATGAATCCCGGAACCGTGGAAAGAAATGCGCTGAAAACATACAGGGAGGCAGGGATAAACCGTCTGAGCATGGGCTGCCAGTCCTTTAATGATGAGAGCCTTAAATGTCTCGGCAGGATACACAGCGCGGAAGATGCGGAAAGAACCTATGATGAATTAAGAAAGGCCGGATTTGAAAATATCAATATAGATCTTATTTCTGATATTCCGGGTGAAAAGGCGGAGGATATGGAAAGGAGCCTGAAGAAAGCAGCAGAGCTTTCGCCCGAGCATATTTCAGTCTATTCACTTATAATAGAACCGGGAACAGAGTTCTATAAGCTCCGGGAAAAAGGCGGGCTTAAAGATCTTCCGGATGAGGATGAGCAGGAAAAAACGGATAAGCTGATAAGACAGATCCTCAGAGAAAATAATTACATGCGGTATGAAATATCCAATTACGCGAAACCCGGCCATGAATGCAAACATAACATGCGATACTGGACGAGAGGAGAGTACCGTGGCTTTGGTCTGAGTGCCGCATCTCTGATCGGAAACAGAAGATTTACAAATATCCGGGAAATGGTTTACATAAATAATCCGGGAGGCATACTTTCTGAAGACAGGATTCTGAGCCGTGAGGAAGAAATGCAGGAATTTTTATTTTTGGGTCTCCGTATGACAGCGGGAATTTCTGCCGCAGATTTCTCGGAAAGGTTCAGAAAAGACATAGACGAAGTGTTCGGAAAACAGCTGAAAAAGCAGATAAAATGCGGCTTTTTGGAGTTTGACGGAGACCGGTACAGATATAATACAAAGGGACTTGATATTTCCAATATATTAATGTCCGAGTTTCTTTGACGTTTTGCATAATAATTGGTAAAATAAAGCAATGGAGACTATAGTTTTTGAATATGATATTCAGTCTGATGTGATGAGTTTTTCCAGAAATGTCACAAAATTCATCCCTTGTCAGGTAAAGATATCCAATTACAGTGAGACGCTTGAGATCGCAGGAAAGATATGTCCTGATGATGTTAAGCGTGCAATAATGTTTTTCCGGCCCATGCGCTATGATTCCCCGGGACGCAGGGAGTTTTTCAGGTGCATGGATTTTAATGGTTCATTCTGCTGGTACAAGGTCAGCGGAAAGACCATTATGGACGAGAATAACAGACCGGCTCTTCTGTACGGAACATACAAGCCGGTTAATATCGATGATGAGACGGAAGGCTCCGAGATCAGGAGCGTTGCCGATGAACTTACGGGTCTGGATACGGAGAGCGAATTCAGTACGAAACTGAACAGCGCCCTTGAAGAGAGAGCCGTAGGAGAGATACCGAATCTTATTCTTGTTGAACTGCCGGGCTATGAGAAAATCGTTAATGAGGAGGGGAAGGAGAGAGCGGATACTCTTATAGTTGATGTATCCAGGATCTTCAAGCGTTCTTTAAGAGTCAGTGATATAGTAGGACGTTTAAGCCCCAACAGCTTCATTATCCATATGAGAGGGATCACCGATTCCGGTATCGTCGCGGATAAATCCACCTATTTCAATCGTGCCATAAAGAATATCTGGACCAATTCCTTTGTGGATAATCCGGAAAACATTGTTCTGATAGGCGTTGCCATTACAGCCGATGACAGTGTGCCGGATTATGCAGGCATGCTCGAGAAGGCACGGGAAGCAGCCAAAGAGGCTAAAAAAGAAGAAAGAGGCGGTCTCGTAATCTTTGATACCGAGATGAGGGGCAGGAACGATATCGCTGATAAGCATGAAGAGATCAGTGATATCAGGCTTATCAAGAGCGTTCTCGATCCTATAATGTCTCTCGCTTACGCAATAGATGAAGATTACAATCTTCTCTATATGAACCAGGTATTATGTGAAAGATTTTCCGAAGAGCAGAGCGGCCGCTGTTATGAAGTGCTGAAGGGAAGAAGCGAGCCCTGTAAGGACTGCCCTATCGCTCTTCTTACCGAGGGACATTCCTCTGCGGACGGAGACGTATATTCTCCCTATCTCAGAACAGATATCCATACCAGGATCACCCGCATATCCACTGGCGACAAACGTCAGGCCTATGTTCTTCTTGATGTCAATGAAGACGCCAAGGCGGAGATGCAGAACATCCATAAGAGTATGGAGAGATTCAATGATGCGATCTACAGAGCTTCTGACATTATCTGGGAGATCAATCTGACAAAGAATACCTGCACCCGTGTCCGGGAAGAAAACATCATGTACGTTCTGGACAGCTATGTGGCGGATTATGAAAAGCTCCGGAAGCAGTATCTGGATCATGTGATCCACTATGATGACAGAGAGGATTTCCTCTATGTTACGGATCCGGGTTACTTCAGGGAATCCAGGAAAAAGGGTGAATCCGAATTCCACAGGCAGGTACGCCTCCTTCATCAGGACGGCACCTTCCACTGGTATGATATAAATACCGTATTCCTCCCGATGAAAGAGGAGGAAGAGGATGAACTGGTATTCATTACCGCCAAGGATATAAATGAGATAAAGAACGATATTGCCCGTACTGCGGCCGTTGAGAATAAATACAAGGCCATGCTGGACAATAACGTCTTCTTAAATGAACTTGCCCAGGATAACGAGAGATACGAGCATGTGAACGAACTTACGGGCATATACGTATTCGAGTACAATGCTCCCGAGCAGAGCTATTATATCTGTTCGAACTTCGAGGATATGTTTGTCCTGGAGCCGGATATGAAAGATAACGCCTGGTCTCTTTTGGAGAGTTTCAGGGTTTCCAGGGAAGACAGGCAGCGGTATGAGGAGTTCATAGAGAATGTAAAGACTGAACCCAATACCCACAAGATCACAGTCCGGATCATAAATAAACACAATATTCCGAGATGGTTTACAGTTACCGTCCAGACTCTGAACGGCTTAAATAACCAGCTTACCCGCGTTACCGGCATTCTGCAGGATGTAAACAGCGAGATGGAGATCAAGGCCGAGCTGGAATTCCGTGCGGACTATGATTCCCTGACAAAGCTCTATAATGCCGAGGCCTTCTACCGCATCGTTTCCGAAAAGATCCATGTGATGAAGGATACCCGTTTTGCCATTGTTGCCATGGATATCGAGCATTTCCGTATCATCAATGACAGATTCGGCGTAGAAACGGGAAACAGATGCCTCGTTGCCATGGGCCAGGCTATACAGGACAGCCTTTCAAAGGACGGAGTTGCCGGCAGATATGAGGCCGATATGTTCTCTATCCTTATCAGCTACAGGAATGATCAGGATATTCTGGACTATATCAGGAAGGTGAATACCCTCTTTGACTTTGAGGAAGCAAAGCTCTGCGGATCCATTCTCTGCTTCGGTATCTACAAGATCACCAACAGGGATGTGGCAATACGTCTGATGTGCGACAGGGCAAGGCTTGCGAAGAAGGATATCAAGGGCAATATGCTCACCAATTTCGCTATATATGACGACCGTATCAGGCTGATGCAGAGAAAGGTCTCCCAGATGGAGAGCGAGATGCAGACAGCGCTTGATAAGGATGAATTCGTCATGTTCCTTCAGCCGAAGATGGATCTGAAGACCGAGAAGATCTGCGGTGCGGAGGCACTGGTGCGCTGGGATCATCCCACAGGCGGTCTGAGGCTGCCCGGTGAATTCCTGCCCTATTTCGAAAGCAACGGCTTTATAAAGAAGCTGGATGAATATATGTGGAGAACGGCGGCAGAGTATCTGTCCCATCTGAAGAAGAATGATGTCTGCGTTCCCATTTCCGTGAATATTTCCAGATATCATATAGGCAGCACGGATCTGATAAAGACCCTGCTGAACCTTACCAAAAAGTACGGTATTGACAATAAGAATCTGGAGCTGGAGATCACGGAGACCCTTTTCACAGAGGACGTGGATAAGCTTTATGAAGTAATGAACGCCCTGAAGGCCGAAGGATTCGTTATCGAGATGGATGACTTCGGAACAGGCTATTCCTCGCTGAATATGCTGAGGGAAGCTCCCGTAGATGTGATTAAAATAGACAGGTATTTTGTGGATGAGATAATGTCCACAAAGAGAGGAAGAATAATAATAGAGAATTCGGTGACCATGTCAAAGCAGCTGGGACTCACCGTTGTGGCAGAAGGAGTGGAGACTAAGGATCAGGTTGATTTCCTTAAATCCATTAACTGTGACGTGGCACAGGGATATTATTATTCAAAGCCTGTAGATATGGAAGAATTCGAGAGAATGCTTCTGAAGATCAATAAGGGAGTGGACTGAAGGGCCATGATATTTGTTAAACAGGACAAACTCAAAGAGGGAATGAGGCTTGCAAAGCCCATCTTTGACCGTAAGGGAGTGCTGCTTTATGACAGGAATTCGAAGCTCACGAGACAGGGCATCGAATCCGTACATAATTTCGGTATCATAGGTCTTTATATCCTCGAACCGGCTGAACCGCTGCCCCCTATCACTGAAGAGGATCTGGCTTTTGAAAAATTCCAGATGGTAGCTACCTTCAGGATACAGGATGAGTGGAAAAGCATCAGGGAAAAGTGGCAGGCTCCTAATACGCCCACCCTGGTTTCCCAGATAGTAAAGGGCTACGGACGTCTGGATCACAAGCTGAATTTCATACAGTCCTTAAGGAGTCAGGAGGACAAGTATTATAAGCATGCCCTGAATGTGGCTATCCTCTGCGCTCTTATTTCCCACAAGATGAATATAAAGCTCAGTGAGCAGAATGATGTTATTACCGCTGCTCTTGTGCATGATATAGGAAAGCTGGATATTCCGCCGGAGATAGAGGCGAAGGAAGATAATCTCACGGATGATGACAATAATGCCATCTATAAGTATGAGGCCCTGGGCTTTCAGTACCTGGAACGGGCATTTGATTCCTCGCCAATGGTAAGGCGCATAGTCCAGCAGTCATACAGACAGAGGGAGAATGTCAGGAAGAATAAGATCGAACGCGACGCGAAGCTTTCGACCGGTGCCAAGATACTGATGGTGGCGGATAAATTCGATTCCATAACCGCCATGAATGAGCACGCGGAGCCCACTTCAGAGATATCTGCAGTCAGATTCCTGATGGATCATCCCGAAGCCTATGATTCCACGGTGACGGATGCCCTTATAGACAGCATCAATCTGCTGGTTCCGGGATGTACGGTGGAGCTTACCAACGGTGACAAGGGTCTTGTTATCGCGGAGAACACGAGAAATGTGCTGAAACCCGTTGTGCTTACCTTCTCGGATAATTCCATAATAGATCTCGGACAGGAGCTGATATACGGGAATCTTGACATAAAGGATGTAATGAAGACTATGGATAACAGGGTGGCTGTTGACAGAAGCGCCATGGAATCCATGTTCGGAAACGAGAAGAAGGAACCGGAAGAGCCGCAGGCTATAGATCCGGGAATGCTGGCCGCGTTGGAGAGCGGTGCGGATGCTTGATATAAAAGCACTTATAAAGGAAGCATCGGAAAAGGGTGCTTCCGATATACATATATACGCCGGAGAGTCTCCGAGATTCAGGATAAAGGGAGAACTCATTTCCAGCGGATATGAAAAGCTGACCCCGGGCGATACGCTCGAGGTTCTTCTTTATCTTATGGATCCTGTCCAGAGAGCCATCTTTGAAGAAAAGAAGGAAGCGGATCTCTCGGTATCCATACCTGAGGCGGGGCGGATCCGGGTAAATGCATACAGGCAGCGGGGATCCATCACCATAACACTGAGGCTCGTGGACAGTGAAATACCGGAAGCCGGAACCCTTGGAATACCTGAAAATGTGCTGGAGCTCTGTGAGGAAAGAAAAGGACTGATACTCATTACCGGTCCCTCCGGCTCAGGAAAGTCTACAGTGACCGCTTCCCTTATCGACAGGATCAATTCTGAGCGCTCCTGCAATATCATAACCCTTGATGATCCCATAGAGTTCTATTTCAAGAATAAAAAGGCCATAGTGAACCAGCGGGAGATCGGCGTGGATACTATTGACCTTTCTACCGCTTTGGAATCATGCCTGAAGCAGGATCCGGATGTCATAGGATTGGGGAGCATTCATTCCGAAGAAGGGGCGGAAGCCGCTATAATGGCGGCTGAGACCGGCCGGCTGGTATTTGCGTCGCTTTATACCGCAGGTGCGGCCAGAACGATCTCCTATCTTATAGACATGTTTCCGGAGCAGAAGAGGAGGCAGGCTGCAAACCGTCTTTCAAACGTGCTGACAGCGGTTCTTTCAAGGCAGCTGATAAGATCCGGAGATGACGAAATGATACCGGTTTATGAGCTTTTGCTTAACGATAATGCAGTAAGGGAAATGATCAGGGATAACAAAACTGAGGAACTTACCCGGTATATGGAAGAAAACAAAGAAAAAGGCCTTTCCACCATGGACGGTTCCATATACAGCCTGTGTATCGAGGGGCGTATTTCAAAGGAGGAGGCTGTTTTGGCGTCCTCTGACCGTGAAGCCATGGCAGAAAGGCTTTTGAACTGATA
Source organism: Lachnospiraceae bacterium (assembly GCA_024683935.1). The sequence continues at coordinate 77,694 of JAIKXV010000100.1, read as the reverse complement.
TTTATGCTTTTCTTTCTCTTAAGCGTTCGGGATGAACCGCATATCTTTCGGCTGTTTCCCTGGAAATAATGCCGTCATTTAAGAGCTTGCTGATGCTCTCATCCATGGATATCATGCTCTTATCGGGGCTGGAATAGATCACACCGTCGATCTGGTGCACTTTTCCATCCCTTATCATATTTCTGATGGCCGGAGTCATGGTCATGATCTCAAAAGCAGGAACAACGCCGCCGCTTAAGGTGGGGAGCAGCTGCTGTGAAACTACGGCATGCAGTACGCTGGAGAGCTGCACCGTTATCTGTCTCTGCTGATTGGCAGGGAAAACGTCAATGATACGGTTTATCGTATTTGATGCGCCCATCGTGTGCAGGGTGGAGAGCAGGAGATGTCCTGTTTCGGCGGCAGTCATCGCAACGGAAATAGTCTCGAAATCACGCATTTCACCGAGAAGGATAACATGAGGGCACTGACGGAGCGCAGCACGGAGGCCGGCTACGTAGCTCTTCGTATCAACTCCGATCTCTCTCTGGCTCACTATACTCTGGTCGTGCCTGTGCAGATACTCGATAGGATCCTCCAGGGTAATAACGTGTGATTCACGGGTCTTATTGATATGGTCGATTATACATGCAAGGGTGGATGATTTACCGCTTCCCGCGGGACCGGTAACGAGAACCATGCCGTTAGGCTGATTACCCAGATTTACGATGTTTTCCGGGATGCTGAAGTCCGTGGGATTTGGCAGAGTGAATGAGATCACACGCAAAACCGCAGAAGCTGTGCCTCTTTGCTTGTAAGCGCTAACCCTGAAACGGGACAGACCGGCAACGGACAGCGAAAAGTCATCATCACCGCCGTCGGTAAGCCTGGAATAATCCCTGTTGGCCATCTCATATATCTCCCGGACGTCTTCCTCAACCTCATCGGGAGTCAGCATCACTACGCCTTCCTTTGTGATAACGCCGTTTTTATAAAATGAAACCGGGCGTCCTGCCACCAGGAAAATATCCGAAACCTTCTGTTCAACCGCTTCTTTTAAAATCTCCTGAATCATTTTTCCGAAAAATCCTTTCTTATTACTGTATACAGAGCCGGGGCGGATAGCTTATTCCCCTTTAGGAGGCTGCGGCCCGCCGGATGAAGCGCCTTCTCCTTCCGGAGCCTGCGGTCCGCCTGATGAACTGCCTTCACCCGGTGCTTCCCAGCTCGCCGTATCCGAGATCACCCAGCCGGTGATGTCGTATCCGTTGTCATTTTCATGGGGCTTTATTGTAACCTGAAGCTCCTCCATGGCCGTTCCGAAGGGGAAGGCATAGGTGGTTTCCTCCACGGGAGCTTCCTGCAGGGAATCCAGCATTTCCTCCGCTTCGTTGCAGGCGGCGTAGTAATTCTTTGTGCGTTCCATAAGAGCGTTGGACTGCTCGAAACTGTGCTTTGCCGTGGAATAGGCTATGCCGCTGAAAGAGAAGAGGCATATGCTTACCAGGACCACTATCAGCATCGGAAGACCGATGTTCCTTGGGGTATTATCACCCATCAGAATCGCCTCCCTTCATGGAATGCCTGATATTCAAGTCATAAAAGGCTTCATCCGAACTGTGGGATGCCGTGCTTTTCGTATAATAGCAGGCCATATCCGCATTTAACATGGTTTCCGGCATGGATACCGATATGGTCAAACGGTACTTTCCGTCCCCGTAGGTCTTTTCATATACGTTCTCTCCGGCAGGAGTAAAACCGTTGCTCTGTAAGAGACCGTCCATTTCCGTCCTGCTGCCGGATGCCCTTATGATCTCTGCGGCTGTGGCTGTCTCCCTTGTGGCGAGATCCCTGTCTTCAGCGACAGTGGACATTTCATAAGCATTTCCGAATACGGACATCGTGCCCGCCATTGTGAGGCAGAAGAATATGATGGCAAATACCAGCTCAAGAAGCATAAGGTCGCCGGATGAAAGTCTTCTTTTCCTCAGCATTATTCACCACCCCCGCTTCTAAGTGCCAGACAGGTCTTCAGGCTTTCGCCCTTATTGTCAATGAATTCCATTTCAAAGAGCCTGTCTGAAAGCTTCCGTGGTATAAAATCGTGCATTTCAAGGATCCTGCTGCCGCTCTCCTCCGAACAGCCGTCGAGAGAAGACTTCTCGGTGTAAAGCTCCCTTAAATACCCGTTATAAGCATAAATACAGGTGACATAGACTTCATCCCTGACATTATCGGTCAAAAGGACGGCGTTATGTCCCTTAAACTGCTGCACCGCAATACTGCCGTTTTCATCATGGCTCCTGAACTTTTCCGTAAGATACTGGGCTGCGGTTTCTGTATTGTAATTCCCCTCCGAACGCTCGAGTATCCGCTGGTAGATCTGTACTGACATCAGCACTATGGCGAGAGCCGACAGGGTGAATACCAGAAAGAGCAATATGGGGAATATATCATTGATCCTGTTTCTGCTCTGCACCTTTATTGCTCTCTCCTTTTTCGCTGATCGTGATCTCCGGAGGGATCTTACTGCCGATCACCGTATATTCTATGGAAAACAGGTCCTTATCATAGGTAAGGCCATATACTCTTTCAATATAATCAAGGGTTTTGGGATATCTGCCGGTTGTGGCGTAGCAGTGTGTGATATCGCGCTGCAGCGCCTTTTCCAGGCTTTCCCTCTGCCTGTCGGTATTGCCCTTTGATGCCATGCGGACGGACACAAGAAAAAGAACCATTATGACAGCAAAGGTAATAAGGGTAAAAACTGTTTTTTTGTCTCCGCTTTTTTTATTTCTCATATAGAGGATACCATTCCGAGGAAGGGGATGATAACAGACATTAGTATCGCCCCAATGATAAGGGACAGGGATACGATCAGCACAGGCTCAATGGCGCCCAGCGCGTTATTGATGCTGGTGTCGATATTTTTCTGGCTGATATCGGATATCTGCTGCATAACGGTATCTGCAGAACCCGTACGGTTTCCTATGGTCATCATCCTTGCCGGAACTCCGGAAAGAATGGAGGATTCCTTAAGAGCTTCGTCAAAGGGCGCACCGTTATTAAGCTTCTCTTTGCAGACATCTATCTTTTTCCGGAAAACCTTGTCGTCTATTATCTCCGACACCATTTCGATACCGAAGTCCGCAGAAAAACCCGAACGCAGGGCAAGAGCCAGTCCGTCGGAAAAACGGCTGGTGCTGATATCATTCCGAAGTTTTTTAAAGAAGCTGAAATTAGAAAGAAAGGCCAGTCCGGCTTTCCGTCCGCCCTCTGTCCTGAGACAGATGACGATAAGGAGAAGGATCACGGCCAGTACCGCTACGATCACCAGGGAATACTTCCTGATGGCATCGCCGGCGTCAAACATCACGCCCGCAAAGCCGGTCATCTCACTTCCGAGCTGTCTGAATACCTGGCGGAATACAGGCATGACCTGTAAAAGGAGTACCAGGATAACAACGAGAATCATGCCAGCCATTACAATGGGGTAGGTCACTGCCTGCCGGATGGACTGCCGGATCTCCTCTTCTCTCGTATAATGAACCCGGAGCGCATCCATCACGTTGTCCAGGGTACCGGTCTCTTCGCCGATACGGGTCATATTAACCATATAAGAGGGAAAAACGCCGGTGCTGTCCAGCGCAGTATATAGATAACCGCCTTCCTCAAGCTTCCGCTGAATATCGCCGTAAAGCTTTTTCTCTTCTGCAGATGCCTCAGAGTCTTCGCCCATCATGTGCAGCCCCTCAATAGAAGAGATACCTGCCTTGATGATCATGGCCATCTGACCGCAGAAGTATGAAAGGTCGGTATTAGTAAGCTTTTTCATATTTAGAAGCGATCCCTTCTTTATTTATAAAGGATATTTTAGCACGTTGGGGTTATATTTGAAAGAGGGGGGTGCATACCGGCGCAGAATATGAGATAATCACAGGAAAAGGATCAGACGGCGGGAAAAGGATGAATATGAATAGAATACTTGCATTTCTGTTGATGACAATACTGCTGATGGCTGCGGGAAATACCAGGACGGAGGCTGCAGGGGTGTTTACAAAGAACACAATAACGGATGATATAAAACAAAGGATCAACGGACTTTCTTATAAAAAAGACTGTACGGTACCCTATGACGATCTGAGGTATCTTCAGGTTTCCTATGTGGATTTCAGCGGACAGGACAGAGTGGGTGAGATAATTTGCAATAAGGCCATAGCGGATGATCTTCTGGATATCTTCCGACACCTCTATGAGGCACGCTATCAGATAGATAAGATAAGGCTTGTGGATGAATACGGTGCGGATGATGACCTGTCATGTGCGGCAGATAATACGTCCTGCTTTAATTACAGGACAGTTGAGGGGAGCAGCAGTCTGTCAAAGCATGCTCTGGGGCTTGCTATAGACATCAATCCCTTTTATAACCCCTATGTGACTTATCCAAACGGAAAGATCAGGATAACCCCTCCGGGTTCAGAGATATATGCGAATCGTGATGCGGACTTTCCGCATAAGATAGATAAAAACGACCTTGCCTATAAAGAGTTCACGGCTCACGGATTTACATGGGGAGGCAGCTGGAAGACCCTGAAGGATTACCAGCATTTTCAGAAGGCGTTCTGAGTACCGGTCTGCGTTTCACCCCTGGTAGGGGTAAACGTAGTTCTTCTCCTGGCATTTCTTGATCCATTCATCTTTCATGATCACATTTTTTCTGTAAACTACAAATTTCGCCTGGCAATTGCAATGGTACTCAACTGTTTTCATTTTTGTATCTACGAATACTTTTTCAAAGAAGCCGTTTTTACTTGATTCACCGCAGGAAGGGCAAACTATCTCCAGACCGTATGTATAACCACGGAGTTCCTGATTGGTCTCCTTGAATCCTCCTGCTACGTTTTCAAGTTCATCATCATGTAACTTAGTCATAAAAGCCTCCTTGACTGAACTCTCTTTATATATTTATACGATAAAGAAACCCGTTATGGCAATAAATATTTCGGTTTATTTTTGGGTTATTTTTGGGTATTGACAAGAGGGGCTGATGGTGATAATTTGTATGCACTCGGGGACTTCCCCTTTAGTCATGCATTCTGCATGATATTTTCCACAAATTATTTACAGGAGATCATAATAATGTTCAGTTCAGTTCATTCTATGGCGCTCCACGGCATTAATGTCCGTGAAGTATCTGTCGAAGCCGATGTGTCGGAGGGCGGCCTCCCTGTCTTTGAAATGGTCGGGCTCCTTGGGAACGAGGTAAAGGAATCCCGGGGGCGTATCCGTACCTCTCTTAAGAACTCCGGCTTTTTCCTGCCGCCGAAGCGTATCACAGTAAACTTATGTCCCGCGGATCTGAAAAAGAGCGGTTCCCATTTTGACCTTCCGGTGGCGGTATCCCTTCTGACCGCAATGGGGTTAATAACGCCGGAATCCCTGTCAGGCACCGTGATCGCAGGAGAACTCAGCCTTTCCGGAAAGGTTCTGAAGGTAAACGGAATACTTCCAATGGTGCTTCATTCACGGGAAAAGGGCTATAAGCGTTTTATCCTGCCTAAGGAAAATGCAGCAGAGGGCGGGGCAGCTCCGGGAATAGAGGTGATCGGGGTTGAGAGCATAAATGAGACCCTCGAATATATAAACGGGGAAAAGGTCATCGAACCCGTGAGCAACGATATAAACGCTTTATTAAATAAGAAGAAAAGCTGCAAACATGATTTCAGCGAGATCAGGGGACAGAAAGCAGCCAAGCGCGCTATAGAGGTATCTGCTGCGGGAATGCATAATATTCTGATGGCCGGGCCTCCGGGCGGAGGAAAGAGCATGCTTGCCAAATGCATACCCTCAATACTTCCCGATCTCACCGTGGATGAATGTCTCGAAATAACCGGGATACACAGTATAGCTGGGATCCTTGGCTCAGACGGGGTGGTGACGGAACGGCCCTTTATAAGTCCCCATCATACGGTTTCAAGCCAGGCCTTATCCGGAGGAGGCAGTGTCCCGAAACCCGGAGACATTTCCCTCGCGCACAGAGGAGTCCTTTTCCTGGATGAGCTGCCGGAATTCGACCGGGATACCCTGGAGATTCTGAGACAGCCCATGGAGGACCGGGAGATCCACATATCAAGAGCCAGCGGCAATTACACCTATCCTGCGGATTTTCTTCTCGCAGCCGCAATGAACCCCTGCAGATGCGGCTATTATCCCAAACCACGATGTACCTGCAACAAAATAAGCGTAAAGAAATATCTTTCACGGATCAGCCGTCCCCTTTTGGACAGGATGGACATAGTCTGCTATGTGGATGAGATCTCCTTTGACGAGCTGAACGCTTCGGACATACAGGAAGAGAGCTCGGAAGAGATACGTTCAAGAGTTTCGGATGTTTTCGATATTCAAAAGGAACGTTTCAAAGACAAAAGCATACGCTTCAATTCCGAAATGAATGCGGATGATATAAAGCTCTGCTGCGCTCTCGGAGTAAAAGAGGAAGAGCTTTTAAGGGAATCCTTTAAGATACTGGGACTGTCCGCCAGGGGCTGCCACAGGATACTGCGCTGCGCCAGGACCATCGCGGATCTTGACCGTTCCGACAGGATAAAATGCACACATCTTAGTGAAGCCATTGCGTTTAGAAGCATGGATAAGGGTATTTTCTATGAGTTGTAAAGAGATCAGGTATATCTGCGCCCTGGAGCCGGAATTCCCGGAGAAATTAAGAAACATACCGTCGGCACCCCAGGGCATCTATGTCCGGGGACGTCTTCCGGATCCGGAGAAAAAGACGGTTTCCATCATCGGTTCCAGAAACAATACGGAATACGGCAGGGGAGTTGCCGAATATTTTGCAAAAACCCTGAGCGGCTACGGAGTCCAGATAGTGAGCGGAATGGCAAGGGGGATAGACGGGATTTCACAGATGGCTGCCGTAAAAAACGGGGGAATGAGCTTCGGGATCCTGGGCTGCGGGATAGATGAGGTCTATCCTCCTGAAAACGCCGGGCTCTATAAGGACATTTTGCTGCGCGGAGGACTGATATCCGAGTACCCGCCCGGAACAGCTCCGAGGGGAGTGCTTTTCCCTCAGAGAAACAGAATAATATCCGCTCTTTCGGACATCCTTCTTGTCATCGAAGCAAAGGCGCAGTCCGGAACCGCTATTACCGTCCGCTTTGCGCTGGAGCAGGGAAGGGATATCTTTGCGGTGCCGGGGCGCGTCACCGATCCTTTAAGCCGTGGCTGCAACCGGCTGATAGCGGACGGCGCCGGGATCGCCACCTGTCCGGAGGATATCCTTGAAGCCCTTGGGCTGATTGAGCCGGAAAAGACGGACGGAAAGATTGTTAATCTCGGGAAATTCGGGCATCTGTCGGGGAAACAGCTGAAGATCATGCGCTGCCTCGACTATTCGCCAACCAGTGTGAATGAGATAGTGGAAAAATGCGCTCTTTCGCTGAGTGAGGTCCTTACAGCGCTGCTGAAGCTGGAGCTTAAAGGCTGTGTGGAGAAAGCAGGCGCCGGATGTTATATACTCAAAATGAATGTATAGTGGTTTGATCAGGGGACTCAATCACAGAACCGTCCCCTGATTGACCCTGATTGAGTCCCCTGATTGAGAACCGTCTCCCTGTCTTCACCTGCTTGACAACCCTCCGTCTTGCCAAGCGGAAAAAAATGTTGTATAGTTCAGACGTTTGACGCATATGACTGAAATTGCGTATGCATCAGCGGCCGCAGGCGCGGGGAGTTTCCCGGACCGCGGAAAAACAAGTAATTTCAAAGAAGAGAAAGACAGATATGGCAAAGAATCTGGTTATAGTTGAGTCACCCGCAAAGGTGAAGACGATTAAAAAATTCCTGGGAAGTAATTATCAGGTGATGGCTTCCATGGGTCATGTACGTGACCTGCCAAAGAGCCAGCTCGGCGTGGATGTGGAAAACGATTTCGAGCCCAAATACATTACGATCCGGGGGAAGGGAGATCTGCTGGCGTCCCTCAGAAAGGAAGCAAAAAAAGCCGACAGGATATTCCTCGCGACTGACCCGGACCGGGAGGGTGAGGCCATTTCCTGGCATCTTATAAAGGCGCTGAAGATCGATACCCCTGACAGCAAAAAAAAGGTGGACAGGATAACCTTTAATGAGATCACAAAGACTGCTGTCAAGAATTCCCTTAAGAGTCCCAGGGAGCTGAATATGGATCTGATAGATGCCCAGCAGGCGAGACGTGTGCTGGACAGGATCGTGGGATACGGAATATCACCCCTTCTCTGGGCAAAGGTAAAGAGAGGCCTTTCCGCCGGCAGGGTTCAGTCTGTAGCCCTTAGGATAATCTGCGACAGAGAGGATGAAATAGATGCCTTTATTCCCGAGGAATACTGGACGCTGGACGCCAGCCTGAAGGTAAAGGGGGAAAAGAATTCGCTGAATGCCAAATTTTACGGGGACCGGGACGGAAAGATCGAAGTCCATACCGGAAAAGAAGCAAAGGATATAAAGAAATACTGCGAAAAGAACGAGTTTAAGATATTAGATATCAAAAAGGGAGAGAGGATCAGAAAGGCGCCCCTTCCTTTTACCACCAGCACGATGCAGCAGGAGGCTTCATCGGTACTTAATTTCTCCACCCAGAAGACCATGAGGGTTGCACAGCAGCTCTATGAAGGAGTGGATATCAAGGGAGCCGGCACGGTAGGTCTGATATCGTATCTCAGAACCGATTCCACCAGGATATCGGATGAAGCCATGAGTGCCGCTGTTTCCTATATAAGTGATAATTTCGGAGAGGAATACCTGGCAGAAGGTTCGGAAAAGGCAAAGACCAAGGCTAAGGACCAGAAGATCCAGGACGCCCATGAAGCGATCCGGCCCACCGATATCTTAAGGACGCCCGCCTCCGTAAAGGATTCCCTGACACGCGAGCAGTTCAAACTCTACCAGCTTATATGGAAGAGATTCGTATCCAGCTGCATGGCTCCGGCCAAATACGGCACGGTGAATGTCCGTCTCATATCCGGAGAAAAGTACGTATTCACTTCATCCGCTTCAAAGCTTATATTTGAAGGCTTCATGTCGGTTTATAACGACGGCGGAAAGGAAGAAAAGGACAATAACGTTATCCGCGGGGATATTTCCGAAAAGTCAAAGCTTACTTTAGATACTATAGAGGAAAAGCAGCACTTTACCCAGCCGCCTGCACACTATACCGAGGCTTCCCTCGTAAGGACCCTGGAGGAACTGGGTATCGGACGTCCGAGTACCTATGCCCCCACCATCACTACGATAATAGCGAGACGCTATGTCACGAAGGAGCAGAAGAATCTCTATGTGACCGAGATCGGACGGGCGGTGAACGGCATCTTAAAGGACGCTTTTCCAAGCATAGTGGACGTAAATTTTACTGCGAATTTCGAAACGCTTTTGGACGGAGTGGAGGACGGAAAGGTCCAGTGGAAGACGATAATAGAGAATTTCTATCCCGATCTTAAGGAGGCTGTGGATAAGGCCGAGAAGGAGATCGAGGAGATAAAGATACAGGATGAGGAGTCCGAAGAGATATGTGAGAACTGCGGACGCCACATGGTGATAAAGTACGGGCCTCACGGTAAGTTCCTGGCCTGCCCCGGTTTCCCGGAGTGCAGGAACACCATGCCCTATTATGAAAAGACCGGCGTAAACTGCCCTAAATGCGGAAAAGAACTGGTTATGAAGATGACCAGGAAGGGCAGGCGCTACTATGGCTGCATCGGCTATCCGGACTGCGATTTCATGTCCTGGAACAGGCCCTCAAAGGAAGTGTGCCCGAAGTGCGGCAGCATGATGGTAGAAAAGGGCAGCCATCTCATGTGTACGAATACGGAGTGCAAGACCGTTATTGACAGGCAGAAGGACTGAAAGGAGCGGCGTCGACCGGAATGAGCCAGATAGAACTCCTGGACAGGATAAGGACCGTAAACGGTCTTTTGCAGAAAAATGAAAAAGGAAAAGTCGTATTCACCGATATCTGTGACTGCATGGGAAACCTGCTCTCGTCGGATGTGGTGGTCTTAAGCCGTAAGGGAAAGATACTGGGCAGAAATGTAAGTCCCGGGAAAAGTCTGGTCTTAAGTCAGCTTTCTGTCGGAGAAAAGATCGAGAATGCCGTAAATAAGCGGCTCCTTTCTATTTTATCCACGCAGGAAAATGTAAATCCCGAGCTTCTGGGTCTGGACGGCTCAAAGAATTTAAGACTGCTCGTTACTCCCATCGAGATGTCGGGAAACCGGCTGGGGACCATGATAGTCTGCAGGGAGGATAAGTCCTATTCCATCGAGGATATCATTTTCTGCGAGCACGCCGACACTGTGCTGAATCTGGAGATGCTCCGCTCGGAGACAGAGGAACATGAGGCGGAGAACAGGGTGGAAAAGATGGTAAAGGGAGCATTCTCATCCCTTTCCTATTCCGAAGCTCTGGGTGCGGCAAAGGTTCTTAAGGGTCTTGAGATCACAGGAGGAACGGTGGTGGCGTCACGGGTTGCGGAAAATTTAGGGATCACCAGATCCGTGGTTGTCAACGGCTTAAAGAAACTGGAGAGCGCCGGCATCATAGAGACAGGATCCGCCGGAATGAAGGGCACCAGGATAAACGTTGTTAACAAGGAGATTTTTATCGAAGCGGAGAAGTGGTGCACCGAACATCATATCAGCGGAAGTTAAACTGTTACGGCTCATCATCGGTTGTAATCTTGTTGACAAACTGTGGTTCATTTTTTAGAATTTTCTTATAATAATGAAAGGGCAGAAAAATGTCTAAGGAACTGGCAAAAACCTACGATCCGAAAGGGATGGAGGACAGGCTCTACCGTAAGTGGATCGATAAAAAATATTTTCATGCGGAGGCAGATAAGAAGAAAAAGCCCTTCTCTATAGTGATGCCCCCTCCGAACATCACGGGACGGCTGCACATGGGGCATGCCATGGACAATACCATGCAGGATATCCTCACCAGATTCAAGAGGATGCAGGGTTATAATACCCTCTGGCAGCCCGGTACGGATCACGCTTCCATAGCCACGGAAGTAAAGATAATAGAGAAGCTTAAAGAAGAAGGCATAGACAAAGAAGAGCTCGGCCGTGAGAAGTTCCTGGAGAGAGCCTGGGAATGGAAGAAAGAATACGGCGGGATCATAGTTGAGCAGCTGAAGAAAATGGGAATCTCCTGTGATTGGGACAGGGAACGTTTTACCATGGACGAAGGCTGCAATAATGCTGTAAATGAGGTTTTTGTAAGGCTCTATGACAAGGGTCTTATTTATAAGGGAAATAAGCTTGTAAACTGGTGTCCGGTATGCGGCACTACTATTTCGGATGCAGAGGTGGAGTACGAATCCCAGGCTTCACATTTCTGGCATATTAAATATCCTGTGGTGGGAGAAGAGGGAAGATATCTGGAATTCGCCACCACACGTCCCGAGACAATGCTTGGCGATACGGCTGTTGCCGTTCATCCCGATGATGAGAGATATAAGGACATTATTGGCAAAAAAGCCCTGCTGCCCTTTATGGACAGGGAGATACCGATAATCGCGGATACCTATGTAGATCCGGAATTCGGTACCGGTGTGGTTAAGATCACTCCGGGACATGACCCTAACGACTTCCAGGTTGGTGAACGCCATGGACTGCCCGTTATCAATATCATGAACGATGACGCCACGATAAATGAGAACGGCGGCAAGTTCAAGGGAATGGACAGATACGAGGCGAGAAAAGAGATCGTTAAGGAACTGGACGAAATGGGCCTCCTTGTGAAGATTGAGGACTATACCCACGAGGTAGGAACCCATGACAGATGCGGTACCACGGTAGAACCTCTGGTAAAGCAGCAGTGGTTCGTAAAGATGGATGAGCTTATTAAACCCGCCGCAGACGGGGTAAAGAACGGGGATATAAAGCTTGTTCCCCCGAGAATGAGCAAGATCTACTTTAACTGGACTGATAATATAAGGGACTGGTGCATAAGCCGCCAGCTCTGGTGGGGACACAGGATCCCTGCTTATTACTGCAGGGAATGCGGCGAATTCGTCGTTTCGAAGGAAAAACCGGATAAATGCAGCAAGTGCGGCTGCACGGAATTCACACAGGATCCGGATGTTCTGGATACCTGGTTTTCATCTGCGCTCTGGCCCTTCTCCACACTGGGATGGCCCGAAAAGACCCCGGAGCTTGAGTATTTTTATCCGACCAGCGTCCTTGTGACCGGATATGACATCATCTTCTTCTGGGTAATAAGGATGATCTTCTCCGGATATGAGCAGATGGGGGCAAAGCCCTTTGACACCGTGCTTTTCCACGGTCTTGTAAGGGATGAGCTCGGCAGGAAGATGAGTAAGTCCCTGGGGAACGGTATAGATCCCCTTGAGATCATAGATAAATACGGTGCCGACGCGCTGAGATTTACGCTCATTACCGGTAATGCACCGGGCAATGACATGCGTTTCTCGGATCAGAAGGTTCAGGCAAGCCGGAATTTTGCAAATAAGATCTGGAATGCGTCCCGTTTTATACTGATGAATATGAACGGGGAGAGCATAGGGGCTCCCAGGGATTACACCCTGGAAGATGCGGACAAGTGGATACTCTGCCGTATGAATGAAACGGTGAAAGCCGTTACCGACAATATGGAGAAGTATGAGCTCGGCATCGCCGCGCAGAAGATCTACGATTTTGTTTGGGATATTCTCTGCGACTGGTATATAGAAATGGTGAAGCCCAGGCTGTATAATACAGATGATAAGGACAGCAGAAATGCGGCTCTTGCCACTCTGAAGATGGTGCTCAATACCTCCTTAAAACTCCTTCATCCTTATATGCCCTTCATTACAGAGGAGATATACTGTACACTGAGGGAGGAGACAAAGGATGATGCGTCCGAAGAGTCGGTGATGATAGCGGCATGGCCGGTATTTGATGAAAAGTATGATTTTGCGAAGGAAGCTGACTACATAGATATCATCAGGGAAGCGGTAAAGGGAATACGTAATATCCGTTCCGAGATGAACGTTGCGCCCGGAAGAAAGACGGACTTAAGGGTTGTATCTGCTGATGCGGATGTCAGGGAAGCCTTTAAGAGGGGAAGTCTTTTCTTCTCAAGCCTTGCTTCTGCAGAGAATGTCTATGTTTCCGATAAAAAGGACGGGGTAAGTGATGATGACGTTTCCCTTGTGACGGGAGCGGCAGCCATTTACATTCCGTTTAAGGAACTCGTTGATATCGAGGAAGAGAAAAAACGTCTCGAAAAGGAAGTAAAGCGTCTTGAAAATGAGCTGAAGCGTTCAAACGCCATGCTTTCCAACGAGAAATTCCTGTCAAAAGCGCCTCAGGCGAAGATTGACGAGGAAAAGGAAAAGCTCGCGGGGTACGAGAAAATGATGAGGGAAGTAAAGGAGAGACTAAGGGTATTTACTTGATTTTTGGAGGATAATAGTGGGCTCACGTGATGATAGAAGCATAAACAGAGTTATTATCAAGAATAACGACATGGAAGCTTACCTTAACCTGTCACCTCCCCCTGAGGGACAGTCCTATGATGTTGAGGAGATACTGCAGTTCCTCGCCACCAACGGAGTTAAGGTAGGCATCAGTACTTCCCGCGTGTCTGCCATGATCCGCAAGGAGATATATAACCATGACCAGCTGGTGGCGGAGGGGACTCCTCCTGTGGCCGGTGAGGACGGTTATTTCGAGTTCTTTTTCGAGGCTACCGGAAACGGAAAGAAGCATCCGCTGATAAGGTCGGACGGAACGGTTGATTACACTTCTGTAAATGTCATTGAGTGTGTTGAGGCCGGGGATAAGCTTGCGGTATATCATCCCGCAGTGAAGGAACAGCCCGGAATGAGCGTTAAAGGCCGTGCGGTTCCGGGAAAAAGGGCAAAGGAGCTGCCTCCCTTAAGAACCACAGGGTGTACCTATGTTGAAGAAGAGCTTACCTATTACGCCGATATTGAAGGCCGGGTGGAGGCTTCAAAGTCAAGGCTCTCCGTTACCGGAGTGCAGGAATTCAAAAAAGATATAGACAATGTCTTTGGAAACGTGATTTTTAACGGTGACGTTATCATCCACGGCAGTGTTTCCGAAGGAGTTTCGATAAAGGCCACAAGAAGTATTACGATAGAGGGTGTTTTCCACGGTGATGCCATAGAGGCCGGAGAAGACATAGTCATAAAGGGAGGAATACTCGGCTCCAACGGTACCAAGATCATCTGTAAGGGCGATGTTCTTGCAGATTTTATAGAGTACACGGATGTGGAGGCTGACGGCGACGTTTCGGCGAATTACATCCTGGACTCCAACATTGTTTCCAAGGCCGTGGTGCATGCCACCGGTTCAAAGGGAAGCATAGTGGGAGGAGACGTTTACGGGATGAGGGGCGTTGAAGCGCGTTTCCTCGGAAATGACGTATTCCTAAAGACCTGTATTACTGCCGGCGTTAAGGATGATGTAATAGCGATCCGGAAGGAACTCGCCAGGCAGGAGAAGGAGCTTTCGGTCAAGTTCCAGCAGATGAAGATACGTTCCGATGAGCTGGAGAGAAGAGTGAGGCTCGGTACCGCCGATGAGGCAATGATGGCAGAACGCCAGACTCTCATGAGGGAAAAGATAGAAAAGAAGGCGGAACTGCAGGAAATGGAGCAGAGAACCCGGGAATTCGACGAACTGATGAGGATCTCCGAGGGAGCCGTCATAAGGGCATTTGATACAGCCTATGAAGGCGCAGTGATAATGATAGATAATCAGCAGTATGTGATGACAGAGAATAAGCGCGGGGTTGAATTTTCCCGGGACGACGCAGGAAACCTGATGCCGAAGCCCATTCCCCGTAATCTGTCGTTCTGACGGATAGGCTCGTCATCCGGATAAACAGCGTCTGTGTTTTTAAGCGGAGCGAAAAAGCTTATCATTGATAATCTCCGCCGGCAGATGAAGATATCATAGAATTAACAGGATTATAAAATGATAGATTTCGATGAAGAATTAAAGAAATTTCATCCCTCCCTTGAGGTTGATGATACCGAGCAGGCGGTTATGGACCGCGATGAGCCGGATATACTGGATCTTTTATTTTCCATGCTCGGGATGAAGAATAGGGAAAAAGAGTAAATGAAATGTTTTAACTGCGGCTGTACGCTATCTACCGATGATTTCTGTACGGCCTGCGGAACGGACGTAAAAACCTATAAGAGGATTATACGCCTTTCAAACAGCTATTATAACGATGGTCTGAAGAAGGCGAAGATCCGTGATCTTACGGGTGCGGCCGCTTCTCTTAAGCTGTCTTTAAAATGTAATAAGAATAATGTTCAGGCAAGAAACTTACTGGGTCTTGTCTATTTTGAGACCGGAGAAATAGTTCCCGCCCTTACCGAGTGGGTTTACTCCAAAAATATCAGGGCAAAGAAGAATATAGCCGATGATTTCCTGGCGGATATCAGAAATAATCAGGCCAAGCTTTCGGGCTATGATACCCTGATACATAAATATAACCAGGCGCTGTCCTATGCGGAGCATGACGATCTGGATCTCGCCGTGATACAGCTGAAGTCGATCGTTGCGAAGAGCCCGGATTTTTTGCGTGCAGTGGAACTGCTCTGCCTGATCTACATCCATAATGAAGAATGGGTAAAGGCCAAGAGGTTGGCGGAGAGAGGCTTAAAAACCGACACCGGCAATACTGTATTAAAGACTTACCTTAATGAAGCAGAAAAGAGGATAGCGGATAATGAGCTCGCTTCAGGAAAGAAGATCCGTAAGAAGAGAGAAGAAGCCATAAGCTATACCAGCGGCAATGAGACCATTATCCAGCCCTTAAATGAATCGGAGCGGAGCGGCGGACAGACGATAATAAACATACTTATCGGACTTCTGGCCGGAGCTGCGCTTATGTGGTTCCTGGTTCTTCCGGCACGCATACAGATGGCGGGCAATGATGTAAATGACCGTCTGAAGGAGGTTTCGGAGGAGCTTACGAAAAAGACCGCCGATATGGATGAACTGAATGAGAGGATCGAAGCCCTGCAGGAAGAAAACAAGGGCTATCAGGATTCCTTAGAGGAGTACACAGGAAACGAAGGAGTCCTTGGCGATTACAATAATCTCCTGTCGGCAGCTTTAAGCTATATAAATGACCCGGATGACGCGCTTACGGCGGCGGAATATCTGGAAAAGATAAAGGAAAGCTCGGGGAACAGGGTTTCAACCGAATTTACTTCGCTCTATGACTATCTGAGCGGCAATGTATCCTCCCGGGCTGCTGAGCAGTACCTGAAGAAGGGTACGGATAAATATAACGACGGGGATTATGAGGGTGCGATAGACGACCTGACGGAGGCTTTTGATCTCAATAAGGACAGCGATGAAGCACTGTATTACCTCGCCCAGAGCTACTTAAAGAATGACAATAAGGACAAGGCAACGGAGCTCTTTAACCAGCTGATCGCCTCCTTCCCGGATTCGTCCTTCAAGGGTAAGGCAGAGAGCTTCATAAACCAGGGTGAGGAAGATAACGAGGACGCAAGGATAGAAATCGATACCACACCTGTACCGGAAGTGAATAATCCCGGTGATCAGACGGCGCTGCAGGCGGCACTGGCAGCAGCCCAGGCCCAGCAGGATGCGGCGGCCCAGGCTCAGCAGCATGCAGAGGCGGCGCAGCAGAACGCAGCGGCAGCAGCCGGACAGGTGGGACAGTAATTATTTGGCAATAGAAGATACTTGCTACAGCTTAGAGAGGAGCGGCATCAGCAATCCATGAAGAAAAGCGGTTTCAGCACAGCAGAGGAACAGCCTCACGAACGAGTCCACCGAAAGGTGGCTTATGAGGCGGCAACAGAAGGCATAGTACTTTTGGAAAATAAAGAAAATGTACTGCCACTTTCAGAAGGGGCAAAGATAGCGCTGTACGGCCGGGGCGCTTCAAAGACCATCAAGGGCGGCACCGGCAGCGGGGATGTAAATGAAAGGGAGACCATCTCCGTTTATCAGGGAATGAAGAATGCCGGCTTCGACATTGTAAACGAACAATGGATAGAAGATTATAACAGGGAGTATGAGGAAAAGCGTCTCCTTTGGAGAGATGCTCTTCTTAAGGAAGCAGCTGAGGCTGAAAAAAACGGGGGCAGTTTTTTCGAAACCTATGCAGCCCGTCCTTTCCCGGCACCTGAAGGTGCGGAGCCGGAGAAAGAGGATTGCGACACGGCTGTATATGTGATAAGCCGTACCGCCGGAGAAGCTGCGGACAGGCGCAATATTCCCGGAGATTATTATCTGACCGAGGAAGAGGACGGATTTTTGGATGACCTCTGCAGGCTTTATGACAGGGTCATTGTGATATTGAATACAGGCGCGGTTATGGATCTTTCCTTTATGGATTCCCATAAAAATATCTGCGCGCTGATCTTTATGTGCCAGGCCGGAATGGAGGGCGGAAATGCCCTGGCTGATATATTGTCCGGAAAGGTTTCTCCCAGCGGACATCTGACAGACACCTGGTGCTATGATTATGAGGACTATCCGGGAGCTTCGGATTTCTCCTTTATGAATGAGGATCTCACCCGGGAAAGATATGAGGAAGGTATCTATGCGGGTTACAGGTACTTTGATTCCCTGGGTATCCCGGTCCGTTACGGCTTTGGCTATGGCTTAAGCTACAGCGAATTCATCTTTGAAGCAGAGGAACCGTCCTATGAGAACGGTACTGTTTCGCTGAAGGTCAATGTTACCAATATAGGAGATACACCTGCAAAGGAAGTATTGCAGGTATATGTATCCTGTCCTCAGAACGGACTTGAAAAGGAATTCAGGAGACTTGCGGGCTTTTCAAAGACAGAGCTGATCCCCGGAGACGGCAGCGAAAAGCTTACGATTAATATTCCTTTAAGGAATCTTACGTCCTATGACGAAGAGGAAGCCGCCTGGATCCTGGAAAAGGGTTTCTACGGCATCTGGTGCGGGTTTTCGCTGGATAAGTCCGTTCCCGTCGCAATGCTTGATCTCAATAAAAGGGTGACGGTTGAGACTGCAAAGAACCTCTGCGTACCCGAAAATGAGATCAGAGAGTTCTCCATTCCCTTTGAGGAAAGAGAAGAACAGAACAACAGATGGATAGATAAGGCCAGACTTGAAAAGCTGCCTGTTGTCGAAATAGACGGAGACAGCATAGAGACTGTTCATAATACATATGATAAGCCTGACGATATTTCCGATGAAGTAAAAAGACTTACAGATCCTTTGAGTGATGAAAAGCTGATATCACTCTGCGTTGGATCAATGGTGGATATCGAAGGCAAAGAGGCTGTCGGAAGCAGCAGTATGCGGGTTCCCGGCTGCGCAGCCGACACCAGCACCATGGTTGCGGAGGACGGAATAGCGTCCATTGTGACTGCTGACGGACCGGCGGGACTCAGGATACAGGAAAAATATACGGTAAAAGACGGTGTTGTTAATTCAAAGCCTTTTATCAAGACAGTAGAGCACGGTTTCTTTGATATGGACCCTGAGGAAGAAGAGGGGGAAACATACTACCAGTACTGTACTGCTTTTCCGGTGGGGACGCTCCTCGCTTCCTCCTGGAATACCGATATGGTGTCAGAGGTGGGGAAGGCTGTTGCAGAGGAAATGGATATTTTCGGTGTGACCCTGTGGCTTGCGCCGGGCATGAACATACACAGGAATCCTCTCTGCGGGAGAAATTTTGAATATTTTTCAGAGGATCCCCTGGTTTCTGGAAAGATGGCGGCGGCCATCACCGCAGGAGTCCAGTCCGTAAAGGGCTGCGGTACCACAATAAAGCACTTTGCATGCAATAACGCCGAGGACAACAGATTTTTCTCGGATTCGGTGATATCCGAGAGATGCCTGAGGGAGATATACCTGAAGGGCTTTGAAACCGCTGTTAAGGAATGTGAGCCCATGGCTCTTATGACCAGTTATAATAAGATAAACGGTGTTCATTCGGCGAATAATCACGAGCTTATAAAAGGAATACTCCGTGATGAATGGGGATTTAAGGGTCTCGTCATGAGTGACTGGACCACTACCTGGCAGGGCGATAACTGTACAGCGACAGGCTGCATAAAGGCAGGCAATGACCTGAATATGCCGGGCTGTTTGGATGATGTAAATGAACTTAAGGAGAGCCTTGAAAACGGCGATATCAGCCGGGAGGATCTTCTTAAATGTGCGTACAGGGTGGTAAGAACCATATTGCTCTCAGGTAAAAGTGAGGGATAAGGGAAATGTCAGACGAAAAGCGCCGCGCTCCGAGAGAGCCGACCAATTACACAGCGCTTTACTGTTCCGGAAACGGTGTAAGATCCGTTAAGATCAAGGATCTCAGTACTTCCGGTGCCGCCATTGTTTTTAAAAATTCAATAGAGGCACAGGTGGGAGACGGCATAATACTATATTTTTACGGAAATGATACAGGCACACTGATATCCCATCTGGAGTGCAGGATAGTCAGACTTTTTGACGATGACGGACGTTTCGCGATGGGCGTGACCTTCGAACACGACCGCGGAATAAGCAAGATCATGGAATTCCTGGAATCCCACGGAGAGTAGAGGAACATTCTGTCATCCTGAGCGAAGGATCTTAAAAAAGAACTGATGACAGAGTATTCGAGAGATAAAACGAGAATACGCGAGAAAAAATGAGATATTAATACGATTTACCCTCTTTTACCCGCTTGCAACATAGCGGGTAAAAAAGTATTATGTCTCATGTGGTTAGCACTCGAAGAAAGTGAGTGCTAGTAAAAAAGGAAAAGCCTTAAAACTAAGGTTTTTTTTAGAATAATTAGGAGGTCTTCAAAATGAAGTTAAAACCGTTAGCAGACAGAGTTGTTTTAAAGCCCATCGAGGCTGAAGAGACTACCGCATCAGGAATAGTACTTCCCGGACACGAGAAGGAGAAGCCCCAGCAGGCTGAGATCCTTGAAGTAGGTCCCGGAGGAGTTGTAGACGGCAAGGAAATAAAGATGCAGGTCAAGAAGGGTCAGAAGGTTATCTACTCAAAGTATGCCGGAACCGAGATCGAGCTTGACGACAAGTCAAAGGTTATCATTGTAAAGCAGAGTGATATTTTAGCTGTTATAGAGAAATAAAAAGGAGTGAAAAAACATGGCTAAGGAAATCAAATACGGCTCAGAAGCAAGAGCCGCTCTTAAATCAGGTGTTGATCAGCTTGCGGATACCGTCAGGGTGACCCTCGGACCTAAGGGAAGGAACGTTGTTCTGGACAAGTCCTATGGCGCACCCCTTATCACAAACGACGGTGTTACCATTGCAAAAGAGATCGAGCTCGAGGACGAGTTCGAGAACATGGGCGCACAGCTGGTTAAGGAAGTTGCTACAAAGACCAATGATGTAGCCGGTGACGGAACCACCACCGCAACCGTTCTTGCACAGGCAATGATCAATGAGGGAATGAAGAACCTGGAAGCAGGTGCTAATCCCATGATCCTCCGCAGAGGTATGAAGAAGGCCTGCGATACAGCGGTTGAAGCATTAAAGAAGATGAGCTCCAAGGTTTCATCCAAGGATCACATCGCAAAGGTTGCTTCCATTTCTGCAAGTGATGAGGAAGTAGGACAGATGGTTGCCAACGCAATGGAGAAGGTCGGAAATGACGGCGTTATCACCATTGAAGAGAGCAAGACCATGCAGACCGAGCTGGATCTCGTTGAAGGAATGCAGTTCGACCGCGGTTATGTTTCCGCATATATGTGCACAGACATGGATAAGATGGAGGCTAATCTCGAGGATCCCTACATCCTTATCTATGACAAGAAGATCTCTACTGTTCAGGATATCCTTCCCCTTCTTGAGCAGATCGTTAAGAGCGGAAGGGCTCTCCTCATCATCGCTGAGGATGTGGACGGCGAAGCGCTTACAACACTTATCGTTAATAAGCTCCGCGGTACCTTCAATGTAGTAGCTGTTAAGGCTCCCGGATACGGTGACAGAAGGAAGGATATGCTTCAGGATATCGCAGTTCTTACCGGCGGACAGGTTATCTCAAGTGATCTCGGTCTTGAGCTTAAGGACGCTACAGTTGATATGCTCGGACGTGCAAAGAGCGTAAAGGTTACCAAGGATGACACCACCATCGTTGACGGTGCAGGCAAGAAGGCTGATATAAAGGCTCGCCAGGCTCAGATAAAGGCCCAGATCGATACCACCACTTCTTCCTTCGATAAGGAGAAGCTTCAGGAGAGGCTTGCAAAGCTTTCCGGCGGTGTTGCGGTTATCCGCGTAGGTGCTGCTACCGAAACTGAAATGAAGGAAGCTAAGCTTCGTATGGAGGATGCTCTCAATGCTACACGTGCTGCAGTTGAAGAGGGTATCATCGCAGGCGGCGGATCAGCTTACATCCATGCTGAGAAGGAGCTTGAGAAGCTTATTAAGAATCTCGACGGAGATGAGAAGACTGGAGCACAGGTTGTGCTTAAGGCTTTAGAGGCACCTCTCTTCCACATTGCATTCAATGCCGGTCTTGAGGGCGCTGTAATAATCAACAAGGTTAAGGATTCCAAGAGCGGAATAGGATTCAATGTTCTTACAGAGGATTACGTTGATATGGTAAAGACAGGTATTCTGGATCCTCTGAAGGTTACCAGATCAGCTCTTCAGAACGCTACCAGCGTTTCTGCATCATTCCTTACAACCGAGTCAGTCGTTGCCACAAAGAAGGAGCCCGCTCCTCCCGTACCGGCAGCACCCGCCCCGGGGATGTATTAAAACTAAACGACCAAGGCAAAACGGCGCCCGTGCTTGCACGAGGCGCCGTTTTTCTTTGGTCGTAAAACAAGTACGAGCATAAAAGCCACATGAACGGAAGTGAGTGTGGCGATATGCGAGTACTTGTAGGATTGCGAGAGCGCGAAGCGCGAAGCAATCCGTAGTTTTAATACCATGGTTACCTTAATAATTCGACCAAGGCAAAACGGCTTCCGCGCTTGCGCGAGAAGCCGTTTTTTACTTTGGATCCCGCCCATGTACGGTAAAAAGTCCGGCGGACGTTTTACGGGCACGTTTTGGCGCGCTGAGCGCGACAGTGCCCCGGTGCATGAAGGGCGAAAGCCCGGAATGCGAGTACATTTATCATTTTATTTACAAAGATAATTTAGATATGATAAAATTCTTCACATAAAAGTCCCAATGGCGGAACCATAATAAGGGTTATTAAAAGGGGTAAAGGGATGCATACCATCTTGATCATAAGTGAACAGGAAAGTGAGACTGCCGGGCTCAAAGCCGAGCTGTCGAAGAAACACTCCGTTGTGGTGAAGGACAAGGCTCAGGCAGGTCTTGATTATCTGAAAAAAGCGGAAAAGCTTCCCTCTCTTACAATACTTGATCTTGATATCACTACCATGAAGGGTATTGATGTTTTAAGCTGGATCAAGGATAACGGCAGGACTAAGGAGCATCCTGTCATGGTCATTTCGGAAAAGAATAACCCGTCTTTTGAGCTTCAGACATATGTGCTCGGAGCTGTCGATTTCCAGACCAGACCCTTTGCGGTTGCCACTCTCGTACGAAAAATTGATGCCCATCTGAAGATGATAGAGAAGAATGACTCGCTTCAGATGCAGAACAGTATGCTGGCCGGCAACAGCTCGCTCCTGCAGAATGCGGTGACCATGTCCATGCAGAATGTCATCAGCATGCAGCAGTTCATAGTCGGTATCATGACCAGCCTTATCACCAGAAAGGACGGTTTCACCGGTATCCATTCCATGAGGGTTGGCCGTCTCATGCAGATCCTTATGCAGGAGATGCTGAATCAGAAGATTCTGTACCTGGAGCCCGAGGATCAGAACATCATCATTCTCGGATCGCAGCTCTTTGATATGGGAAAGATAGGAGTGCCTGATGAGGTGCTTTCAAAGGTCGGTAAGTACACCGAGGAAGAGTTTGCGGTGATGAAGTCCCATACGCTTTTTGCAGCTGAGGCGATACAGAATTTCTCATATCTTCTGCCAAATAATAATTTCGTGATGTACACCTATCATATGTGCCGCAGCCATCATGAACGCTGGGACGGCAAAGGCTATCCTGACGGCCTGGCAGGAGAAAATATCCCCATTCTCGCACGTATGGTATGTCTCTGCGATGTTTACGACGCGCTTGTTTCAGAGAGACCTTATAAGAAGCCTATGAGCCATGGCCACGCCTGCGATATTATCGTGGAGGGCAGGGGAGTTCAGTTCGATCCGACGATAGTCGATATATTCTCCAGAGTTCATATGCAGTTCCAGATCGCATCCAAAACCTGACAACATAAAATCAGAATAATAAAGATCAAGAGCCTGATCCAAGGTTCATACCGGATCAGGCTCTTTGTTTTATCAATCCGTAAGATATTATGTCAACTAATCATTTCCGTTTAAACTGCCGATATATTATCTGTATGGGGAGTGTGTTCTTTTTGGAGTTATATAGATGAATGTAGTCGCACACAACATAAGCTCAATGTTCGCAAACAGGGAGCTGGGTGTTGTTTCAGGAAGAAAAGCTAAATCCACGGAAAAGCTGTCATCCGGATACAGGATAAACCGGGCTGCGGATGATGCTGCGGGTCTCTCCATTTCGGAGAAGATGAGGCGGCAGATCCGGGGCTTAAAGCAGGGCGCGGAAAACATGCAGGACGGCGTCAGCTTTTGTCAGACAGCCGATGGCTACCTTAACGAGGTAGTTGATATGCTGCACCGTATGAACGAGCTCTCCATCAAGGCCGCCAACGGGACGAATTCTGCTTCCGACAGGATGGATATAGATAATGAGATCCAGGAACTGAAGGAAGAGACTGCCCGGATCTTTTCTTCGGCAAAATTCAATGAGACATATATCTTTAAGGTTCCCTATGTGCCGGCTCCTGTAATAAACGGAGATGATCTCCAGATATTCAGCAGCGGGCTTTTTAGTGACGGCAGCGTGAAGTACGGCGGAATAGAAATCAATGATGTCCGTCACACCTGGGAAGAGATGGGCGTTAATATATCTTCTGACGGCAGAACCTTTGACGGCGATCAGAAGGTGCAATTCCATGATTATACCGGAGAACTTGTAGAGCTTTATCTCAAAGGAGGAGATGAGCTCAGCAATGTTACGCGGAGAAATTATTGGGATGCAAAGGAGGATGGCGTATATATTAATGATGTCTTTGCACAGTCATGGGATCAGATCGGAATACAGGAAAGCGGAAATAGCGGAGAATATAAGGTCTCTTTTAAGCAGCAGGATATCTGGTTTGAAGTAAATGATGGAGACGGCAGGGAAGAGGTTATCAGCAACATCAGTGCCAAGCTCCTTAATTCGGAATATTCCTGGGATATAATGACATCGGCCCATGTTGGTGCAGACAGTAAGACCAGGGCGATAGATATATACAGCGCAGGAAATACTTCAAAGCTTTACAGTCAGTCTATACGGGTTACAGAAAATAATAAGAATGATCTGGATTCGACATTTACTATTGGAGCCGATTCGGAAGGTCTGATGATCAGCGGCACAGTCTCGGGGGATCTTACCAAAATGAAATGGGGAGGTACGAATAACGAGATCACCAGCGGCGGATATCCCATATCTGACTGGGGAGAAACCATGGTGGACGGTAAGAAGACCGATTCGGATCTTGTTACGTTCGATGATACTGTTACATATAAATATGAAAACAAGGCAAAGCAGGATTTAGGCTTTACATTTCAGTTCGATCTTTCAGATGAAGCGGGACTGGAGGAAGTATTAAAGGGAATAGACGGAGTTGTTCTGGATAAAAATTATACAGCACCGAATACTATGAACTATTCTGCGAGTGCCGGAGATATCGGAGGGATCAGGCCCTCGGTAAGTATTAGTACCACCTCGCTTTCCTATGAAGAGCAGAAAGCTTATGGCAGGGATTTTAACAATGCAAATGCGACTCTTCAGGGAAACATCGTGAGGAATTTTACAGACGGAACATTGGCTTCTTCTAATACGGCTGTTTCAAATTATAATAAATCAGGAGCTGATGCACCGGCGGGCACGACTACAGAAAACAATGTTTATCTAAAAATAAATGATAAGTATTATCTTAGGAACAAAGTAACAGACACCTACAATATTAATGAGACATGGACGGATACCATCACCGACAATTATTCGAATGCACAGTATACGTATTCCGGCGGCTTTGCCAATGTAACAATAAATAATGCTACGCAGACTTTTGATTATTCCAAGGTGACACAGAATTCAAGAGCAAAATCATCCACAAGAGTTCATACATATTATGAGCAGGTAAATAGTACAGATACAGGATATACTGCAGATGAGCTGGATAGTTTATTTCCGGGAGGCTGGATAAAAGAGGATACAGATCAATCGTCGGATAATACGAGTATCAATAGTGATAATACCAATCAAATTTCCGTCACTTATAATTCTCCGGCAAGCCAAACCATTACCATCCCGTCGGCAATAAGCGGAAATCCCGGATTTAAGATTACTGTTACCGACACGGCCAATTCCATAGGAAATAGTACTATAGGTATCAATTTCAAGGCGAATGGTTTTGCTTATGCCAATTTCTCGGCTAATGAACGGGGTTATGATGCGGGAAATAAGAATGACCACATAGAAATGCGGAAAAAACAGGTGAACGTTCCCCCGAAGGAGCTTCCGATACAGGCAACCGCAGCTAACCCGGATTACATTCCCCTGAGGTGGAACGGTCTTAATAATGCAATAATCGGAATAAAGGGTACAAATACGAAGACTATACAGGATGCCAGATATGCTATAGACGAGATAGCTGATGCCATAAAGATCGTAAGCGATACCCGCTCCACCTTTGGTGCCCAGCAGAACCGTCTGGAGCACTCCATCAGGCTGAATAACAATACAATGGAAAACACCCAGACTGCAGAATCGGTTATCCGTGATACCGACATGGCAGAGGAGATGGTGAAGTACTCCAAGGAAAGCATTCTACAGCAGGCCGGACAGGCAATGCTCTCCCAGGCCTCAAAACAGCCGGAGTTCATACTGAAACTCCTTCAATAACAGTAGATATCTTTGACGTACGGATAATTCAATATGCTTTTTCAACGGCGCTTACGCAGATCGCGAAGCGCTTTTCTTTATCATTATCAATATCACAGATGACATACAGATCCGTAGGAACCATACTCTTCAAAACCGGGGTCATAATAAAGGATTGAAAGAATGGTGGTAAATGGGCTAAAATGGTTTAATACGGGAGGAGATGTATGGATCTGCAGGAATTAAGAGACAAGATAGATAAGATAGATGAAGAGATCGTCGCGCTCTACGAAGAAAGAATGAAGATCAGTGAGGACGTGGCGGTCTATAAGATAGAAAACGGAAAGAATGTCCTGGATCGGGAGAGGGAGCAGTCGAAGCTTACGAAGTTAAAGAGCCTGACCCATAATGACTTTAATTCTCTGGGAGTAACCGAGCTCTTTGAGCAGATAATGTCCATGAGCCGGAAAAAACAGTATGCCCTGATGGCAGATAAGGGGATCTTCGGCAAAACCCCGTTTATCCCGGTGGACAGGCTGGATACGGAAAATATAAAGGTAGTCTATCAGGGAATAAACGGAGCATATTCCGAAGCTGCTATGGTGGCTTTCTTCGGAGAGGATGTGGATTCCTATTCCGTAGCGACCTTCAAGGACGCCATGAGAGCCATAGACGAGGGTATGGCGGATTACGGAGTGCTGCCGATAGAAAACAGTTCTTCCGGTATAGTCAACGCAAATTACGACCTTCTGACCGAATTCGAGAATTACATAGTTGCGGAACAGCTTATCAATATCGATAACTGTCTGCTGGTCCTGCCGGGAACCGATATCAGCGAAATAGATACCGTTTATTCACATCCTCAGGCACTGATGCAGTGTGTGCCCTTCCTGGATGACCACCCCTCCTGGAAGCAGATCAGTTATTCAAATACGGCCATGTCTGCGGCGAAGATCAGGGAGGACGGCCTTAAGAACCAGGCGGCGATCGCGGGTGAAAGGGCGGCAAAGGCGTACGGCCTCGAGGTAATAAAGAGAGACATCAATTCCAGCGAGGGTAATTCCACCCGCTTTATCATTGTCACCAATCAGAAGATATTTGTCCGTGATGCGGGCAGGATCAGCATCTGCTTTGAGATACCGCACAGAAGCGGATCTCTTTACCGCATACTGTCCCACTTTATCTATAATGACCAGAATATGACAAAGATAGAATCGAGACCTATCCCCGACAGACCATGGGAATACAGGTTCTTTATTGATTTTGAGGGAAACCTCTGTGACCCGTCCACAAAGAATGCGCTCCGGGGCCTTCGTGAAGAGACCAGGAACATGAAAATACTGGGGAATTATTGAAATGGAAAATCTCATACTTTTCAGGAACTTAAAACATGAAGATATCTTAAGGGATGTATGTGCCCTTGAGACCGGAAAGCCCGGCAGCGGGGAGGAACTGAAGTCCTCGGTGACGGCAAGGCTTATAGATCTGGCGGTCCGTTACGGCTTTGAAGGAAACCTGTGGCACTGCTTTCTGGCATACACCCTGATAAACAATGAGAACCCTTTCACCCTGACAGCGGAAAGAAAGGGGGAGGTGGGAGGAACCCTTGAAAAAACCGCTCTTCATGATGTCCGTTTATTCAGGAAGTATTTTACCTATGACAGGGACTTTGTACCTGATTATATCCTGAATTATGAGGTGCACCATTCCGGAAACGAGGGAGAAACCTTTAATAAAAGGATAAGGGACAGGATAGTGTCCCTCGCGGAGAGGCTTGCCGCAGCAGACAGTGATGAAGCCTTCCTTAAGGAAATGATGGGCTATTACAGGGATTTCGGAGTAGGAAAGTACGGGCAGCATAAGGCCTTCAGGATAAAGAACCGGACGGAGGGCGATATGGAAATAGAGCCCATTACCCGGGTAAAGCATGTGTACCTGGATGACATAGTCGGGATGGAGCTCCAGAAAAAGAAGCTTATTGACAATACAGAGGCCTTCCTGGAGGGACGTCCCGCAAACAATGTGCTTCTATTCGGAGATGCGGGAACGGGAAAGTCCAGCTGTGTAAAGGGGATTCTGAACCGGTATTTTGACAGGGGCCTCCGGATGATAGAGGTATTTAAGCACCAGTTCAGGGACTTAAATGATGTGGTAAAGGAGATAAAGAACCGTAATTACCGCTTTATCATTTATATGGACGACCTTTCCTTTGAGGACTCCGAGGTGGAATACAAATATCTGAAGGCGGTTATAGAGGGCGGCTTAGAGAAAAAGCCCGATAATATACTGATCTACGCGACTAGTAACAGGCGTCATTTAATACACGAGGGATTTTCCGACAAGCTGGACAGAGGAATAACAGATGATATTCACGAAAGCGATACGGTTCAGGAGAAGCTGTCGCTCTCTGCCCGTTTCGGGGAAAAGATATACTTCGGACGGCCGGGCAAAAAGGAATTTGACCATATCGTCCTGGAGCTTGCCCACCGAAGGGGAATATCCATGTCGGATGAAGAGCTGAAGGCGGAAGCCAATAAGTGGGAACTGTCCCACGGAGGTATGAGCGGCAGGACAGCAGAGCAGTTTGTGGATTATCTGGAGGGGGTAGAAACACCTCAAAGGTCACCTTCGGTGACAGCTTCTTCTCAGGGAGAAGCCTGAAGGGAGGATTAACATCATGAAGATATTCGCGGCGATAGACGTGGGTTCCTACGAAATAGGAATGAAGATATTTGAACTCAGCCGTAAGAACGGGGTTAAGGAAATCGATTATATCCGTCATCGGATAGACCTGGGAACCGACAGCTATAATACCGGGAAACTGAGTTATGAGAGGATGGATGAGCTCTGCAGCGTGCTGAAGGGCTTTAAGGACATCATGGACTCATACCACGCGGATTCCTACAGGGCTTTCGGTACTTCTGCCATCAGGGAAACGGATAACACCAAGGTGATCCTGGACCAGATCAAGCTCAGGACCGGACTTACGATACTGCCCTTAAGCAATTCCGAGCAGAGATTCTTGGATTATAAGTCCGTGGCATTAAAAAGCCGGGATTTCCATAATATCATTGACAGCGGCACGGCCTTCATTGACATAGGCGGCGGCAGCACCCAGGTGTCTCTTTTTGCTTCTTCAAAGCTCATCGCCACCGTGAACCTGAGGCTCGGAATACTCCGGCTCAGGCGGTCCCTCAGGGATCTGCAGCCCGCGAGCTACAACTATGAGGATCTTTTAAGCGAGCTTATCGATAATGAGATACACACCCTGAAAAAGATGTATCTTAAAAAGCTGGATATCAGGAATATCATAGTGGTTGACGATCACCTCCCATATATACTGCATAAGCTCTCGGGAGAGGGCATTGACAGGGCAGAGTCCGGCAGGGATCAGGCAGACAGATCAGTGACTGCAGCCCAGTTCGTAAAGTTCATAGACAGGCTGAAGCAGATGTCCGGAGAGCAGGTGGCAAAAGAGGTAGGGATACCGATGGAGAGCGCATCCCTACTTATTCCTTCGGCTTTTATAATAAAGCATATGATAAAGACCATGGGAGCCGAAAAGATCTATGTGCCGGGAGTCAGCCTCTCGGACGGCATCGCCTATGATTATGCCGAAAAGAATAAGCTGATACGGTCCGACCATGATTTCGGACAGGATATTATATCCAGCGTGGAAAATATTTCCGCGAGGTACAGGGGCAGCCAGAATACCGGGAATCTCCTGTCAAAGAGCGCCCTGGCGGTATTTGACGGCATGAAGAAGTACCACGGCCTGGATGCCAGGGGCAGGCTTCTTTTGGAGATAGCATCCCGCCTAAGGGATGTGGGCCGCTTTATTTCCCTGGTATCGCCGGGACCCAGCGCCTATCCTATCATCATGGGAACGGAGATAATCGGTCTTTCCCATCTGGAGCGGGAGATGGTGGCGGTCATTGTATCCTCGTCCTATCCGAAGGACTTATCCTACGAGGATGTAATGGAGAGCGGCTTTGACGAAAAGAGCTATCTCACGGTTGTCAAGCTTACAGCCATACTCCGGCTTTCCTCCGGAATGGTCAGGAACTATAAGAGGAAATTTAACGGCGTCAAAGCCGTTGTAAAGGACAAGGAACTGATAATCACCGTGGATACGGAAGACGATATAGCTTTGGAAAAGGGTCTTTTCTTTGAGAAAACAGGACTGTTTGAAGAGGTATTCGGTCTGAAGCCCGTGCTGAAGAAGAAATTATGAGACCGGCCTTTGTCATTCCGGTGGAACGAAAGGCGGCAGATATTTAGAGGCGAAAGGAGCGGCATAGACAAATCATGAAGACAGCAAAAAAGAAAACAGCTGATATTGATTTCAGATCCCCCGAATATTATACAAACCGGGAGCTTTCCTGGATGAAATTTGACGAGAGGGTGCTGGAGGAAGCGAGGGACAAGAACCTGCCTCTTCTGGAACGGGTAAAGATGCTCGGTATTACCGCATCAAACCTCGATGAATTCTTTATGGTCCGGGTGGCGTCCCTTAAGGATATGGTTCATGCGGGATACAGGGGAAGGGATATCTCCGGTATGACGCCGGAGGAGCAGCTTTCCGAACTGTCCGCCGTTACCCATGAATTTACCGATCTCCAGTATCTGACCTGGAGACGCTCGATGCTGACCCAGTTAAAGGAGAATAACATCAGGATAATCTCCCGCCATGAGGAGCTGACTCCCGAAGAAGGAGCATATCTCGACAGATATTTCGAGGAAGAGATATACCCGGTACTTACGCCCATGGCTGTGGATTCTTCAAGGCCGTTCCCGCTGGTCAGGAATAAGACCTTAAATATAGGGGCTATAATGACACCCCTTGAAACCGCGAACCTGTTGAACCGGGAAAGGGAGAAGGACAAGAAGGATAAGAATAAGGGCGAAAGAGAGACTGATTTTGCCCTTGTTCAGGTGCCGGACGTACTCCCCCGGCTGATACCGGTGCCTTCGGATCTCGGAGGCGAGGATAAAAATGTCAAAACCTTTATATTCCAGGAAGAGGTCATAGAGCGGAACTTAAGCCGCCTTTTCCTGAATTACAGGATAGAATGCGCTTATCCCTTCAGGATCATGAGGAATGCGGACCTTGCCATAGATGAGGACGAGGCGGAGGATCTCTTAAAGGAGATAGAAAAGCAGGTAAAACGCCGCCAGTGGGGCGAGGTCATCAGGCTTGAGGTGGAAGAGGGCATCGCGCCGGAACTCCTCAATATCATTGTAAAGGAACTGAATGTGGAGGAAAGGGACATCTACAGGATAAACGGACCCCTGGATCTCGCATTTTTATCAAAGGTAGCTTCCCTTCAGGGCTATGACGACCTGAAGATACCGGGCTGGACGCCCCAGCCTCCCAAATACATGAATAAGGAGGAGGATATCTTCACCCAGATAAGGCGGGGCGATATCCTTTTGCAGCACCCTTACGAATCCTTTGAGCCGGTGGTGGATTTCATAAGCTCTGCAGCTTCTGACCAGAATACCCTGGCGATAAAAATGACTCTCTACCGCGTCAGCGGTAATTCCCCGATAGTTGCTGCCCTTGCCCGCGCCGCGGAAAACGGCAAGCAGGTAACGGTGCTTGTGGAGTTAAAGGCGAGATTTGATGAAGAGCATAATATCAACTGGGCCCGCACCCTTGAAAAAGCGGGCTGCCACGTTATCTACGGTCTGGTGGGACTGAAGACCCATTCAAAGATCGCTCTGGTTGTCCGCCGTGAAGAGGAGGGCATAAGGAGATACGTGCATCTCGGCACGGGAAACTATAATGACACAACAGCGAGGTTCTATACGGACATGGGACTTCTCACCTGCTCCGAACCCATAGGAGAGGATGCCACGGCTGTATTTAATATGCTGTCAGGCTATTCGGAGCCCGTGGCCTGGAACAGGCTGTCGGTGGCGCCCCTCTGGCTAAAGGACCGTTTCCTGTATCTGATCGGCAGGGAAGAAGAGCACGCAAAGGCCGGGAGAGAGGCGCTTATAAGGGCAAAGATGAATTCCCTCTGCGATCCTGACATCATAGAAGCTCTTTACAGGGCTTCCGCAGCCGGAGTAAAGATAGAGCTTATCGTAAGGGGAATCTGCAGCCTGAAGGTGGGTATCCCCGGAGTATCCGAAAATATAACCGTGCATTCCATTGTGGGTTATTTCCTGGAGCACAGCCGGATATTCTATTTCCTGAACGGCGGAAATGAGGAATTCTACCTCGGCAGCGCCGACTGGATGCCAAGAAACCTTGACCGCCGTGTTGAGATAGTCTTCCCTGTTGAAAGGGAGGAACTGAAGGCGGATCTCCGGCACTTCCTTTCTCTGGAACTTTCTGATACAATTAAGGCTCATGTGCTTACCCCCGACGGGAATTATGAAAAGCCCGACCGCAGGGGAAAGAAGGCTGTAAACTCCCAGAAGGAGCTTTGCAAGGAAGCACGTGATAATGCAAAGAAACGTCAGCAGACCATGGCGGGAAGGGTGTTTATCCCGGAGAAAAATCCCGCAGAGGAGTGAGCAGCTGTCCGGTGCCAGCTGATGCGATTAAGAGGAAAGTAAGAGGATACATATTAAATGATTCAGGCTAACAACGTAACCTACCGCGTAGGCAAAAAAGCACTTTTCGAGGATGTTAACATCCAGTTCACCGAAGGAAACTGTTACGGTCTTATCGGAGCCAACGGAGCCGGCAAGTCCACATTCTTAAAGATCCTGTCAGGTGCGCTGGAGACCACGAAGGGTGATATTTCCATAACTCCGGGACAGAGAATGTCTGTCCTCGAGCAGGATCACTTCAAATATGATGAGGAAGTGGTGCTGGACGTGGTAATGGGCGGAAACCAGAGGCTCTTTGAGATAATGAAGGAAAAGGACGCGATCTATGCAAAAGAGGACTTTTCCGATGAGGACGGCGTAAAGGCCGCTGAGCTCGAGGCGGAATTCGCCGAGATGAACGGCTGGGAAGCTGAAGCCGATGCGGAAACCCTTCTTAACGGTCTCGGAATAGAGACAGAGCTCCACAGGGAAGTGATGAAGAACCTGAAGGGTTCCGAAAAGGTGAAGGTACTTCTCGCAAGGGCACTCTTCGGTTCCCCGGATATCCTTCTCCTTGACGAGCCTACGAACCATCTGGATTTAGATGCAATAGACTGGCTTGAGGAATTCCTTATAAACTTTGACAATACCGTCATTGTGGTGAGCCACGACAGGTATTTCCTGAATAAGGTCTGCACCAATACGGCGGACATCGATTACGGAAAGATAACGCTTTACGCCGGAAATTACGATTTCTGGTATGAATCCAGCCAGCTGATGAAGCGTCAGCAGCAGGAAGCCAATAAGAAGAAGGAAGAGAAGATTAAGGAGCTGCAGGAATTCATTTCCCGTTTCTCCGCCAACGCTTCCAAATCAAAGCAGGCGACCAGCAGAAAGCGTGCCCTTGAAAAGATACAGCTGGATGATATCAAGCCTTCTTCCAGGAAATATCCTTACGTTGATTTCCGTCCCGACAGGGAGATAGGAAATGAAGTCCTTACGGTTGAAGGACTTACCAAGACAATAGAGGGCAAAAAGGTCCTGGATAATATAAGCTTTGTGCTCGGACATGACGACAAGGTGGCCTTTGTGGGCGGAAATGAGCAGGCGGTTACGGTTCTTTTCCAGATCCTTATGGGTGAGATGGAGCCTGATTCGGGAACCTATAAGTGGGGAGTTACCACCAGCCAGGCCTACTTCCCGAAGGACTATACCAGGGAATTTGACAGTGAAAATACGATTACGGAGTGGCTTACCGGCTATTCTCCCGTTAAGGACGTTACCTATGTCCGCGGGTTCCTGGGACGTATGCTCTTCCCCGGAGAAGACGGCGTAAAGAAGGTAAATGTGCTTTCCGGAGGAGAAAAGGTCAGGTGCCTGCTTTCCAAGATGATGATATCCGGTGCCAACTGTCTCGTTCTCGACGAACCCACAAACCATTTGGATATGGAGTCGATCACGGCTCTTAATAACGGACTTATAAAGTTCCCCGGAGTGGAGCTCTTTACCTGCCATGACCATCAGTTCGTGCAGACTACCGCAAACCGCATCATGGAGATCAGTCCCGAGGGCGTGCTTACAGACAAGATCACGACCTATGACGAGTATCTCGCAAATAACGAATCCGCAAGGAAGTCTACAGTATATACTGCTGCGATAGAGGATGACGAAAACTGATGATCGAAGGTAATATCCGGGATGGGATAACAGATAACAGGGGCGTGGATCTCCATGTCCATTCCAACAGGTCTGACGGCACATTTACGCCGTCAGAACTTGTCAGTTATGCGGTAAAAAAGGGTTTAAGAGCCATGGCTCTGACCGACCATGATTCCATTGACGGGTTAAAGGAGATACATGAAGCCGCATCCCGTACCGATAATGCGCCGGAGATAGTTGACGGCGTGGAGCTTTCAACAGATCTTGACGGCCATGATATTCATATCGTGGGCCTTTTTATTGATACGGATCAGCCGGAGTTAAATAACTATCTGCAGAGATTTAAGGACGCCAGGGATTTAAGGAATGAAAAGATGTGCAGGGCGCTGCATGAGGGTATCGGCCTGGACATCAGCTATGAGAAGTTGAAAGCAGCCTTTCCGGGATCGGTGATCACCAGAGCACATTATGCGCGCTATATGCTGGATCACGGAGCCATCAGCTCGATGGAAGAAGCATTTGTCCGTTATATCGGAGACGGCAAGCCCTATTTCATCCCCAGGGAGAAGGTGACACCCTTTGACGGAGTAGAGCTAATAAGCAAGGCAAAGGGCATTCCGGTTCTGGCCCATCCGCTGCTCTACGGCATGTCAATGGAAAAGTTATGTAAACTAATATCCGATCTGAAGGCTGCGGGACTAAAGGGCATGGAAACCAGATACAGCACCTATACTTCTTCCGACACGAGGCAGATGATCCACGTGGCGGAAAAGTTTGATCTGCTGGAGTCCGGAGGATCGGATTTCCACGGCGGAAATAAAAAGGACATAGACCTGGGAGTCGGGAAGGGCAGTCTCCATGTGCCGTATGAAGTCTATGAGAAGCTGCTGGAATACCGGAATTCACTATGAGAAAACGTTTTCTACTAACTGATCTGGATCTTACACTTTTATCCATCGATAAATCCATAAGCGATGATAATCTGAAAGCGATAAAAAAGCTCTTAGACAACGGACACTGTTTTGCATTTGTGACCGGGAGACCTTTTGAGGACACCCTTCCGCTGGCGGTAAAATACGGTCTGGAAAGAGAAGGGGTCTTTATCGCAAGCTACAACGGATCCCTTATCAGCGCATTTCAGGGCGGAGAGTGGATCACGATCTTTAAGGATCCGGTTTCCTATGAGGATACCAGGTTTATCTTTGAAGAGGCGGAAAAGCAGAATGTTCACTGCCAGACCTATACGAAGGAACATGTGGTGGCCCTTCATGATACCGATATCCTCAAAAGTTATTCCGATGGCAAGGTACTGACTCCTTATATCATTGAGGATCTGGATACTCTGATGGCGTATCTTCCGGAACCGCCCCTGAAGGTGGTGTGTGCGGCTTTACATGACAGACCGAAGCTGGAACGGTTTAAAACACATATAGAACCGCTGATAGATGACCGGCTCTTCTGCCTTTTTTCCAGCGACAGGCTTCTGGAATTCGGCAGGAAGGACACTACAAAGGCAGGTGCGCTTAAGTTTCTTGCGGAATATGCGGGAGTTGAAATAAAGGACACCGTGGCAGCGGGAGACGAGGCGAATGATATCTCCATGATAGAGGCTGCGGGAACAGGTTATGCAGTCAGCAATGCGAGAGAAGAAGTTAAGGCGGCAGCCGACAGGGTGACTATTAACGACCATAATAACGGCGCGATAGCGGAGATAATAAAGGAGAATTTTGAATGAGTGCAGCGGACAGGCTTTTTATAGATAATATAAATAATATACTGGAAAACGGGATAAGCGATGAGAATATGGAAGTCCGTCCCAGATGGGAGGATGACAACAGTCCCGCCCATACCCTGGCAGTATTCGGTGCTGTTGACAGATATGATCTCTCCAAAGAGTTTCCGATAATGACCTTAAAGCGGACCTTCTGGAAATCCGCTTTAGATGAGATCTTCTGGATATGGCAGAAAAAGTCCAATAACGTAAACGAATTATCCTCCCATGTGTGGGATGCCTGGGCAGATGAAAAGGGCTCCATAGGAAAAGCCTACGGCTATCAGATGAGTGTCCGCAGCGAATATAAGGATGTGACAAAGGAGGGGCTGGAGAAAGCCTTTCCCGGCGGAAGATTCAGGGCTGATGACAGCGAGTATGTTTCGGAGAAGAGAGGTCAGATCTCGAAAAAGTCAGAAAAAGGCATCTGGACCCTGGATCAGACCGACAGGATAATATACCAGCTGGTCAATGATCCGGGATCCAGACGGATAATGAGCATGATGTACATCCCTCAGGATCTGTCGGAGATGGCTCTTGCGCCCTGCGCATATTCCATGACCTTTAATGTGATGGACGGCCGCTTAAACGGTATGCTGAACCAGCGTTCCCAGGATATGGCGGTTGCCAATTCCTGGAATACGGTGCAGGCTGCGCTCCTTGTGTACGCTTTCGCGTCAGCCTACGGCTTTGAGCCGGGAGAACTGGTGCATGTGATAGCAAACTGCCACCTGTACGACAGGCATATAGAGCCTGTAAAGGAGCTTATTAAGAACCCGCAGCATGACGCGCCCAAGTTACAGATAAATCCCGATATTCACGATTTCTATGACTTCACAAAGGACGATTTTTCACTTCCCGGTTATAAATACAGTGAATTCGACTTTAAATTCCCTGTGGCTGTGTAGTAAGTCATAGGATGGCCGGTCAGTGGTTTACCTGTTTCCACCAGACGGGATAAACCAGTCCCTGGGTCTGTCCTGCAGCTTCAGCTGCCTTGAGGACCTCAATATATTCTGCATCTGAGAAAAACTGGTCTATTGCACAGGATTCGCATGTCCAGTAGTTATCACCATAGGAATTGTTCACGACTTTCATCGGCTTTCCGCACTGGGGACAGGTGGCCTCGTTGGCACCGCCCACACCGCCGGTAGCCCTCTCCATATCTTCATCGCTCAGCGCTGTGTTGATATCATGGCCTTCCTTGAATTTTTTGATGAATAAGGTGTATTCGTTGTCTTTCATGTTGATACCTCCTTTTCTTTCCTTTATGCCTAATTATACGGTTAATCCGGGAGGTAAGGCAAATTCTTTGTGAATTCGGTCGTTTTTCGTACATAAACGGTAAATACCCCGCCTGCAATCCATCGACACGGCATAAAAGTATATGGTATCCTACATAGGAAGAACCATCGTATTATTACCTAAAAAGGAACGATATGGCTGATCCCAATGTAAAAAAACCGCTTGCCGGAGGAGTGGCAAAAGTCCCCTTCATCATGCAGATGGAAGCTCTGGAGTGCGGGGCTGCCGCTCTTGCCATGATACTTGCGTATTACGGGAAATGGGTGCCGCTGGAAAAGATGCGTCTGGACTGCGGAATATCCCGTGACGGTTCCAACGGAAGGAATATCCTTAAGGCTGCAAGGAATTACGGTCTCGAAGCTAAGGGCTACAGGTATGAACCGGATTATCTGAAGGAAAACGGTACCTTCCCCTGCATAGTGCACTGGGAATTCAACCACTTCGTGGTGGTGAACGGCTTTAAGAAGGATAAGGTTTTTATCAATGATCCCGCAAGAGGCACCTATACTCTGTCCATGGAGGAATTTGACGAAAAATTCACCGGGATCTGCATGCTGTTTTCCCCAACGGCAGACTTTGTGCCGGACGGAAAGCCCGGTTCAGCCATGGAATATGCGGGAAAGCGGCTAAAGGGCTGCGGTGCGGCCATAGCCTTTGTGGCGCTTACCACGATCATCTCATCACTTTTCGGCATCATAAATCCCGTTTTTTCAAAAGTCTTTTTAGACCGGATCCTTACAAACAAGGATCCCGGCTGGTATATTCCGTTTATCACACTGATGTCGGCCTTTGCCTTTTTACAGATCGTTGCCGGACTTATGCAGGCCCTGTATTCGATAAAAATAGAAGGAAAAATGGCGATCCAGGGCAATTCCTCCTATATGTGGAAGATACTGAATCTCCCGATGGAATTCTTTTCCCAGAGATATGCGGGGGATATTCTTTTAAGGAGAGCCGGAAATGCTTCCATATCAAATAATCTGATAAATACCTTTGCTCCCCTTGTGTTAAATGCATTCATGATGTTTTTCTATCTCTTTGTGATGCTGAAAAACAGTATTCTGTTAACACTTGTCGGCGTTTCATCCATTGTCATCAATCTTTTTATATCAAGGATTATTTCCCGGGAAAGAGTCAATCTGTCAAGGATAGGTATGCGGGATTCGGGCAGGCTTTCAAGCTGTACCTTATCGGGTATAGAGATGATAGAGACTATCAAATCCAGCGGTGCGGAGGAAGGTTTTTTCCGCAGATGGGCCGGATTTCAGGCCAGCGTAAATACCCAGAAGGTCAGGTTTTTAAAACTAAACCAGTATCTCGGCAGCATTCCCGGAGTGGTATCCGTTATAACAGGCTCTGTTATCCAGCTTCTCGGTATTTATCTGATGATGAGCGGAAGCTTTACCATAGGTATGCTGACTGCTTTCCAGGGGTTTTTAGCTGCATTTACCGCTCCGGCCACCGCCTTCATTTCCGCGGGACAGACCATACAGGAGCTGAAGGTCGATATGGAGCGGATAGAGGATGTGATGGAGTATCCTGAGGATATTAAGAGCAGCCTCAGGGATAGGGAAAGTGAAGAAAGCTATAAAAAGCTTACCGGGGAAATAGAGATAAAGAATGTGACCTTCGGTTATTCCAGGCTTTCCGAGCCTTTGATAAAGGATTTCAGCCTGTCCTTAAAGCCCGGCAGCAGGGTGGCCTTAGTGGGCGAGAGCGGCTGCGGGAAATCTACGCTGTCGAAGCTTATTTCCGGTCTGTATCAGCCATGGGAAGGGGAAATACTTTTTGACGGAAAGGCCGTAACGGAAATAGACGGAAGCGTATTTGCAGGATCCGTAGCGGTTGTGGATCAGGATATCATCATGTTTGAAGACAGTATTTCCGCAAATATCCGCATGTGGGACGATACGATAAAGGACTTTGAAGTGGTGATAGCGGCAAGGGATGCGAAGATCCATAATGATATCATCCAGAGAGAGGGCGGCTATAACCATAAAATGAGGGAAGGCGGAAATGATTTCTCGGGTGGCCAGAAGCAGAGAATGGAGATAGCCCGTGTGCTGGCACAGGATCCCACTATCGTGATACTGGACGAGGCGACTTCGGCCCTTGACGCACATACGGAATATGAGGTGGTAAACGCCATAAGGGACAGGGGGATAACCTGCATAGTTATAGCCCACAGACTCAGTACCATAAGGGACTGCGATGAGATAATAGTCCTGGACCACGGGGAAGCAGTGGAAAGGGGAACACACGAGGAACTCTTCAAAAAAGGCGGAAAATACACAGAATTGGTTTCAAATGAGTAATGGCTGGCTGGTTTGACGAACAGATAAGAAACAGAAAAAGAAAGGATCGGGAAAGCTTTACCCGGACGATAAAAAGGATCGCTTCTGCCGTAACAGGAGAGGGCAGGGGAGGTCTGATTTCGCACGGAAACGAGGGAAACGGAGGATTTGAGGACATCCTCATGCTCCTGAAGGTCAGCCCGGATGATATCCCGGACAGGCTGGAGACCCTGGAGGACAGACTGGAGTATGCCCTTCGTCCCTCCGGCATAATGTTCA
Organism: Lachnospiraceae bacterium; assembly: GCA_024683935.1. Next base: position 37,784 of record JAIKXV010000100.1, on the reverse strand, counting down.
GGGATGTGAAGCTGAAAAAGGGCTGGAGGAAGGATGCCTGCGGTCTGATGCTGGGCTTTTTCAATAAGGATGAAGCTCCCGTTGCCCTGATACCGGACAGATTGTCGGGATACAGGTTTTATGATCCGGAAGCAAAGGCTTACAGGCATGTGACGGACAGGGAAGAAGAGCTTTTTATGAAGGAAGCCTTCGTGTTTTATCGACCCTTTCCCTTGAGAAAACTGTCAATACAGGATCTTGTGCGTTATATAATAGGCATTCTGGAACCCTCGGACTATATAATGGCCGTGCTTTCAACCCTGGCAGTGACACTGATCGGTATGCTGATACCCAGGATTAATTTCTATCTCTTTGATACTGTGGCTGGCAGCGGCAGTATCTCGCTGCTTCTTTCCACGGGAGTATTTCTGATAAGCGTATTTTTGAGTTCAGCCATGCTGTCTTCAGTCAAAAACCTGATCACTGCCCGTATAGACACGAAGCTCAGCATTTCTGTCGAGGCAGCCACCATGATGCGCCTTTTATCGCTCCCGGCTTCATTTTTCAAGGACTATTCATCGGGAGAGCTTTCAAGCAGGGCGTCCTATGTGAATTCCCTCTGCAGCTCAATGGTTTCAGTTGTGTTAAATACGGGGCTCACCTCGCTCTTTTCCCTTGTATATATCACGCAGATCTTTGCTTTTGCGCCGGGACTCACTCTGCCGGCTCTTTCCGTTATACTGGTCACGGTCTTATTTTTCCTCATTTCGTCCCTTATTGAGATGCGGATCTCAAAAAAGCGCATGCTGATAAGTTCAAAGGAAAACGGCCTAAGCTATGCCCTTGTTTCCGGCATACAGAAGATAAAGGTCACGGGTGCGGAGATGAGGGCCTTTTCAAAATGGGGAGATATGTACTCCGGGGAAGCGGAGCTGAATTACAATCCGCCGCTTTTCCTGAAGATCAACGGGGTGATCAGCACAGCGATAACCCTTATCGGAACCATCGTGATGTACAATGCGGCGATCGTGACGGGTCTTACCCCTGCGCTTTACTATGCCTTTAATACCGCATACGGAATGGTGATGGGGGCCTTTATGTCCCTGTTCTCAATAGCCCTTACAGCCGCCAGGATAAGGCCGGTATTTGAAATGGCGGAGCCGATCCTCAGGGCGGAGCCGGAGATATCGGAAAATAAGGAGATACTGAACAGGATATCGGGAGGAGTGGAGATAAACCATTTAAGCTTCAGGTATGATGATAATTCTCCTTACGTATTAAAGGATCTCTCATTGAAGATAAAGCCGAAACAGTATATCGCCATTGTAGGAAAGACCGGCTGCGGAAAATCCACCTTTGTAAGGCTGCTCCTCGGATTTGAAAAGCCGGAAAAGGGCGGCATCTATTATGATGGTAAGGATATAGAGTCCGTAGACCTGAGGTCCTTAAGAAAGCATATCGGGGTCGTCACCCAGAACGGGAAGCTTTTCCAGGGGGATATTTTCTCAAATATCGTCATCGCTTCTCCGGGGCTTAAAATGGAGGACGCCTGGGCTGCGGCAGAGATCGCAGGGATCGACGAAGATATCAGGAATATGCCGATGGGGATGAATACGGTCATCTCAGAGGGCAGCGGGGGTATTTCAGGCGGACAGAAGCAGAGACTGATGATCGCGAGAGCCGTGGCGCCGAAACCGAAGATACTTATACTGGACGAAGCTACCTCAGCCCTTGATAATATCACGCAGAAAAGGGTTTCCGAAGCTTTGGACAAAATGAACTGTACACGTATCGTAATTGCCCACAGGCTGTCAACGATCAGACAGTGTGACAGGATCCTGGTATTTGATGACGGAAATATAGCAGAAGATGGAACCTATGATGAACTTATAGAGAAAAATGGGGTCTTTGCGGAACTCGTGGCGAGACAGCGGGTGGATATATAGGAGGAAGGTACGGAAATGCCGGATTTTAATGACCTTAGACAGGCCGGGCTGAATATAGAGGGCGCTTTCAGATACACCCTTAATGCCGAGAAATATCTCGCGGCCCTGCAGAGATTTTACAGGCGTTCGGAAAAGAATCTGACAGCCATTGAAGAAAGCGCGGGAAACAGGAACTGTGAGGAACTGACGATCCTTGTACACGCCTTAAAAAGCAATGCCCGTACCATAGGGGCGGATTCCCTCGGGGATCTTGCGGAGGAGATGGAGAATCTCGGCAAGGCAGGAGAAGAAGAGAAGCTTTTTTCCCGGGTGGATGCCCTGGCGGAGAAGTACAGGAAGGTAATTGAAATAATCAGGCCCTACGGTCTTATGGATGAAGTACATCCGGCCTCTGAAATATCCGCAGAGGAGGCGGAAAAGACCGGAAGGGAGCTGATTGAAGCGGTGGAGGACTATGATGATGAAAAAGCCCTGGAGCTCCTTCAGACGCTTATGCGTTATCCCTTCAGATTTACCCTTATAAACGTTCTGAAAAACGCTGTAGAAGATATAAGGGAGTATGAATATGCGGAAGCCTTAGTCAAGATAAAAAGGGTTGTGAGCCAGATAGAAGATTAAGATGATCGGAGAGCCGGGTTTATGAGGAATATGGTTGATATAGATGTGGTCATTGACGCGGACTATATAGAACCGAAGGTGACCATTCAGACCAAAGAAAAAACAGAGCAGGTCGAGAATATAATTTATGCGATAGAGGCGGTTTCAGGGAATGATTTTCCTTCTATTGCTGCCCATTCAGAGGAGGAAAGGCTGGAGATTCTTTCCCAGAGGGACATCATAAGAGCCTATACCCAGGGGAGAAGGGTAATGATCCAGACAGAGAACGGACTTTATTACGTGAAAAAGAGCCTTTCCGGCTTAGAAGAGGACCTGAATTCCAAGAGATTCATACGTATCTCCCAGTCGGAGATAGTGAACCTTCATAAGGTGAAATGCTTTGATATCAATACGGTGGGGACAATAGGGATAGAATTCGATAACGGGACGAAATCCTGGGCTTCCAGAAGCAGAGTCCGTTATATCAAGGAACTGTTAAAGGAGTGATCGGGGATATGGAATACAAAATGGATACCGGAACCAAAATCATATTTCTCTCTTCGATCGGCTTTGCGCTGGGAGTGATAATGGGAACTATCATCACCGCAGTTACCGCCACGATGAGCATAAATGACGGAACGATGTACATCTGTGCCCCGGAATTTACGCTTCTGATCGGGGACGAGCTGAAGGCCTTTGCAATACAGTCAGTGGTTTCCGGCCTGATAGGGGCCGTGAATTTCGGCGGAACTGTGGCATACAGCATAGAGGAATGGAGTCTTGTCAGAGCCACGTCCACACATTTTGTCCTGTGCATGACGAGTGTATTTACAGGAGGCTTTTTCCTTAAATGGTTTTCACTGGATAATCTGCCGGAGATCCTTATCACGTTCCTGGTAATGATGGCAGCTTATATTATGATCTGGCTCATCATGTACCTAAGGTACAAGGCAGAGATAAATGAGATCAACAGAGATCTTCCGGAGTGGAAAAACTCGCATTCTGCATACAGCAATTAAGCTGTCAAATCCGCTTATAAAGCGGGACGGGAGTCGGAGATATAAAAGACAAAACAGGATGGAACTGTTATAATGATAATCAAATCCCCCGATCTGAAAACAGGCAGTTTGGTAAAGAAAGGTTTGCGTATCTATGATCCTTAAAGTAATGGTTACCGGGAAAAACAGAAGGATAGCTTCGGATATCTGCGATCATCTGGAGCATGACCGGGGATATATCACGGTGAAATGCCCTCCGAAGAAGACCGCTCTTTTTGACAGCATACCCAGGGAAATGCCCCATATCGTGATCATATGCCTCGGGGATGAGACCGCAGACAGTGTGAAGGTTTTCGATATTCTGAAGGAATATACGAAGCTTAAATCCACGACCATATTAGTGGTCGCCAATGATGAGGACAGGGGACAGTTCATTAACCATACAGAGCTTGACCGCATGTTCTTTCTTTCAAGACCGGTATCCCTGTTCGCGCTGTATGAAAAGCTGAACGATATTGAAAAGAATATTGAGAAGTACAGGGAAGAGAACAACGATCTCATCACGGAATATGTAAATACCGGGGAAAAGACGAGTTTTCAGAGAAAGCATATCCTGGTGGTGGATGACGATCCGGAGCTGCTTATCCAAATCAAGGACCAGCTGCAGGAGTTTTACGAGGTGACCCTCGTCGGTTCCGGCAAAAATATGTTTAAGTATCTGGAGAAATTTAACGTGGATCTCATTCTCCTTGACTATCTGATGCCGGAAATGGACGGACCGGAGGTGCTCTTAAAGCTTCGGGAGTATCCGGAATACAAAGACATCCCGGTGATCTTCCTCACGGGAGTTTCCGAAAAAGAGACGGTTATTAAGACCCTGGTGGATCTGATGCCGCAGGGCTATGTATTAAAGCCATCAAAGAGGTCAGAGCTGGTGGCGAAGATAATCGATGTGCTCGATAATACAGATGAAGAAGAGGAGCCTACTCAATAGAGCTTTTTATCTCAGGGATGAGCTTTAATGCCTCATCATAGAGATAGTCATTTATGTAAGATACTGCCTTATCCAGCAGTTCTTTCATGGCAGGACGGAAGGGATAGCCCTGAAGCCTCTGTACGAGTTCCTTTGAGAGTTCATCATCAAAATCGTCCAGTGCGCTGATCAGTTTATCCGCGGTTTCAATCGCTTCCGCAGCGGAGATCTCGTCTTCCGGAAGAACAGCGTCCATTTCTCCGACGGGCTGCAGCTTTTCAATAAGGCTGCTGTAATCTGACAGTACGGCAGGGGTCTTTTCCTTAACGGATAAAGCATCTCCCTCCTTTGCCAGATGCTCCAGATCCTCGAACATGGATGCCAGGGAGAGCGCCCCTATCATGCGGGAATTGCTCTTCAGGGCGTGTACTGTGATCATCAGGCTCTCAAGGTTTTCGGAAGCAAGGCTTTCCGTGATCTTTGCCCTGTTTTTTTCATAATTATTATAAAAACGCTGTATCGCAGAGAGGTATTTATCTTCCCTGCCTGTGTATTTAAGGCCTGTCTTCGTATCAAGACCCGCCTCATTTAATAGATCAAGGGCGTAATTCATATCAGTCTCCTTATTTTTCTGTACCTGAAGGATGACATTATCAAAGCTTAGCAAATATCAGACATAAAGGCAAATCTGAGAAAGGAACGGAGTTTAATGATCAGAAGAACGTGCCAGATCATCCTTATTTCCCTTTTAACAGCAGCTCTGACTGCCTGCGGTGCAGCGGGCGGCGTATCTCCTGCCGGCAGTGCCGGAGTATCCGAGGAAAAAGAAAGCGATATTACAGGTTCTGACGGGAGCGGTTCTGAAGAGACAGCGGAAAACTCTTCATCCGACGATTTCCGTATAGGAATAGTTACGGGATCATATTCCCAGTCAGAGGATGACAGAAGGGGCGCCGAAGCATTTCAGGAAAAGTACGGTGAAGATAAGGTAACCCTGGCGGTTTACCCCGACAATTTCTATGAAGAGCCGGAAACCACCATACAGACGATAGTGAACCTTTCCGAGGATCCGAAGATAAAAGCGATAATCGTGAATCAGGCAGTTGACGGAACTGCGGAAGCATTCCGGCGTATTAAGGAGAAAAGACCGGATATACTCTGCATAGCCGGGGAAGCATACGAGGATTTTGCCGATATAGGCCCTGTGTCCGATCTCGTAGTAAACTGCGACTTTGTTAACCGCGGATATCTGATAATACGCATAGCCCATGAGCTGGGCTGCGATACCTTTGTCCATATCTCTTTCCCGAGGCATCTTTCATATGAGACTGTTTCAAGGCGTGTTGCCGTAATGAAGGCTGCCTGCGAGGAGTTCGGGATGAAGTTTGTGATGGAAGAAGCACCGGATCCCACAACAGAGGTGGGAGTTCCCGGAGCCCAGAGCTTTATTCTGGAGCATGTTCCGGGCTGGGTCGATGAATATGGCGAAAAGACGGCCTTCTTCTGTACCAATGACGCCCACACGGAGCCGCTTATCAGGCAGCTGCTGGAATGCGGCGGATATTTTATCGAGGCGGATCTTCCTTCACCCCTCATGGGTTATCCCGGAGCTCTGGGGCTCGATCTTACCGGAGAAGCCGGAGATTTTGAAAAGATAATGGAGCGGGTAGAAAAAGCTGTGGTTGAAAAGAACGGCAAGGGCAGATTCGGTACATGGACATATTCTTACGGATACTCTGTTTCCGCGGGGCTTGCGGAGCACGCGAGAAACGTGATCCTTAAGGAGAGCGAACTCCGTAATATAAACGATCTCTCCAGAGCCTACGGCGTATTTTCCCACGGGGCGGACTGGAACGGTTCAGGCTACACCGATGCTGGAAAAAATAAGGTATACGACAATGTTTTCTTAATTTACCAGGATACTTATATAATGGGGGATCCCGGTTATTACATGGGTTCCACGAAGGTTGAGGTTCCTGAGAAATATCAGACGGTAAAGTGATGAAAGATAAAACATACGGTCCTAAAAAACACAGCATGGCAAAGCCACTGATACTGGTATTTGTATTTGTGGTAATAATGGTGATCTACACCTCCAGACTGACATACAGTGTGGCGGTGATGAATTCCAATTCTGTCATCGAGGACAGGCTGGCAAATGTTTCTTCGCTGATAGAAAACCACATGAATACGGCGGAGAACGTACTGGTGATGACAGCCGATTCCGTGCACCACATGCTGATAAGCGGCAGTACGCCGGCCAGGATCCACGAATTCCTCGTGGAAGAGACGAATAACGTGGAAAGGCAGTTCGGTGAAGACTATACGGGTCTTTACGGCTATATAATGAGCCAGTATATGGACGGACAGAACTGGGAACCGCCGGAGGGCTACGATCCGAAAAGCCGGGACTGGTACACGGTTGCCAGGGAAAAAGACGGTGAAGCGGCTATAGTGCCGCCGTATGTGGACGCCCAGACCGGGAATCTCATCATATCCGTTACCAGGATGCTGCCGGACCGACAGAATATCATTTCTCTTGATGTCCAGCTTAACGGCATACAGAAAATGATGGATGAACTCACGGTAAACGGCAAGGGCTACGGATTTGTGATGGACGAAAACGGCCTGATAATCGCCCATGCGGATGAGGAGAAAAAGGGAACTTATTTAACCGACAGTGAAGAGGGAGAGAGCCTTTTTGATACGATAAAGACCAACGGTACAGGCCACTATGAGCATTCATTCAACGGCAGAAAGAGCACCTTTTTTGTAAACAGGCTGTCCGATGACTGGTATGTGGTGATCTCCGTCAGCGAAAGGGAGATGTATCAGGAAGTGGGCATACAGCTCGTGGTAAACGTCCTTATCTGCTCCATTATCTTCATCATGATAGCCATGTTCTATTATCTCGGCTATAAAAATGAGCAGAATTACCGTCTCCGCATGGAAGAAATGAAGGCTGAGGAGCGTAGGCAGGAATATGAGACCCGGATGCTGAAAGTTGAAAAGGATGCAGCGGATGAGGCCAACAGGGCAAAGAGCAACTTCCTTGCGAATATGTCCCATGAGATCAGAACGCCCATGAACGCCATTATCGGTATGGATGAGATGATACTCCGTGAATCCGGGGAGCCGAAGATCCGGAAGTATGCCATGAATATCCAGAGCGCCGGAAAGACCCTGCTTTCCATCATCAACGATATCCTGGATCTCAGCAAGATAGAATCGGGAAAGATGGTGATCATTCCGGTGGAATATGATTTTGCATCTGTATTGAATGACATTGTAAATATGACAATGACGAAGGCCGGAAGAAAAGGCCTCGAATACGAACTGAATGCGGATCCGGATATCCCTTCCGTCATGCTCGGGGATGAGATCAGGATAAGGCAGATCATACTTAACCTCGTAAATAACGCGATCAAATATACCAACGAAGGAAGCGTAAAGGTGAATGTCTCCTTTGACCGTAGTGTTGACAGGCTGAAGGTCAGGGTGGAGGACACGGGAATGGGAATAAGGGAATCCGATATGGATAAGCTCTTTTCCTCTTTCCAGAGGCTTGATGAGACCAAAAACAGGAATGTGGAAGGCGCGGGCCTCGGCCTTAATATTACAAAGCAGCTGGTAGAAATGATGGGCGGCAGCATCCGGGTTGAAAGTGAGTACAGGAAGGGCTCCGTCTTCACCGTGGAGATAAAGCAGGAGATCGTGGACGGAACTCCGATTGGAAGCTATTCCGAGCGGCTGAAGGAAACGGCGGATGAAAAGTACGGTTTCAAACCATCACTCATTGCCCCGAAGGCGAAGATACTGATAGTTGATGACAACGAGATGAATCTCGAGGTTATAACGGAGCTTATCAGGGATACGAAGATAAAGGTTACCACGGCCCTTTCCGGCAGTGAATGTATAAGCCTTTTAAGGGAAAGGCAGTTTGACGTGATACTTCTGGATCAGATGATGCCTGAAATGTCCGGAACAAAGACGCTCGAGATAATACGGTCAGAGCATCTCGCGGATGAAGTGCCTGTTATAGCCCTTACGGCTGACGCCATAGTGGGGGCCAGGGACTCATATATCAGCGAGGGTTTTACCGATTATCTGTCAAAGCCGGTTATTTATGAAGAGCTTGAAAACCTGCTGATCAAATACCTTGATGATTCCCTTATAATGTCGGAGGCTGATATCAGGGCGGCAGAGGAAGAAAAGCAGAATAAGGATAAGGAAAAGCCCGTGATCCTGGTAATAAACAGCTCTCCCGAAAAGCTGGATGCGATAAAGGAGAGCCTGAGTGAGAATTATAAGGGTGTTTATGTCCGGGATGAGGAGAGTGCGGAGAAATACCTGTCAAAACATAAGCCCGACTATATTATGAGGGAGTCGTGAGTCCGATCAGGGGCTTCAATCAGGGGACGGTTCTGTGATTGAAGAACCGTCCCCCTGATTGAAGCCCTTAATTAACAATAAAGTGGGAATCAAAGAAAAAACGCAGATGCTGCTGGTACTGCTTCTTCAGCTTTTCATAGTCATGCTCCACAAAGTGGTACAGGTAAAAGGGAGAGTAGAATTCCATGGCAAAAACCATCGGATCCCCCTCGATCATCAGCCCCTTTTTCTGCAGCTCTTCGAAGATCTCTTTTTCCCGGTTAAGAGGTATGTCCACGAAAAACTCCTTGTAGATCTCAGCCATCTTTGGATCCCTGAATTTTTCAATAAGGAGCATCTGCCGGAAATTCACGATCCAGGGGTTCTGGGTCTGGAATTCAAACATCCTGAAAACATTGTCCTTTAGCTCTTCCATACCGCGGATCTCCGGCGTGATGGTGCTGCACTGCTGGAGATAACGTTCTTTAAGCTCCGATACCAAGGCGTTAAATATCGCCTGTTTGTTTTCAAAATGCTTATACAGGGCGCTATTTCCGATGCCCACCTTTTCTGCGATATCACGGACGGAAACTGCCTCGAATCCTTTTACCGCAAAAAGCTTCAGCGCTTCTTCCAGTATGATCTCCTTTGTATTACCCTTTAATCTCGGCATGAGCCCTTCCTTTCAAACCGATAATGACGGCTGCGATTATTTCTGTCAGTGCGATTACCAATATACATAATACCACGGTTTTCTTAATGGATGTGATCCATCCCGTGGCAATGCAGATCATATTGAGCCTCACCGGGAAATTGATCAGCATGGCGGTAATGCCTATATTTTCCAGCCAGTCCAGCAGTAGATAGATTACAGACAGGGCAGGGAGGCACTTGATAATGCCGTCCGAAGATGTGATCTTCTTTGTGATAAGGCTGCACCAGGAGAACATGAAGAGCATAAAGGCAGGGGGATAAAAGATATCAAGAGGCATGACTTTTGTGAGATGGAAGTTCCTGCCTGCTTCTCCCATCCTTGTAAGCCAGTCATAGGCGTAATCAACAGAATACCTGGTCTCATAGTCGAGGATGCTGACGCCGTTGCTGACCTTTAGGAGTCCTGCCACCCCTATGGGGCTGAAGTCAATAAGCCACAGCATGAACAGAAATACCGCCGTTGCAATAAGACAGCTCTTTAGTGAAACCCTGTCAACCAGCCTGCAGATCATATTTTTCATTATTTTTTACTCCTTTTTCAGATTCATATCGTTTTGGTTTTTGTGCAAGTGAGCATCTGCTCACTTTGAAGTATAGTGAGCAGGTGCTCACTTGTCAACCCCTTTTAAAAATCACGTATTTTAAGAAAAAATCCCAGGTTTATGTTATACTGCTTTAATACTCTAAAGGGTTTTCTAAAAGGTGGTAAATATGGATTTTGTTATGATAGAAACCGGGTGGCTCTCCATACTGCCTCCCATAATAGCGATAACACTGGCACTGGTCACAAAGGAAGTATATTCTTCCCTGTTTATCGGATTGATGTCCGGTATGCTGATATACAGCTATGCAGCAGGCGGAACCATTGTCTCCGCGGTGGCCATGGCCTTTGATATGATGAGCGCCAGGATCGCGGACAATGTTTATATCATTATTTTCCTTGGACTGCTCTGGGCTGTGGTAAGTCTGGTGGCCGAATCCGGAGGCAGCCAGGCGTATGGCAGATGGGTGGGGCAGAAGCTCAAGAGCAAGCGTGCCGCAGCTTTTGCCACATCATTTCTCGGGATACTGATCTTTATTGATGACGGATTCAACTGCCTGACAGTGGGTACTGTTATGCGGCCTATAACGGACAGGCTGCACATTTCAAGAGAGAAGCTTGCATATATAATCGACGCCACAGCCGCTCCGGTATGTATAATAGCGCCGGTTTCCAGCTGGGCCGTAGCAGTGGCAAGCGAAGTCAGTGAAACAAACGGATTCCATGCATTTCTTTCCACGATCCCATACAATTTCTATGCCCTGATGACTATCCTTATGGTCTTTGTCATCAGTTTTACCGGCAGGGATTTCGGGCCGATGAAAAAGGCGGAGATGGAAGCCGGTACTGCCGCAGCGGAAGCGGAGACAGCATCAGGTTCCGACAACGGGAAGGGGCATGTGATAGATCTGGTGCTTCCGATAGTGGTGCTGATAATCTGTGCCATCCTCGGAATGGCTTATGTGGGAGATTTCTTTGAAGGAGTGGATTTTTCGGAGGCTATAGGATGTAATCCCGCGGCGGGGCTGTCCCTTGGAGCCTTTGCCGGACTCCTTACCGCATTTTTACTGTATATTCCGAGAAAGCTGATGAAGCCGGGAGCATTCGTTGAATGTATGGTAAAGGGAATCAGCAATATCGTACCGCCGATGCTGATACTTATACTGTCCTGGAGTCTCGGGGGTGTGTGCCGTCAGCTTATCGGAACGGGTGTTTTTATTTCGGGATTTGTTAGCAGGTCAGATCTTCCGCTGGGCTTTCTCCCGGTGCTGGTCTTTGTGATCGCCGCTCTTATGAGCTTTTCCATGGGAACATCCTGGGGAACCTTCGGCATGCTGATACCGATCATTACGATGATATGTGAGACCGAAGGTGCGGGAATATACCTTATCCCTTCTTTAGGTGCAGTCCTTGCAGGTTCCGTATATGGCGACCACTGTTCTCCGATATCGGATACGACTATACTTGCTTCCACGGGAGCAGACTGCAAGCATATCCTTCATGTGGAAACACAGCTGCCATACGCTACGCTGGTAGCGGTAGTGTGCGCCATAGGCTATCTGATAGCCGGGTTTACCCTTAATCCATGGATCGCGCTGCCTGCAGAGGCTGTGATCCTCGTTGCCGCAATAATGATCTTAAGTAAAGTTAAACAGGAGTGAAAACAAATGTATTTGGCCAATGAAAACAGATATGAAAAAATGAAATACAGGAGATGCGGTATAAGCGGATTAAAGCTTCCCTTATTATCGCTCGGTCTCTGGCATAATTTCGGGGATACCGGATCATTTTCCAATATGGAGGAGATGTGCTTCACCGCCTTTGATAACGGTATCACCCACTTTGATCTTGCGAATAATTACGGCCCTGAACCCGGGAGCGCGGAAATAAATTTCGGTAAGATATTGAAAAACCATTTCCTTCGTTACAGGGATGAACTAATTATTTCCACAAAGGCCGGCTATGATATGTGGGCGGGACCCTATGGCAACTGGGGCAGCAGAAAGTATCTGATCGCCAGTCTGGATCAGTCGCTTAAGCGTATGGGTCTTGACTATGTGGATATTTTTTATCATCACAGAATGGACCCGGATACTCCCCTGGAAGAAACCATGGGGGCTCTGGAACAGATCGTCCGCAGCGGAAAGGCGCTTTACGCAGGGCTTTCAAATTATGACGGTGATACCCTGGATAAAGCTGCGGCTATTCTGAGTGAAATGAAGGTTCCGTTTATCATTAACCAGAACCGCTACAATATTCTCGACAGAACAATAGAGGAAAACGGTCTGAAGGAACGCTCTGTGAGGCTCGGCAAGGGAATAATATGCTTTTCCCCTCTTGCCCAGGGAATGCTTACCGGCAAATATCTCCGGGGAATACCTGAGGACAGCAGGATAAGGACTGACGGGAGATTTCTCCATGAAGACCAGGTGAGTCCCGATAAGATGGAAAAGATCAGAAAACTGAACGGCATAGCGGAAGAGCGTGGCCAGACCCTGGCTGAAATGGCTCTGTCCTGGCTTCTCCGGGATGAAGATATTACCTCTGTAATCATTGGGGCATCAAAGCCTTCACAGATCCTTGAGAATGTAAAGGCCGTTGAAAATATCGTCTTTCCGATGATGAACAGGAAGCGATCGACGCATGTGTATTTTGAAGTCTGAATCGTGGTATAATTATCCGCAAATTCTGTTCTTGATTTTGAAAGGAATAAAAAATGCTTGAAATAAAAAATATCTCCTTCAGAGTGGATTCGGAGGGGCAGGATAAGGAGATAATACGCGATATCTCCTTTACAATACCTGATGAAAAGCTGGTGGTCATCACCGGACCAAACGGCGGTGGAAAGTCCACCTTAGCAAAGCTTATCGCCGGAATAGAGAAGCCCGATTCGGGGAAAATACTGCTGGACGGCGAGGATATAACAGATATGTCCATTACTGAAAGGGCAAAAAAGGGTATAGGTTTTGCCTTTCAGCAGCCGGTGAGATTTAAGGGAATACAGGTCTTTGACCTTATCAAACTCGCAACGGGCAAGAATATCAAGGCGTCCGATGCCTGTGATTATCTGTCTGCCGTCGGCCTCTGCGCCCGCGACTATATAGACCGGGAGATAAACAGCAGCCTTTCCGGAGGAGAATTAAAAAGGATAGAGATAGCCACGGTGCTGGCAAAGGCATCAAGGCTTTCCATATTTGATGAGCCGGAAGCGGGCATAGATCTCTGGAGCTTCCAGAACCTCATCGGTGTCTTTCAGAAGATGCGTGAAGATATCAGCGGAAGTTCCATCCTGATAATTTCCCATCAGGAGAGGATACTTAATATTGCTGATGAAATAATCGTGATAAATAATGGCGTGGTGGCTGAGCATGGATCCAGGGATGAAGTGCTGCCTTCCCTTATGGGCACTTCCTCTGCCGTGCCTGAATGCAGGAAGAATGGCATAGAGGCAGGAGGTGAAGAGGCATGTTAAAGCTGGATGAGATACAGAAGAGGCTCTTACTGGAGGTGGCGGATCTCCATAAGGTGCCGGAGGGTGCCTATAACATCCGCTCCAACGGAGAATCTGCGGGAAGGGTTTCCACAGAGAATATAGAGATAGTACCCAGGGAGGACGGACAGGGACTTACGGTAAATATAAAGCCCGGAACCAGGAATGAAAGCGTCCATATTCCCGTGGTTATGACTCAGAGCGGTCTTAAAGAGGTTGTTTACAACGATTTCAATATCGGAGAGGGCTCGGATGTTACGATAGTAGCGGGCTGCGGTATTGATAACTGCGGCAATCAGGACTCGGAGCATGACGGCATTCATCGTTTTTATGTGGGAAAGGGTGCGCGTGTCCGTTATGTTGAGAAGCACTACGGTTCGGGAAACGGCAAGGGTAAGCGTATTCTGAACCCGGGTACCGAGGTATACATGGAAGAGGACAGCTCCATGGAGATGGAGATGGTTCAGATAAAGGGTGTGGATGATACCAACCGCACAACCACCTGCGAACTGAAGAGCGGAGCCAGCCTCGTAATAAGGGAGCGGCTCATGACCCACGGGGATCAGAAGGCTCTCAGTAAATATGATGTCAGGATGGACGGCGAAAATTCCAGCGCGGATGTTGTCTCCAGGTCCGTTGCGAGAGATGATTCCTATCAGAAATTCGATGCTGTACTTGTGGGAAATGCGCCCTGCAGCGGACATACGGAATGCGACGCCATCATAATGGACAGAGGCCGGATACTGGCTGTTCCGGGGCTGGAGGCAAATGATCTGGACGCAGCCCTTGTTCATGAGGCAGCCATAGGAAAGATAGCCGGAGAACAGATCATTAAGCTCATGACGCTGGGTCTTACAGAGGCAGAAGCAGAAGAGCAGATAATAAACGGCTTTCTTAAATGATCAAAATAAAACCTCTGCATTGTTATCTTTGTGAAAAAAGGTTATAATAATTGATTATTTGTATTTTGGGGGCTTGCGGGTTTTAGACGAAAGTCCCTGCAATTATGCATTTCAGGGAAGGAGGTGATACCGTGTCGGAGAATAACGTATTTGACAACAGAAGACTCTATTCAGTGGAAGACTACACTTCTCCGGAGGTTCTCTATGACAATCTGATAGAGATAGTAAAAAGGTATCACCCCTCTGACGATATAAGCCTTATCGAAAAGGCCTACGGCGTAGCGAGTGATGCCCATAAGGATCAGCTCCGCCGGAGCGGCGAACCCTATATCATACATCCCTTAAGTACGGCCACCATCCTCGCAGATCTGGAAATGGACAAGGAGACCATAGTAGCAGGGCTTCTTCATGATGTGGTGGAAGACACCATTATGACCAAGGAGGATCTGGAACGGGAATTCGGAAGCGATGTGGCGGATCTGGTGGACGGTGTCACAAAGCTGAACAAGCTGAAGTACCGCGGGAACAGGGCGGAATTCCAGGCAGATAACCTGAGGAAGATGTTCCTTGCCATGGCAAAGGATATCCGGGTGATCATCATCAAACTGGCGGACAGGCTCCACAATATGAGGACCCTCCAGTTCCAGTCGCCGGAAAAACAGCAGGAGATTTCAAGAGAAACACTTGATATTTATTCTCCCATAGCCCAGAGACTGGGTATCAGCAGGATAAAGATAGAGCTCGACGATCTTTCCCTTAAATACCTGAAGCCTGACGTTTATCACGACCTGAAGGTTCAGATAGCCCAGAGAAAAGAGGAGAGAGAAGAGTTCGTAGAGAGCATAGTAAAGGAAGTCTCTGCGAAGATGGAGGAAGCTGATATCGCGGCAAGCGTCAGCGGCAGGATAAAGCACTTCTTCTCTATCTATAAAAAGATGGTGAACCAGAATAAAAACCTGGATCAGATATATGACCTCTTTGCCGTCAGGATAATAGTGAATGATGTAAAAGACTGCTATGCGGCTCTCGGTATCATACATGAGATGTATAAGCCCATACCGGGGCGTTTTAAGGATTATATTGCCATGCCGAAGGCCAATAATTATCAGTCCCTGCATACATCCCTGATAGGTCCGAACGGCACACCCTTTGAGATACAGATAAGAACCTTCGATATGCACAGGACTGCGGAATTCGGTATCGCAGCCCATTGGAAATATAAGGAAACCTCTGACGGAAAGCATCCTGATGAGAACGAAGAAGAGAAGCTTTCATGGCTCCGTACGATATTGGAGTGGCAGAAGAACCTGTCCGACAATGAGGAGTTTATGAGCCTCTTAAAGAGCGACCTGAACCTCTTCTCAGATTTTGTTTACTGCTTTACTCCCACGGGAGATGTAAAGAACCTGCCCTCCGGTTCCACGCCGGTGGACTTTGCCTACGCTATCCACAGCGCGGTGGGCAACAGGATGGTGGGCGCCAGGGTAAACGGGAAACTGGTCAATATCGATTATGTGATACAGAACGGAGACAGGGTTGAGATCATTACCAGCCAGAATTCCCACGGACCCAGCAGAGACTGGCTGAAGATAGTCAAATCCACCCAGGCCCGCTCAAAGATCAACCAGTGGTTCAAGAATGAGCTGAAGGAAGACAATATCGTAAGAGGCAAGGCGCAGTTTGCCGAATACTGCAAGGTCCATGCCATCAAACAGGAAGATATCATGAAGCCTGAATATCAGCAGGCTGTCATGGATAAATACCGTTTCAAGGACTTTGATGCCGTATACGCCGCCATCGGCCACGGGGGCTTAAAAGAAGGCCAGGTTGTGAACCGTATGGTGGAAAGATATGAAATGGACCACATGCGGCATATCACCAATGAAGAAGCTTTAGCTTCCATGGACGAAGCGGCAAAGAAAAACGTTTTCCATAAGAGTGAGGGCGGAATTGTCGTAAAGGGCATAACGGACGTTTCTGTTCATTTCAGCAAGTGCTGCAATCCTCTGCCGGGAGATGAGATCGTGGGATATGTCACCAGAGGCAGGGGCGTATCCATTCACCGCACCGACTGCATAAATATAATGAACATGGCCGAACACGACAGGGAGAGGCTTATCGAGGCCGAATGGCAGAAGGGCCTGGAGAACACAAACGAGGAATATACTGCTGACATCAATATTTTCGCAAACAACCGGAACGGCCTGCTGGTAGATGTTTCAAGGATATTTACCGAGCTCAATATCGGTATAGTGGGAATAAACAGCAGGGTCAACAAGCAGAATATCGCAACTCTTTACATATCTTTCAATATTCACAGCACAATGGAGCTGGATAACATCATCCAGAAGCTTAAGAGTGTGCCCGGAGTGCTGGATATAGAGAGAACCTGACAAGCGGAGACGAGAATGGGCAATACAGTAAAGAAAATGGTCCTCGGACCTGTCGGAACAAACTGCTATATCTTTAGTAATGAGGATACAAAGGAAGCTGTGGTCTTTGATCCGGGAGACAGAGGAGACAAGGTATATGAGTATCTGAAGGACAGCGGACTTACCCTTGCCGCGGTCATCCTGACTCATGGGCATTTTGATCACATTACCGGCGTGCCGGCGCTTCTCCGCATGTCAAAGGATAACGGTGAAAAGCCGCTGCTCTACGCTTCGGAGGATGAGAAGAACCTGCTTTCGGATGCCATACTGAACTGCTCCGGAACTGCCATGTCATATGGAAGCGACGGGGTTACGCTGGAAGCGGATCACTACCTGAAGGACGGAGAAGAGCTTGAGATAGCCGGACTGAAGATAAAGTGCATAAAGACGCCGGGACATACAGAAGGCAGCATGTCTTTTTTTATGGAAGACGAAAGGATGCTGGTAGCAGGAGACACGGTATTTGAGGGTTCTGTCGGAAGAACGGATCTGCCTACGGGATCTGACGCCGAACTGCAGCGCTCCATCAGCGAAAAAATAGCGGTTCTGCCGGAATTTACTTATATACTGCCGGGACACGGCCCCGAGACCACAATAAGGGATGAGAAGCAGTACAATCCCTGGTTCAGGTAGGCTGCGCTTTAACCCGGAAATATTTACAAACAGATATTAAGACAGAAAGAGAGTAGAAAAAGATGCCATTACCAAGAAAACCGGTTACGGGTATGAAGGACATTCTCCCGAATGAGATGGAGATCAGAAACTTCGTACAGAAAAAAGTGCGGGAAACATACGGAAAATACGGGTTTACCGAAATAGAGACACCGGTTGTCGAGCATATAGAAAACCTCTCCAGCAATCAGGGCGGAGAGAATGAAAAGCTGATCTTCCGTATATTAAAGAGGGGAGAAAAGCTGAATATCAGCGAAGCCAAAGATTCAATGGATCTCACCGATTCGGGACTGAGATACGATCTGACTCTTCCCCTTTCCAGATTCTATGCAAATCATATGAATGACCTGCCGAGCCCCTTTAAGGCACTGCAGATGGGCAATGTATTCAGGGCTGACAGACCACAGAAGGGAAGATTCCGCCAGTTTATGCAGTGTGACATAGATATTCTGGGAGATGCAACAAATCTTGCGGAAATCGAACTCATTCTTGCAACGACTGCATTGCTGATAAATACAGGCTTTACAGGCTTCACTGTGAAGATCTCGGACAGGAGATTTTTGAAGGCCATGGCAGAGTGGTCCGGCTTCCCCGAAGAGGAATATGACAGGATTTTTATCATTCTGGATAAGATGGATAAGATCGGGGTCGAAGGGGTTAAGGCCGAACTGCTGGAAGCCGGATTTGCGGAGGAAAAGGCAGATAAGTACCTGTCGTTATTCAATGCCGGAAACGGTGGATCAGAGCAGATAGAAAAGCTTGCCGGGATCCTCGGCGGTTCTCTTCCCGGGGGAACAGCTGAATCTCTGTCAGAGATAATCAACTGTGTGAACGAAGCAAAGGCCGGCGATTTTAATATTGTTTTCGATCCGACCCTGGTACGGGGAATGTCCTATTATACGGGTACCATATTTGAGATAACCATAGATGAATTCGGATCCTCCATAGCGGGAGGCGGCAGATATGACGGAATGGTTGAGCGCTTTACCGGCGCCAAGACCCCTGCCTGCGGATTCAGCATAGGTTTTGAGAGGATAATCACCATGCTCCTTGACCGGGGCTTTAAGATCCCGGGAGAAGAGGGGAGGATTGCGATCCTCGTGGATAAAAAGATAAAAGGCGAAAGGCTGGCCTCCATCATGAGGGAAGCCGCTGATCTAAGGAAGAACGGAAGCACTGTTCTCGTATCAAAGATGATGAAAAACAAAAAATTCCAGAAAGATAATCTTTCCCAGTGCGGGTATACGGATATCAGGGAATTTTTTGAATAATAATGAAGGAGTAAGAGATGTTTCAGTCAAGAACACACACCTGCGGTGAATTAAGATTATCTGATGCAGGGAAGGAAGTGACCCTCTGCGGTTACTATGAGAATATGAGGAAGGTTTCAAAGACACTCGGCTTCCTTATATTGAGGGATTTTTACGGAAAGACACAGATAGTCATAGAAAATGAGGAAATGATGGAGAAGCTCTCCGGGATCAATACGGAGTCTACTCTGCAGATAAATGGAACTGTAAGGGAGAGATCCTCAAAGAACACCGAAATGGACACCGGTGAAATAGAGGTGGTTCCTTCAGATATAACCGTACTCGGAAAATGCCGTTATAATGAGCTGCCCTTCGAGATAAACCGTTCAAAGGAAGCGGATGAGAATACCAGACTGAAATACAGGTTCCTGGATTTAAGGAATCCTGCCGTTAAGGACAGGATGATGCTGAGGAGCCGTGTTATATCCGAACTCCGTAAATCCATGACTGATGAAGGTTTTATGGAGATCACAACTCCTATACTTACCTGTTCCAGCCCCGAGGGAGCGAGGGACTACCTTGTGCCTTCAAGGCTGCATCCCGGAAAGTTTTATGCACTTCCCCAGGCGCCCCAGCAGTTTAAGCAGATACTGATGGCGTCCGGAATAGACAGGTATTTCCAGATAGCGCCCTGCTTCAGGGATGAGGATGCGAGAGCTGACCGTTCTCCGGGCGAATTCTACCAGCTGGATATGGAGATGGCTTTTGCCACCCAGGAGGACATATTCAATGTACTTGAGAGGGTGCTGCCTCCCGTATTTGCCCGTCACGGCATTTATAAAACGGCTTCGGAAGCGCCTTTTAAGCGCATCAAATTCGAGGATGCCCTCAATACCTACGGCACCGACAAGCCGGATCTCAGAATAGACCTGATCCTGCAGGATGTGACCGGGGTTCTTTCAGACTGCGGCTTTAATCCCTTTGCAAAGGGAAACAGCATAAAGGCTGTGAAGGTTTCTGATTTCAAACTGTCCAGAAAGGGCATAGACAAGATTTTAGCTGATACTGAGGTTGTTTCCGGAAACAAGGCCTGCTATGTAAAGATAGATGAAAACGGCGAACTGGCCGGAGGAATAGCAAAGTTCCTGACAGAGAGAAAGGATGCCCTTATCAGCACACTGAAGCTTGAAAAGGGAGACTGCGTATTCTTTGCTGCGGGTGAGGAAAAACAGGCCCGCAAGACCGGAGGAGTCCTGATAAAGATCATAGGACCCCAGGCTGAAGGCCACATGAGGAAAGAGTCTTACGAATTCTGCTGGATCGTAGATTTTCCGATGTATGAGATAGGCGAGGAATCGGGAGAACTGGAATTCTGCCACAATCCCTTCTCCATGCCCCAGGGAGGCATGGATGCGCTGAAGACCGGAGATCCGCTGAAGATAATGGCTTACCAGTACGACCTGGTATGCAACGGAGTGGAGCTTTCAAGCGGCGCTGTCAGAAACCATGATCCGGAGATAATGATAGAAGCATTCAGGAAGGTGGGACTGGATGAAGAGGATGTAAAGAAGAAGTTCCCTGCCATGTACAATGCCTTCTGCTACGGTGCACCGCCGCATGCCGGCATAGCGCCCGGAGTGGACAGGATGATAATGCTCATAGCCGGGGAGGAATCGATCCGTGAGATCATTCCCTTCCCTATGAATAAAAATGCCCAGGATCTGATGATGGGAGCACCTTCAGAGGTGGAGGAAAAGCAGCTTAGCGACGTGCATATCGCTGTTGTTGAGGAAGAATAGCAAATGTTATCAAAGGATCGCAGCCGGGATTCAGACAGATGAAAAGATATATTGGTCAGTCTTATATGTACGGTTTTACCCACTATCTCTACGGGGAAGCCTATTTCGGTTCCTATGATGGGATCAGGTTCCGGCTGGGAAGAGAGCCTTTGAAGAATGTTTTTTTCTCTCCGAAGAGCGAATGGGGCAAAGATGGTGAGAATGAGGCCTTCTTTCTCGCGACGGTCTGGCCGGAGCCCTGGGGTTACGAGCACAGGGATAAGGACAGCACCATAGAGGAAAGATTCCCCTTTTCCGAAGAGGGGCTTGACCTGGCCATAGAATGGATAAAGGAGCAAAAGATTGGGAAGCGAGCTTAATAAAGAAATACTGAGGCGGAGAACCTTTGCCATAATATCCCACCCCGATGCGGGTAAGACCACGCTCACGGAGAAATTCCTGCTGTACGGCGGACAGATCAATCTGGCCGGAAGCGTAAAGGGAAAGGCCACCGCGAGACATGCGGTATCCGACTGGATGGATATAGAGAAGGAGAGAGGAATCTCCGTTACTTCCTCCGTGCTTCAGTTTGAATATGACGGAAAGTGCATTAATATCCTGGATACGCCGGGACATCAGGACTTTTCCGAGGATACATACAGAACCCTTATGGCAGCCGACTCTGCGGTAATGGTCATAGACGGTGCCAAGGGAGTGGAGCCCCAGACCAGAAAGCTCTTTAAGGTCTGCGGCCGCAGGGGTATTCCCATTTTTACATTCATCAACAAGATGGACCGGGAAGCCCGGGATACCTTTGATCTGATAGACGAAATAGAAAAGGAGCTGGGAATTGCCACCTGTCCGGTAAACTGGCCCATAGGATCCGGAAAGGATTTTAAGGGAGTTTATGACAGGGAGAGCGGCAACATAGTGGAATTTGCCGATACCCAGAAGGGTACGAAGGAAGGTACCCGTACCCTTATTGCCTTAAAGGATGGGGAAGCCGCCAGGGAAGCGATCGGAGAGGAAGCATACGAAAAGCTGACAGGAGAGATAGAGCTTCTGGACGGGGCTTCGGAACCCTTTGATCAGGAGGCGGTGAACAGCGGTAAGCTTTCTCCGGTATTTTTCGGATCTGCCCTGACGAATTTCGGAGTGGAGATCTTTCTTCAGCATTTCCTTCAGATGACCACCAGCCCCCTTCCGAGGGTTTCGGATACAGGCGTTATTGATCCTGTGGAAAGGAAATTCTCGGCCTTTGTATTTAAGATACAGGCGAATATGAATAAGGCCCACCGTGACCGTGTTGCCTTTATGAGGATATGCTCAGGCAGGTTTGATGCGGGAATGGATGTCTATCATGTGCAGGGCGAAAAGGAAGTGCGCCTGATGCAGCCACAGCAGATGATGGCTGATGACAGGCATGTGGTGGATAAGGCCTATGCAGGGGATATCATCGGGGTATTTGATCCCGGTATCTATTCCATCGGAGATACTCTCTGTACTCCCGGGGAAAAGTTTAAGTATTCCGGTATCCCTACCTTCGCTCCGGAGCATTTTGCCCGCGTCCGTCAGGTGGACACGATGAAGCGGAAGCAGTTCGTAAAGGGCATAATGCAGATCGCGGAAGAGGGCGCGATACAGATCTTCCAGGAGGAGAACTACGGAATGGAAGAGATAATAGTGGGAGTTGTGGGCGTACTGCAGTTTGAAGTACTCCAGTACAGACTGGAAAATGAGTATAACGTGGATATTATACTTGACCGGCTTCCCTATGAGCATATCAGATGGATAAGGGATAAGAGCACAGATCCCGAGACCATTACAGGAACCAGTGACATGAAGAGGGTAAGAGATCTTAAGGGAAATCCCCTTTTATTATTCGTGAACAGCTGGTCCATAGGAATGACTCTTGAACGCAACGAGGGACTTGAACTGGATGAATTCAGCGAAAACTAAGCTTAAACTCAGGTTCCTGACCGTTTTTTTTGTTTTCTTTTTTGCCTTTAACCTTACAGCCTGCGATGTGGACACTCTGCCCGAGTATCTGGCGGGAAAGGTCATAAAAGCCATATTGGAGCGCGATTATGACCTTATTTATAACACAGGAGATGAATCGGCGGAGATACCCGATTATACCCAGCCTTCCTGGGAAAGCCCGGAGATGCCCGAGGAATCGCAGGAATCGCCGGAACCGTCGGAGGTGCAGGAGGAAGAGCCTGAAACTGAGGAGGAATCTTCCGAAGCGGAAGAGACGGAAGATGACACCGAGGTCGAAGAGGACGATAAGGCATACTATTTTTCCACCCTGGACAGCAGTGAAAAAAAATTATATTTAGAGATCTATAATTCCATTTTTGCCATGGAGGACAATGTGGCTCTTTCCACAAAGGATCCTGACGAAGTGGACCGGATCTTTAACCTTTGTATGATGGATCACCCTGAACTGTTTTTCTGTGACGGATATAAGGCCGTAATGAAAAAACAGGGAGAAGAGACCACAGGTATTGATTTTACCGGGAAATACAATACGCCAAAGGAAGAGAGAAAGGAAAAACAGGAAAAGATAGAGGCGGCTGCCGAAAAGGTTCTTTCAGACGTACCCACTGATGACAGCGACTACGAAAAGGTTAAATATATCTATGAATGGATAATAGATAATACCGAGTATGATGAAACTTCTGAAGACAATCAGAATATCGCCTCCGTATTCCTGAATCATAAAAGCGTCTGCCAGGGCTATACCATGGCTACCAAGTACCTTCTGGATCGGATGGGTATTTTCTGTACGGTTGTCTACGGTACTGCTGCAGATGAGAATCACGCCTGGAATCTCGTTAAAATGGACGGCACATACTGCTATGTGGATACTACCTGGGGAGATTCCTCATACAGCGCCATAGATCACAGTGAGAACAGCCGTACCAGCTATAACTATTTCGGCTGCAATAATGATATCCTGACCCGGACGCATACTATTTCCGAAAGGGGAGAGCTTCCGGAGTGCAGCTCTCTTGATGAATATTACTATGTGAAGGAATCCAAATACTTCACGAAGATGGATGAGGAAAGGCTGAAAGCGGTATTTGACCACGAGAAGGCAGCGGGATCCCATTCATTTACCATAAGAGCTTCTTCTGAGGAAGTATATGATGAGCTCTTCGACGTGCTTTTTACCCAGCAGAAGATATTTGAACTGATCCCGGATGCGGAGAAGATCACATATATTGAGGACAAGTCGGAACTGACCCTGACGTTCACGGTCTGAGATAAGCTGATAATTGCAACTTACCCGGCCGGTTGTTATAATCATAAGAACGGCTTTTGCGTCTGGTATCCGGTCGCAGGGATTTTAGGAGGAATAGCCATGGCTAATGAAAAAAATGACAATCATACCCTTCTTAACACTGATATTCGGGGTGATGTAAAGATCGCAGATGATGTTGTGGCGCAGATCGCAGCCATAGCAGCGGAAGAGGTGGAAGGAGTAGGTGTCAGTGCCGGAAATCTCGGAAGCACGCTTATGGCCTATGTGGGCGTGAAAAAGAATGAAAAAAAGGTCAGAGCAGAGGTGGTCGAAAACATAGTTCATGTGGAAATGACCATCACCGTGCTGTACGGATACAATATCCCCGAAGTCAGCCGCATGGTTCAGGAAAAGGTGAAAGCGGCGATCGAAAATATGACAGGACTTTCTGTTACGGATATAGATGTCAGGGTTTCAGCCATAGATATGGAAAAGGGCAGCGAGGAATGAAGAGAAGCCTGATAAGAGAGCGCGTTTTCGTGCTGATATTCATGAGTGAATTCAATTCCCCCGAGGATATGCCAGAGAAGATAAGGCTTTATATGGAATCTCCTGAGGGAAGTGCGGATGAAGAGGCCGGCACCGAGATACGGGAAAAGGTTGAGAAGATCCTTCCCCTTATTCCGGAAATTGACGAGCTGATAGAGAAGCATTCCGATAAATGGTCGGTATCCAGAATGGGAAAGGTTGAACTCTCTATTCTCCGGCTGGCGGTGTACGAGATCCGTTATGATGACAGCGTTCCCGACAAGGTAGCGATAAATGAAGCCGTGGAGCTGGCGAAGAAATACGGCCAGGATAACGCGGGAAAATACGTGAACGGAGTTCTGGCAGGGATAGTCAGGGAAAATGGCGGCTGAGAGAAAGGTCTGGACCGTAGGAGAAGTTAATAAATATATCCGGGGAGTCATGGAGGACGACTTTCTGCTGTCAGATATCAGTGTTCAGGGGGAATTGTCAAATGTAAAATACCATTCCTCGGGACATATTTATTTTACGCTGAAGGATGGAGACTCGTGCATATCGGCCGTTATGTTTTCCTCCGATGCGATTAATCTCGATTTTAAGCTGGGAGCCGGAGACAAGGTGGTGCTTAAGGGCAGGATCTCCGTATATGAGAAGGCCGGCACCTATCAGATATATGTGAATAGTGTTAAAGCCGCCGGAATGGGTGAGCTTTACAGGAAATTTGAAGAATTAAAAGCGGAACTATTGGAAATGGGCATGTTTGACAGTATGTACAAAAAGCCCATTCCCTTATATACACAGAAACTTGGTGTGGTCACATCTCCCACCGGCGCCGCGGTAAGGGACATCATAAACGTGGCAAAGAGGAGAAATCCCTTTATAGAGATCATTCTCTATCCAGCAAAGGTACAGGGAGAGGGGGCTTCGGATTCCATAGTAAGAGGAATACAGACCCTGGAAAAAGAAAAGCCGGATGTAATGATAATCGGCCGGGGCGGCGGATCCATTGAGGATCTGTGGGCCTTTAACGAGGAAAAGGTTGCGAGAGCCGTCTTTGACTGCTCAGTACCTGTGATATCCGGAACCGGTCATGAGACGGATGTGACCATTGCGGATTTGGTGGCGGATCTCCGGGCTCCGACTCCTTCTGCTGCTGCAGAGCTTGCAGTATTTGATCTAAACAGCTTCGATGATCAGATCGCGAATTACGGAGACAAACTGAAGAGCCTTATGAATAACAGGATCTTCAGGTACAGGGAAGGAGCTGCGGAAATAAAGGTCAGGCTTGAGGCACTTTCTCCCTCCGCCAGATTAAAGCTGCAGAGGGAAAAGCTGGCGAGGTACCGTGAAAGGCTTACGGCCTCCATTATGAGGAGCTTAAGGGAGAAAACAGCGTTGAGGGCTCTGTATGCCGAAAAGCTGTCGGCCCTTTCTCCGTTAAATACGCTGAGCCGGGGCTACACCTTTACGGAAAAGCCTGACGGAAAGCCCTTAAAGAGCGTAGATGATGTTGAAACAGGAGATAAAATCAGTATTTACCTGAGAGACGGAAAGGTCCTTGCAGATGTCAACGGAAAAGAAAAGATCAGCTACAGCTGAAGATAATACTGAGGTCGCTTCCGTAGAGGAAGGATTTAAGATACTGGAAGAGACGGTTAACCGGCTTTCCGAGGAGGATATTTCTCTTGAGGATTCCTTCAGCGAATTCGAAAAGGGAATGAAGGTTCTGAAGGCGGTCAATGAGAAAATCGACAGGGTTGAAAAGAAGGTTAAGGTCATAACAGAGGAGGCAGGGGATGAGTTTCTCTGAGGAATTAAAGAAACGTACTGCTTCAGCTGAGGATATCGTTCTGAAATATATTCCCGAAAATGCAGGATATGCGGATAAAGTCCGTGAAGCAGCGGAGTATTCGGTTTCTGCCGGCGGAAAACGCTTGAGGCCGGTGCTGATGAGGGAAGCCTTTATCATGTACGGCGGAGAGGGAGAATATATTGAGCCCTTCATGGCGGCTTTGGAGTTTATCCACAATTATTCCCTGGTGCATGATGATCTGCCTGCGATGGATAATGATATGTACAGGCGGGGGAAGAAAACTACCCATGCGGTGTACGGTGACGGAATTGCCGTGCTTGCAGGGGACTGTCTCCTTAATCTTTCCGTTGAAACCGCGCTGAAGGCCTTTGATCTTGCGGGATCCGGCAGTGACGAAGGGGAGCAGGAGGAGATCCGGCTCCGTATCATCCGGGCGCTGAAGATACTGTTTGATAAAGCAGGGCTGAACGGCATGATCGGTGGACAGTCTGCTGATGTGGATTCGGAGAAGAACCATCTGCCGATCGATAATGAGAAGCTCTTATTTATACATGAAAACAAGACTGCAGCACTTATTGAAGCAGCCCTGATGACGGGAGCTGCTCTGGCAGGTGCAGGAGAAGCCGATATCAGGCTTATGGAAGAAACGGGTTCGGATATAGGAATTGCTTTTCAGATAAAGGATGACATACTGGATGTCATCGGAGATGAGAAAACTCTGGGAAAGCATGTGGGTTCTGACGCCGAAAACGACAAAGTAACATATGTTACTATCCATGGGATAGAGAAAGCCGAGGCAGATCAGAAAGAACTTTCGATGAGAGCTCTGGACAAACTGGGACGTTCCGGCAGGGAGAATCTGTTTTTACGGGAACTCATATCATCCCTTGTGAACCGTGATAAATAATCGAAATGATACTTGATAAGATCAATAAACCTAATGATATAAAAGAGGTCAATCCCGATGAATATCTCCTGTTATCTCAGGAGATCCGTACCTTTTTAATTAAAAAGATCAGTGAAAACGGCGGACATCTGGGATCGAATTTAGGTGCCGTGGAGCTTACAATGGCTCTGCATCTTTCTCTTGATCTCCCGGAGGACAAGATAATCTTTGATGTGGGACACCAGTCCTATACTCATAAGATACTGACGGGCAGGAAGGATGCCTTTGATGAGCTCCGTAAATTTAAGGGGCTTGCAGGCTTTCCTAAGAGAAGTGAGAGTGACTGCGATTCCTTTGACACAGGGCACAGCTCCACGTCCGTTTCGGCAGGACTGGGTCTGGTCCAGGCGAGAGACCTCCGGCAGAAGAACTATACGGTGGTATCCGTTATAGGAGACGGAGCCCTGACCGGCGGCATGGTATATGAAGCCCTGAATAATGCGGCCAGGCTGAAAACAAACTTTATCATCATATTGAATGATAATAATATGTCCATCTCCGAAAATGTGGGAGGGATTTCCAGATATCTGCAGAGTATACGTACCTTTGAAGGCTATCAGGACTTCAAGGTGGCGCTGCAGAAACAGATCTTAAAGGTTCCTCAGGGTGACAGGATCGTTGACAGCCTGAAGAGATACAAGAACTCCATAAAGCAGCTCTTTGTCCCAGGCATGTTCTTTGAGGATCTCGGGATAACCTATCTCGGTCCCATAGACGGGCATGATATAAAGAACATGGTACGGACCATAAATGAGGCGAAGAAGATCAATCATGCGGTCCTTATCCATGTATGTACCAAGAAGGGAAGGGGATATGCCCCTGCGGAGAGGCATCCTGCCAGATTCCACGGAACCGGACCCTTTGATATAGAGACGGGACTTCCCATGAAAAACAAGGATAAACCGGACTGGACGGACGTTTTTTCCACGGTAATGCTGAAAGCCGCTTCCAGGAACGAAAGGGTCTGTGCCATAACGGCTGCTATGCCGGACGGAGTGGGCTTAAAACGCTTCAAAAATCTCTATCCGGACAGGTTTTTTGATGTAGGTATAGCTGAAGAGCATGCGGTCACCTTTGCGGCAGGTCTGTCGGCAGGCGGGATGATACCTGTTGTGGCGATCTATTCGTCATTTCTTCAGAGAGCTTACGATCAGATACTCCATGATGTATGCATACAGAACCTGCATGTTGTTTTCTGCCTTGACAGGGCAGGGATAGTCGGCGCGGACGGGGAGACACATCAGGGTATCTTCGATCTTTCATATCTCTCATCCATACCGAATATGCATATCCTTGCACCCAAGAATAAGTGGGAATTATCGGATATGATGAAGTTTGCCCTGGATTTTGACGGGCCGGTGGCTATCCGTTATCCGAGAGGAACAGCCTACGACGGTTTAAGGGATTTCAGACAGGAGATAGAGTTCGGAAAGGCTGAGGTGATTTATAAAGGAACAGATGTTTCTTTATTGGCTGTGGGTTCCATGGTGGAGACCGGAGAGAAAATCCGTGAGCTCTTAAAGGAGAAAAATATCGATTGCTCTCTTATAAATGTCAGATTTGTAAAACCGATCGACGAAGAAATTCTTCTCTCCGAAGCGAAAAAATCCAAAATTCTGGTAACTTTGGAAGAAAATGTCCAAAGTGGCGGCTATGGCGCGAAAGTACTGGAGTTTTTAAATAGAAACGATTGTAATAATAACAATGGTGATATAAATATTATCAACGTTTCTATTCCGGATAAGTATGTTGAACATGGAAATCCGGATATTTTGAAAAAAGAAATAGGACTTGACGCAAATTCAGTAGCAGAGCGGATATTCCAAGAGTTATCAAAATAGAAATTAATGTATGTTAGTGTTATGATAACACCTACATCAGGCAAATTTGCAATATAACGTATGATTACGGACGATCTTTTTTAATGAAGGATAAAAAACGGCTTGATATTTTATTAGTTGAAAAAGGGATCGCCCCTTCGAGGGAGAAAGCCCGGGGATATATAATGACGGGCGATATCTTTGTCGAAGGGCAGAGAGAGGATAAGGCCGGTTCACTTTTTCCGGAAAATGTATATATCGAATACAGGGGACAGAAGCTCCGGTATGTGAGCCGCGGAGGTCTGAAACTGGAAAAGGCTGTCCGGGTATTCAATATAGATCTTAACGGGCTCGTTTGTCTTGATATAGGAGCTTCCACAGGCGGATTTACCGACTGTATGCTGCAGAACGGGGCAAAGAAGGTTTATTCCATAGATGTCGGATACGGTCAGTTTGACTGGGGTCTCAGGAACGATGAACGGGTCGTATGTATGGAAAAGACCAATTTCCGTTATACAAAACCGGAAGATATAGGAGAAAATGCGGATTTCGCCTCCTGTGACGTATCCTTTATATCACTTTCAAAGATCCTTCCGGCTGCATATGACATTTTGAAGGACGGAGGAGAGATGGTATGCCTTATCAAGCCCCAGTTTGAGGCAGGCAAGGACAAGGTCGGAAAGAAGGGTGTAGTAAGGGATCTAAAAACCCATCAGGAAGTAATAACAAATGTTTTTGATTTCACTCTGAAGACAGGATTTGTTATTAAAGGACTGGATTTTTCGCCGATAAAGGGACCTGAAGGAAATATAGAATACCTGATGTATCTTACGAAGGGACCGGCGAATTTAATCTAAAAAAATTATATCTAAAGCATAAGATATATTGTAAAAGATAATGAGAAACTTCTTTATCATCACAAATAAAAACAGGGACAGGGATCTGTCTGTTACGAAGAGAACAAGGGATTATCTTAAAAGTAACGGATGTTCTGTATATGTTGAAGAGGCCGGACCCTATGAGGACGGGCACTATACCAGAAAAGAGGATGTGCCTTCCGATACAGACTGTGTCATTACGATAGGAGGCGACGGAACCCTTATTGCGGCAGCCCGGGATACGGCGGATCTGGATCTCCCCATACTCGGGATCAACCAGGGTACGCTGGGATATCTGACGGATATTGAGGTGGACAGTATAGAAACCTCTCTCGATAAGGTGTTAAACGGTGACTTTTCCGTAGAAGAGAGGATGATGCTCTGCGGAATGATATTTGAGGCGGACGGAGAGCTTATTGCGGAGTCCAGGGCCTTAAATGACGTGGTGATCAGGAATACCATGATGAAGGCGTCTGATTACAGTCTTTCCGTTAATTCCCGCTTTTTAAGCAGTTTTAAGTCCGACGGAATGATAGTATCCACACCCACGGGTTCCACGGCCTATTCCATGTCCGCAGGAGGCCCGATAATAGAGCCAATGGCCAGAATGATGGTGATAACCCCCATCTGTCCGCATACTTTAAATACCAGAAGCATAGTGATCTCGGCGGATACCAATATCGAAATGCAGGTTTCCGATGACAGCTCCTCTGTGATGTTTGACGGACATTTCCCCTGCAGATTAAAGCACGGGGATCTGGTGAGGGTAAGGCCTTCAACCCACGTGACGAGGATAATAAAGACTGCACAGGACAGTTTCCTGAATGTACTCAGCAAAAAGATAAGCTCATAAATTATAGACATGAAGAAAAAAAGACAGGAAATGATACTTTCCCTTATAGGGGAAAGAGATATAGATACACAGGACGGGCTCTGTGAGGCTTTGAAACAGGCAGGGTTTGACGTGACACAGGCTACGGTCTCCAGAGATATAAAAGAGCTGAAGATCAGCAAGGTGGCTTTGGAGAACGGTGGACAGCGCTACGTATCCGGTATCCAGGGAAAAAAGCCTGATGATGAAAGAAATGTGACCATTCTGCGGGAAGCAGCGGCATCCCTTGAGGTGGCGGGAAATCTCCTCGTGATCAAGACTCTTAGCGGAATGGCAATGGCCGTGGCTGCAGCCGTTGACGGAATGAATCTTCCTGAGATAGTCGGTTGTATAGCCGGGGACGATACTATAATGTGTGCGATAAAAACAGCCGGAGAAGCTGAGATAGTCAGAAACAGGCTGTTAAGGATAATAGAAGGACAGGGTTAAATATCAATTGTTATTAAGCTTAAGTGTTAAAAACCTGGCATTGATAGAAAATGTGGAAGTGAGTTTCGGGAAAGGCTTAAATGTCTTTACCGGAGAGACCGGTGCCGGTAAATCACTGGTAGTGGGAAGTATGAATCTGGCTCTCGGAGGCAGGGTGAAATCAGGCATGGTCAGGGATGAAAAAAGCCCGGCTGAAATAGAGATAGTATTTTCCCTGGATGAGGGTGACAGCCTTCAGCGTATCAGGGAAATGGATATCCCGGTGGAAGAGGACGGAAATGTGATCATCCGCCGCAGGATAGCAGACGGCAGGACTACGGCAAAGGTCAACGGCAGAACCGTGACCGGCAGTGAACTCCGGGAGATAAGCTCCATACTGATCGATGTCCACGCCCAGTCTGAGCACCAGTCCCTGCTCTATGAGAAGCAGCACCTTCTTTTCCTGGATAAATTCGCGGGAGAAGAGGACAGGGAAGCACTGGAAGCATACAGGGAAAAGTATGATAAGTGGAAGTCCTATCTTGCGGATCTTGAGAGTATGGACAGGGATGAAAACGTGCGTAAGAGAGAGGCGGATCTAATCGGGTTTGAAATAAACGAGATCATGTCGGCTGCCCTTAAGCACGGAGAGGACGCAGAACTCGAGGACAAATTCTATCTGATGAATAATTCCAGAAAGATCACGGAAGCCCTTTTTGAAGCATCATCGGATCTGTCCTCTGAAAATGAGGGTGCTGCGGTAAAGATAGCCAGGGCTCTCAGAGCGATATCGGCTGTTACGGAATATGGCGGCGGTATATCAAAGCTCTATGAGGAGCTGAATGAGATCGATTCCCTTATGGGAGATCTTAAAAGGGATATGGATGCCTATTATTCCGAGCTTGACTTTTCTCCCGAGGAATACGGTTCCGTTACCGACAGACTGAATCTTATAAATGATCTTAAAAATAAATACGGCCAGAGCCTGGACGATATTTTTGAAGCCCTTAACGAGCGTCAGGACAGACTGGAGCTGCTTACAAATTACGACGAACACCTGAATAACCTGAAGGAAAAGACAGAGGAAGCCCGCAGGGAAATGGAAAAGGCAGCCGGGGTTTTAAGCGGAATCAGGAAGAGTGCTGCCATCATTATGGGTAACAGCATGGAAGAGGGACTGAAGTCCCTGAATTTTGATGAATCCCGCTTTGAAGTATGTGTTGAGGATACGGATTCCTTTGGTCCCGACGGAAAGGACCGGGTATACTTTACGATCTCAACCAATTTAGGAGAGGATCTGAAGCCCTTAAAGGATGTGGCGAGCGGCGGTGAGCTTTCCAGGATAATGCTGGCACTGAAGACGGTGCTTGCTGATATGGATGATATAGGCACCATGATATTTGATGAAATAGATACCGGTATCAGCGGACGCACTGCCCAGAAGGTATCGGAGAGCCTTCTGAAGCTGTCACGGGAGCATCAGGTCATCCTTATCACCCATCTGCCGCAGATAGCTGCCATGGCGGATAATCATTTTCTTATAGAAAAGAAGGCGGAAAACGGCAGAACAAAGACAGAGATCGCAAACCTTGAAAGGGATGAAATGATATCCGAGCTGGGACGTATGCTGTCAGGAGCCAGCGTTACGGATGCGGTAATGGAAAACGCCAGAGAGATGAAGGATCTCGCTGATAAAAAGAAAGATATAAAAGCAGGAGGTGAAGCATGAAAAATGTATTATTTGCGGCATCGGAAGCGGTACCATTTATAAAGACCGGAGGACTTGCGGATGTGGTGGGATCGCTGCCCTCATGCTTTGACAAGGAGTATTTCGATGTCAGGATCATGATCCCGAAATACAACTGCATGGCCCAGAAGTACAAGGACATGCTCCAGTATATGACCAATTTCTATATGGAATACAATGGTCAGAACACCTATGTGGGCATTTTTAAGGCCGAATGGAACGGAGTCACCTGCTACTTCATAGATAACGAATATTATTTTTCGGGCAATACACCTTATACGACCGACGGAAAATGGGATCTGGAGAGATTTATCTTCTTTTCCAGGGCTGTCCTCTCGGCACTGCCCCTTATAGATTTCCATCCAGACATCATTCACTGCCATGACTGGCAGACAGGACTGATCCCGGTATATCTCCATGATTCCTTCAGAGGCGGGGAATTCTTCAGGGATATGAAATCCGTTATAACCATTCACAACCTGAAATTCCAGGGATGCTGGGATGTGAAGACGGTTCAGCGTTTCAGCGGGCTGTCCCCTTACTATTTCGCGCCGGACAAGCTGGAAGCATATAAGGATGCCAATGTTCTTAAGGGCGGAATAGTGTATGCCGATGCCATCACCACGGTAAGCCGCACCTATGCGGAGGAGATAAAGACGGAATTCTACGGGGAAAAGCTGGACGGGCTTTTACGCGCCCGCGACCACGATCTCCGGGGAATTGTCAACGGCATAGATTATGAAGAGTACAATCCGGAAACCGATAAGATGCTGGATAAGACCTATAACCAGAAGAATTTCCGGAAAGAGAAGATAAAGAACAAGAGAGCCCTGCAGAACCAGCTGGGACTGGAGCGCAGGGATGATGCCTTCATGATAGGCATAGTATCCAGGCTTACGGATCAGAAGGGTTTTGATCTAATAGCATATGTTATGGATGAAATAGCGCAGGACGATATACAGCTCGTTATCTTAGGCACCGGTGAAGAAAGATATGAAAACATGTTCCGTCATTATGACTGGAAGTACAATAATAAGATCAGGGCAAATATCTATTACTCCGAGGAATTGTCCCATAAGATCTACGGCTCCTGTGATGCCTTCCTGATGCCGTCGCTCTTCGAGCCCTGCGGGCTGTCCCAGCTGATGGCACTCCGCTACGGCACCGTTCCCATCGTCCGTGAAACCGGCGGCCTGAAGGATACGGTAGAACCCTATAATGAATTCGAAGGAAAGGGCACCGGCTTCTCGTTCACGAACTATAATGCCCACGAGATGCTGGGAGCCATTCATTATGCCCACAATGTATATGTAAATCACAGAAGGGAATGGAATAAGATCATAGACAGGGCTATGCAGGCAGATTTCTCCTGGTCTGTTTCCGCCCGCCAGTATCAGGATATGTACGACTGGCTGAAACCGTGACCTGATAACAGAGGGAAACAATCATCCTGATGTCAGCGGAAACGGATTTTATGCGCGAAGAAAAGAGGGCTTAGGATTGTATAAAGACGCACCTCTGTGATATACTGTTCTCTGTTTGAAATCGTCGTCTTTAGTAAGCTCACGACGCAGTCGTTTGCCGAATAGATCAATTTTCAAGTATAAGGAGAAGAAGAATGGCTAAAGTTAAAAAGAGAAACGTTATTGTAGGCCAGTCCGGAGGACCCACAGCTGCGATCAATTCATCACTTGCAGGTGTGTTCAGGACAGCAAAGGACAGGGGATACAGCAAGGTTTATGGAATGCTCCACGGCGTTCAGGGACTTTTGGAGGGACGTTATATCGACCTTTCCGAGCATATCAGGACAGGGCTTGACGCTGAGCTCTTAAAGCGTACCCCCTCTGCTTATCTCGGATCCTGCCGTTATAAGCTTCCCGGAATCAATGAGGACAGGGATGTATATGACAAGATTTTCAAGATCCTGGATGACCTTGAGATCGACTGCTTCATCTACATCGGCGGAAACGATTCCATGGATACGATAAAGAAGCTTTCCGATTACGCTATCGTCATCGGCTCAGAGATCCGCTTTGTAGGATGCCCGAAGACCATTGATAATGACCTGGCTCTTACAGACCACACTCCCGGATACGGCTCAGCTGCTAAATATATCGGCACATCTGTTAAGGAGATAATAAGGGACGGCTGGAGTCTTGAGACTTCAAACGGCCAGATAATCATAGTAGAGATCATGGGACGTAACGCAGGATGGCTTACCGGCGCGGCAGCACTTTCAAAGGGCGAGGACTGTGACGGACCTGACGCTATCTACCTTCCCGAGCTTGACTTTGATGTAAAGGCATTCGTAAAGAAGTGCAAGGAGCTTCTGAAGAAGAAGTCATCCATAGTTATAGCTGTTTCCGAGGGAATACATACCAAGGATGGAACCTATATCAGCGAGCTTGGCAATGTAACCGACTATGTGGATGCATTCGGACATAAGCAGCTCACCGGTACCGCAAGATATCTCTGCGACCTTCTTTCAAACGAGATAGGCTGCAAGACCAGAGCCATCGAGCTTTCAACACTGCAGAGAGCTGCAAGCCACTGCTCATCCAGAGTAGACATCCTCGAAGCATACGAGGTTGGCGGTGCTGCAATGAAGGCTGCTGACGAGGGAGACAGCGGAAAGATGGTTGTCATCGAAAGACTTTCCGACGATCCTTATCAGGCAGGAACAGAGGTTAAGGACGTTCACAAGATCGCAAACGACGAGAGACTGGTTCCCAGAGAATGGATCACAAAGGACGGAACATACGTTACCAGCGAGTTCATCACCTATGTAAGACCTCTTATCCAGGGAGATGTGGCTCCTGTAATGGTTGACGGAATACCCCGCCACCTCTATGTACCCGGATATCAGGATCTTCTGTAAGAATATATGGCATTTGACGGTGTAACGGTTGCGGCTATCGCCCACGAGATAAGAAAAGAAGTTCTTAACGGACGGGTATACAAGATAGCCCAGCCGGAAAATGATGAAATACTGATCACCGTAAAGACAAACGACGGAGGGACGCGGAGACTGTTGATTTCAGTCTCTGCGTCTCTCCCTTTCGTTTACTTTACGGACAATAATAAAACGAGTCCCGCGACTGCTCCCAATTTCTGTATGCTCCTTAGAAAGCACGCCCAGAACGGCAGGATTACAAGCGTTTCACAGCCTGGTCTGGAACGTGTTATCAGGATAGGCATTGAGCATATGGACGAAATGGGGGATATGAAAGAGAAATACCTTGTCATAGAGCTCATGGGCAAGTACAGCAATATCATCTTCGTGGATGATACTGATACGGTGATAGACAGCATAAAGCACATAAGCGAAGTTGTGAGCTCGGTACGGACGGTTCTGCCCGGCAGGCCTTATTTCATACCGGAGACACAGAATAAGAAGGATCCTTTAGACAATGTGGAGCCTTCTGATTTTATGTCAATCATTACGGCCGGTGCGGACAAGGTGATGAAGTGTATTTATAACGGCTATACAGGCATTTCTCCCGTACAGGCAAGTGAACTCTGTTACCGGGCGGGGATAGACGGCGATTCATCCGTATCATCCGTTCCCCGGGATGCTTTGGAAAAGCTGTATGAAGCGTTCAGTGCGCTTATGGACGGTATCCGGAACGGAGATTTCTCTCCGGAGATTATTTATGACAAAAATGCCTGTCCCTTAGATTTTGCTGCAGTGCATCTCAGCCAGTACGAGGATCTGGAGATCAGAAAATACGAATCTGTTTCCGAGGTGCTGGAAAGATTTTATGCCGAAAAGAATAAGGCTGAGAGGATAAAACAGCGCTCCGCTGACCTTCGGAAGGTTGTTTCCACTGTACTTGAAAGGGATGTTAAGAAGTATGATATCCAGCTGAAGCAGCTTGAGAGCACAAAGAAAAAGGATAAGTACAGGGTTTACGGGGAGCTTCTAAATACCTACGGTTATTCCGCCGCTCCCGGAGAGAGCAGCGTGACCTGCCGTAATTATTACACGGACGAAGATATCACCATACCGCTTGATCCAACTATGACCGCCCTTGATAACGCTAAGAAGTACTTTGACCGCTATCAGAAGCTGAAACGTACGGAAGAAGCAGTAACGGAGCAGCTGAAGGAAACGGAGGCGGATCTGCAGCACTTAAGGTCTGTCCAGGCTTCTCTCGATACCATAGAGAATGAAGCGGATATAGAGGAAGTGCGTCGCGAGCTTATGGAAGCCGGCTATATAAGGGGCAAGGGTCTTTCAAAGGGGAAGAAAAAGCCGGAGGGCGGCAAACCCCTGCACTTTGTATCCAGCGACGGTTTCGATCTCTATGTGGGCAAGAATAATTTTCAGAATGATTACCTCACCTTCAAATTCGCATCGGGAAATGACTGGTGGTTTCATTCAAAGAAATTTCCCGGATCTCATGTTATACTTAAAACAGGAAATGCGGATCCCTCATCCATTCCTGACAGGGCTTTTAATGAAGCGGGAGCTCTGGCGGCATATTTCAGTAAGGGCAGGGATCAGTCGAAGGTCGAGATTGACTATGTAATGAAAAAGGAAGTGAAGAAGCCGGCTGGGTCAAAACCCGGATTCTGCGTGTATTACACGAACTATTCCATGGCTATCGCCCCGGCGCTGCCACCCTCCGAATCCTGAGCCTTATCAGGTATTTATAATGCAGGATGCAGCCAGATCTTATTTTACGAAAGACTAACTATTAGAAGTCAAGTAGAAAATGATGTTTTTTGATCCAAACGCAGAAATGCGATTTGAATAGTGGTCGGGACTTATTCCCGGCAATCAGTTCCTTGAAAATAGCATGACAAACAGAGCATCCTATCGGGTGCTCAAACAGAAAAGGTATATCAGAGTATTATCT